>JAFIFR010000292.1 GCA_020831935.1 Alkalimonas sp.
CGCATTGCCGCCTTGCTGCAAAATCTGCTGTGCTGTTTTGGCGCCATAGGCATCCGGGCTGGCAACGGCGGCAATACCTGCAGGCTGCTCGGCAGCGACAACGGACATCCATGTCAGAGCCGCGGCTAAACTGCACGAAAATAGACCAAGTCGAAGGATTTGCATAAGTAGATTCTCTTTTGTGAAGCCACCAGCTGCCATGCAGTTGGCGGCTTATGCCTGAACAGTAGGCGCGTTCAAGGTCCTGCAAGGAATTATCTTGTGGTAATCCTGATGCCATTGCAAGCCAGAGTGCGATAACAGCGCAGACAAAGATTGAAATCAGGCACAATAATGTATATATTCCGCAAAATATTTGAACCTAAATTTACAGGAGTGTTTTTATGATTACATTTGGACGTGTTGTGCTTTCGGTTGCTTGTGCTGTGGCTCTTAGTGGTTGTGCAACCACTATGCAAAGCAGTACCTCGGAGCAAAATACCAGCTCTGTCTATACCCAAAGCCCGGGTTCAGTGCTGAATGAGCATTTGAATGGCTTCCAGCAAATTTCATTGCAGGAGCTTAGCTCAGAGCAACTCAAGATCACTTTTCCGGGTGTGACCAGCTTTGAGTTTGCGGCCAGAGACATCACCGCAGAGCAAAAGCAAGCTCTGGAAACATTGAGCAATGCGTTGCATCACATTGATTATCAGGCACTAGAGGTATTAGGACATACCGATAATCGTGGTAATTATGACTACAACCTGCAACTTTCCCGTGAAAGAGCTAAAGCGGTCACTGAATACCTGCTTGGCTTGGGCCTTCAGTCCGATAAGCTGGGTTATCATGGTAAAGGACCAGATGAGCCTATTGCGGATAATAACTCTGCCACTGGTCAGGCGCTGAATCGTCGCATTGAAATCCTGGTTTATCTCTAATAGCTACAAGACGGCAACAACTCAACTTGGTTGTTGCCGTCTACGTTATCTAGCCACTGACACTGACCATCAATTCATTTGCCCGTCGCATCAAGCGCTCTGCATTACGTACCTGGTGTGTTTTAAGTAGTTCGCCAGAGAGCGTCAGGTATTTATCAGCTAATTGCCGCCTTAAGCGAATGTTGAGTTCAAAATCATTCGGCCAAATGGCCGCATACTGCTGCCATTGATCGTAGATTGCATCCACTTCCGCAGTTTCTTCGCTCTGCTCCAGCGCGCTAGTGAGTGCACGAAAGCGATACTGATAAAAAACTTCTGCGGCTGTGTATGGAAATGCAGGCTCACTGCCTTGCTCATGCTGCTCTTGGTAAGATGCCATAGCATCGATCGCGGATTGCATGTGCAGACCTTGCTCAATAAGTGGTTGAGCCTGCTCTACCGCAAAAAACACTGCCTGCCCGATGCCGAGCAATTGCTGCAGTTTTGCCGCATTATGTTCATACATCGCCAACTCGAAATCCTGAACAAAAAGCTGCACCGCTTCTTCGTTTGGCTGCGGTTGGTAGTTTGGATCAATCCGCTTTAAGTCTGCCAGCACCTGGTATGGGTTCGTTATCTCAGGATCTCGGCTGTAATTTTGTGCTATTAACATGGTTGTGAGTTGGTTTTGCAGTATCTCAATAGCGCTCTGTTTACTTCGGGCAACCCGGTTGCGAACCGCTGCGAGCTGGTGAGAGTCCGGATAAAGCTGGCTTGCCTGTTCGCTTAAGTGTTCAATTTCAATGTAATTGGGGTAGCGTTCTGACCGATCGCTTAATAAGGTGTCTATTTGTTGCTCAAAATAGCGGATCATGGTTGAGGCATGAAAGTTGAGCAGTCCGGACGAAATGATTGGGTTTTGATCGGTGAGCTTTTCCAGCTCTTCAAGGACTTCAATCGGTTGAAGTTGTACCAAGTTGGCTTGATACGACAACGTTGCCTGATGTGCTGCTAAAGCTTGCTGTAACTCTTGCAGTGAACCTTGCTGCCCCTGGACATAAGATATGCCTGCGGTCAGCATCATCACCCCTGCAGCAGTTGCCAAAAACACAGGCCACACCGGTCGATTTAACTGACGCATTAATTTGCCAACCGAAGCGGTCCTTTGATTGCCATCAAACATCAAGGCGCGGCGAAAGGCTGCCCATTGCAAGAAATTTAAATGGGCCGGCTTACTGGCCTTTTTTTGCTCACGCTGGGCTTTATCGGCTGGTAAACGATGAAATGGGTGTTTGCTGGTCAAAAGCTCGTAGGCCAGACAGCCAAAAGAGTAGACATCATCCGATGGCGTGGGCGCATGGCCCGCCAATAGCTCTGCACTGGCATAGGCCGGTGTAAAGCCACTGACCGGTGTCGCCTGTGATTGCTCTTCTGCCGCATAGATATCTACATTGTGTTGTAACTTCTGGGCAACCCCAAAATCAAGCAGTTTCACATGGCCATTTCGATCCAGCATAATATTGGCTGGCTTTAAATCTGCATGCACGATCCCTTGTTGGTGAGCGTACGCAAGGCCAGCGGCAATTTGCTCGAGTAGCTTCTGTGCAAATTTATAGGGCAATCCATTAGGTTTATAGCGGTTGATCACTTGCTCTAAGGTTTCACCATCCAGGTATTCCATCACCAGAAAGAAATGCCCTTCGTCTGAACTGACATCAAATAAGCGAATAATATTGGGGTGAGCGAGTTGTTGTGTTTTCCGAGCTTCCTGCAACAGAAGCTGTAGCGCTTCTGGCTGATCGACAAACTGTTTTTGCAACACCTTGATGGCGACAAAAGGCTCAGCAATGCCCGCTTGCTCCAGGAATGTATCCCGTGCCCGGTATATATGACTGATACCACCAGAGCCAATTAGCTTCTCGATTTTATAGCGTTGCTGCAGCATGCTGCCGGCTTTGAGGTGGGAGCTGGCAGCTGCGGTGATTTGTTTCGTCGCTGTTGAGATCAACTGGGTTCTATCTGCACCGCCTCCTTGCGAACCATGGCTAGAGCTATCAGTCAGGTTAGACGTAAGATCAGGGCTAATGGATTGATCTTCATCGTTTATATCTTGCTCAGGAGTTGTACTCGTCATGGTTGCATTCATTCCTTGTTGTAAAGCTACATCGTTTCAAAACAGAGTCAACCATAAATTTTACTTAATTATCCACATTCAATCAATTGTTCACCATAAAGTAAATTTGTTATTATGGAGCGGAGTACGATCGAGCATTCCTGAAATATTGTGTTGCTCGGGCTAATGGCCATTGACTGTTCCTGTTTTCATGAGGTTCTTATGACTGCTATTCCAGCACCTACACATTACACTGGTATTTACGTGAATGATGTATGGCAAAACTGCTACTTGCTTAGCAGAGATCTCCTTACATCTTATGATCTTACAGACTCTGAGTGTGTGATGCATTGCCCGCTGCAAGCTGAGTATTTTTTGCGGCAAATAGAACCAGCCATTGCACGTCAGCAAATACTGCTTGATCTTTATCGTTATGCGCAAATGTGTGCTGTCCCCCAAAAAATAGCAGCTCCAGAGCAACTGTTAAAATCTGTAGCTGAAATTGTCTCATCAGGTCAACTGCGCGTGTTTAAACTCAGAGATGGCCATGAAATTTCAGCTTGATAGCACTATTTGCTAATATAAGAGTTTATTAATTAAATTTAAGTTAACTTTATTGTTGATCTTCATCCGTCTCACGGCTATCATTACTCGGTTTTTTTAACAGTGCACAAGTCTGCAACCTTCCGAATGGGGGGCTGATCATTTAAGGAAGAGGTAATCAGAATGTGGCTTGAACTTTCTGTTGTCAGCTATCACCGTTTATCGCCCCGTTTAAAGACCGTGATGCGTTTTGAAGCCAGCGGGGGCTCCATCGGCCGTTCGGAGCAAGCCAGTTGGCAGCTGGCAGATCCGGAGCGAATTGTCTCGGGTCTGCACGCCACTGTTGGATCGGATGATCAAGGCTTTTACATTGAAGATCGTTCTACCAATGGGCTTTTCATTAACAATTCATCCGATCTGATTGGCAAAGGGAATCGACGCTATTTAAAACAGGGCGACACCTTACTGCTGGGTGACTATGAACTGCAAGTGAGTGCCATTGAACTGCGTCAGACCACTGGCAGTAAGGCTGCTCCTGAGCATGCCTGGCATGACGAGGTTGCCGCTGTTGGTGAGTCACTCTCTGCTGTTTCCTCCCGAGTAGATTTCCATGGTGTGATGATGTCGGAAGCTGATCCGCTTGTTTCACCTAGTTCCCACGATGCTGTTGACTCACAACTGGATGATTTTTTTCATGTACAGCCACTTATACCAGATGATTGGTCCACTGACATCGACCAGCAACCGAGTCCGAATGAGCAGAGCGCAGATCTTGCTTTTTCGGCCGTGACTATCCCGATGGATGGGGTAGCTGCTGGCATGCCTAAGCCGGATGATGCATTCAGTGTTTCGGAGCAGAAAAAAGTCCAGGCATTTTTGCAGGGGTTGCAGTTAACACCTGAACAAATGAAATTGCTAAACCAATCTGAGCAAAGCTGGCAATTGTTAGGTGAAGCATTGCGCGCTTCGCTGGATGGCTTAATGGCTATGATGCGAGCCCGCTCCAAAGTCAAAAACACCTTACGGGTGAATCAAACAACCTTTCAAGCCCGGGAAAACAACCCACTGAAGTTTTCTGCCAGCTTTGAGGATGTATTTCACACCTTATTTGCCAGCAGCAACACGGGTTTTTTAACCCCCAAACAGGCCGTTCACTCTGCCTTTCAGGACATGAGTAAACATGAAGTTGCTTTGCTGGATGCCAGTCGAGCAGCAATGCAGGCCATGTTGTCCAGAATATCCCCTGAGTCAATTCGCCGCAAAGATGTAGGAAGTGGTGTGCTGGATAAACTAAGCAGCGTGCATGCAAAAGCACGGCACTGGGCAATTTATGAGCTGTATCATCAAGAGTTAACTGAACAATTGGCCAAAAACACGCAAAGAGGTTTCAGTGATGACTTTATTGATGCCTACGAACAATCAATCAAATCCGTTGAATAACCCATAAAGGTTCTGTCTATGAAAGTTTTAAGTCACGGCATTGCACTATTGCTATCACTGTTTTTATTGTCTTCATGCCAGGTGATGTATTCTACCTTTCCGCCATCCACCACACTGCACTTCAGAGTGGCAGCTGATTTGAATCCGGATCAGAATGACCGGCCTTCTCCCGTGATAGTCAAAGTGTTTGAACTTGCTTCCAAAACAATTTTTGAGAACCAGGATTTTTTTGCTTTGTACGACGATCCGACAGCTGTGCTCAGAACGGACTTACTCAAGAAAGATGAGTTTGTGTTTGAACCAGGTCAGCAAAGTCAATCCAGGATGGAGTTGCACCCGGCCACTAAAGCGGTCGGTGTCATTGTTGCGTATCGGGATATTGAAAATGCCCGCTGGCGCGCTGTGGTTGATGTAAAACCTACCGGCTACGACAACCAATATGTCTATATTGAGTCTCTTGCGGTGTATATCCGTGAGCATGACACAGCCAGACGGCGACGCTGAAAGCAAGGAGTAGGAAATCTTTATGAGTCAGTTAAATCGTGTTGCCTGGTTGGAGGGGATTTTTTTACGGCCACAGCACTTTCAACAACAAGAGCGTTATTTAAACCACCGGTTGCAGCGCAGTTGTGAATTACTCTCTGCTCATGGTTGGGGACTTGCAGCGCTCGACATTGATCAGAATAAGCTACGTTTTGGCCAGTTTGCAGTGCATTCCCTGGATGCCATTTTACCCGATGGTTACTTATTGGAACTCCCTTTAGTGGATCCTGTCCCTGAGCCTATTGAGGTACCAAAGACCTGTCGTGATGAGCTGATTTATCTGTGTATTGCCATGGATAAAAGCTCTGCTCGAAACATTGCGGAGCATGGCAGTGCGGATATAACCCGTTTTGCTTATCATGATGCCGATGTGATGGACTCCACGCAGGATGATCTTGCGGTCGAAACCATTCAGCTTGCCCAGGTTCGTAGTTTTTTAAAGCGGGAAAGTGAAGAAAGAGGCGGCTTTATCAGTATTCCGTTAGCCAAGGTGAAAGAGGTACTGGAGGAAGGGGAAATAAAACTGGATACCAAGTACATCCCTCCGGTGCTCAGGATCCAAAGCAATCATGTGCTATGCAGCTTTCTCGAGGAAGTGCTTGGCATGCTTAAACAGCGGGCAGACGCCTTAGCAGTGCGGATTGGCAAAGGGCAGGGCACGGCCAATTCTATCGCTGACTTTTTGATGCTACAGATGCTGAATCGCTATGAGCCTGATCTCAGGCATTTGCAGCAGAACACGGCAACGCACCCTGAAACCTTGTATCGAACCATTGTCGCATTAGCCGGCGAGCTAGCAACCTTTACCACCAAAGAAAAGCGGGCTCAGTCTTTTCCTCCTTATCAGCATCAGGACTTAACCACGGTCTTTGGAAATCTGCTGGTGTTACTGAACCAGACACTGAGTGTGGTTTTGGAACAGACAGCACAAGCTTTGCCTCTTCAGATGGGTAAGTTCGGCATCATGGTTTCAGCATTAACCGACAAAGGCATTTTGGATAATGCGCAGTTTATCGTGGCCATTGCGGCAGATGTACCTACCGAAGATATTCGTAAGCACCTGCCCTCAAGGATCAAGATTGGTCCGGTAGAACACATTCGTGAGTTGGTCAATAACCAGCTGCCGGGGATCGCAGTCACAGGTTTACCTGTCGCCCCCAGGCAGGTTCCTTATCATGCCGGTTATCACTACTTCCAGTTAGAAAAAAATAGCATTTACTGGGAGAAGCTAGCAAGCAGTGGTGGGCTTGCCCTTCATATCTCAGGAAATTATCCGGGATTAAAAGTTGAACTTTGGGCTATTAAGTCGTAGTTAGTGCAGACGCAACAGGAAAATTAGTTATGACGGATCGTACAGTGCTTAAACCCAGGCCTGGTGGGCGCAAGCCAGCGAAAGATAGCACGGAACATCAGGCTCAGGCAGCAGCAGTTCATGCTGACCGAACCGTATTGGCCGCTGCTGTTACTCCCTCTCAACAAACAAGCAAGCCAAGGCAGCAGTCCTTACTTATTAGTGATAACCCGCTAATAGAAGAGGCCGGTGACTTGTTCTCTTTGATTGGGCCGATACGAAGCACCGCCTCTCATCCCGATGTGATGGGATTAAAAGGGCATTGCATTGAACTTATTGAGCATTACGAACAACGCTTGCGGGTTCGTGGTGTTGAAAGTGACGCCATTCGCAATGCTCGCTATTGCTTGTGTTCCTTTATTGACGAAGCCGTTTTAAATACCAGCTGGGGCAGCGAAAGCGACTGGGCGGCGTTTAGTCTGTTGTCGAACTTTTATCAGGAAACCTTCGGTGGAGAGTATTTTTTCACCTTATTGGATAGTGCTTTGACCGATCCTAAAGCACACATCCAGTTACTCGAGCTGATGTATCTGTGCTTATCATTTGGCTTTGTCGGTAAAATGCGTGTTGCCGAGCAGGGGTATCAACAACTGAATGCAATTCGTGACCGCGTTTATAAAGCTATCAAAGCAGAGCGAGGCGAGCCACCTCGAGAGTTGACACCGGATTGGCATGCATCGGTACTTGCAGTTGAGTCCGGGCAAAAAAGCTTTCCCCTGTGGGTGATGTGCTCGGTAGCCGCTGCTTTGCTCTTATGTGGTTACATGTACCTCAGTTACTTGATCAATGAGCGCTCGGATGAGGTAAACCGCGCTCTGGTCACCCTGGTTCAACTGCCCGAACAAGGGGATAGCATTACCAGTATCAATAGCAAGGTATCCCAGGAAAGCAGACGGTTATCGTTGTTATTGCAAACAGAAATTAATCGCAACCTGCTGGAAGTGATTGAACTCTCTGACAGAGTGCGTATCCGGGTTGGCAATGATCAATTGTTTTCATCCGGCAGCACCAATATCACGGAAGGGTTCTTACCGGTAGTGCATAAAATTGCCCGCTCCCTGGAAGGGTCTGATGGCCGGATCCTAGTGAATGGTTATACCGATGACTTACCGATTTTTTCTACACGCTACCCCTCAAACTGGCATTTATCGCTGGCGCGGGCAAACTCGATGGCGGATGCCTTAGCCGCTGGTGCAGACTTGCATGGTCGGTTATGGCCAGAAGGCCGGGGGGAAGTGGACCCCTTGGTCCCCAACGATACTGTAGAAAACCGTGCGCGTAACCGCAGGGTTGAAATTGATTTATTACCGAACTAAGCAGGAAAGGATGCCTTATTATGCGTTTAAATAGGTTTTGGCAGACATTGGTACGTTACGGCCGTAAAGGCTGGTTGATCACTCTGCTGGGTTTGGCTGCGGTTGCTTTATTGATTTGGTTCGGCGGCCCAATGGTGGCCATTGCTGGCTATGAGCCCTTAGCCTCAGTGAGCGCCCGGATTATTACGTTGTTATTGCTGATCATTTGCTGGGGAGCCTGGTATTACATTCGAGGCATCCGTGAGCGTCAGTCGCACCATCAAGCGGTCGAGGAGTTGCTGAGTAACGAACTTGGTGAGCAGCAAAGCTCGATGGCTCAGCACGACATCACGGTACTGCGTGAACGTATTCAAAAAGCGCTGGATATCTTAAAGCATGCCAGTTTTGGTCAAAGTAAAGACACTTACCACTTACCCTGGTACATGCTCATCGGTCCTCCTGGTTCAGGTAAAACCACAACCTTGCACAATTCCGGTCTTGAGTTCCCTCTGCGAGAGCAAATGGGTGTTGACTCGATAGAAGGCATTGGTGGCACCCGCCAGTGCGATTGGTGGTTCACCAATAAAGCGGTTTTTATCGACACTGCCGGGCGCTACACCACCCAGGATAGCCATAATCAACAAGACGCGGGTGCCTGGAAAGGTTTTCTTGGTTTACTACGAAAGTACCGCCCCAAGCGTCCTATCAATGGTGTTATTGTCTTTGCCAGCCTGGCAGAGCTTCTGAAGCAAACCAGAACCGAACGTAACCTGCATGCCAGAGCGATTAAGCAGCGAATTCAAGAGTTGCAAAATCAACTGGGGATGACGTTTCCGGTGTACATGCTGCTGACCAAAGCGGATTTGATTGCAGGCTTTTCTGAGTTTTTTGACGATCTTTCTGCCGAGGAGACGGAGCAAGTATGGGGCATGACGTTCCGCCCTGAACAAGCTTCCAGTGAGCAAGGGGAAATAGCACTTTTTAATAAAGAATTTCACGCCATGCTGAAACGCCTGCAAATGCGATTATTTCATCGATTGCAATACGAGCATGGTGTTGAAAATCGTAGCGCAATATTTGAGTTTCCGCGGCAACTTCGAAGTGCGCAAAGTGCTGCCGATGATTTCTTAAAAGAAATTTTCTCACCCAACCCATTTGAAAAGCCCATCATGTTGCGTGGTATCTATGTCGTTAGTGCCACGCAGCAGGGTATCCCCATTGACCAGATTAGCCCACAACTCAGTCATGATCTGCAACTGGCAGAGCTGCCTAAACGTCAGCTTACAGGGGAAGGCAAGGGCTTCTTTATTAAAAAGCTGTTTGACAGCATTATTGTGCCCGAGCGGGAACTGGCATCGGTTAATTTGCGGCATCATACCAAAGTCAAATGGTTGCGCCATGGCGCTATGGCGTTTACTGCACTGGGAACCGTGGTCTTATCAACCTTGTGGTTAAAAAGTTACCAATGGAATCTTGGGCTGGTCGCCAAGGTCACCGATGCGGTGAATCAGTATCAGGCCAGCAGTACCTCGCAACTGAGCGTATCGGATGATCTCTACGCATTGAACGAGCGTTTGCAAGTCCTTCGGGCTTTACCTGCAGGTTATGACGGTCACTTGCCTGATGGAGGCCCCAGAGATATGGGCTTGTATCAAGGGGATAAATTAGGGCAGTCGGCTCGCCGAGCCTATCAAAATGCACTGGTTGCAGATTTTGGTCCCTTTCTCGCGAGTGCGATGGCGGATGAAATGCAGTCAAATGCCCGGCATCGGGATTATTTGTACGAAACGTTAAGAAGCTATTTAATGCTTTTTAAGCCCGCTCATTTTGATGCAGAGCATATTCAGGAGTGGTTCCGGCTGTACCTGAACCGTCAGTTGTCTTCAGAGTTGCATGCTGATTTACGTCAGCAGCTTGAACTTCATTTACAGGCTTACTTGCAGGGTGGAGTCAGTGGCTTGGCCTACGACAGTAGTTTGGTAAGCCAGGTGCGCGAAGATCTGATGAATGTACCCTTAGCAGAAAGAGCTTACCAACGTATCAAAACGGAATTGTTGCAAAGTCATATTCCTGACTTTGCGCTCGCGGATGTACTGGGTTCAGACAGTTTACGTGTAGTTACCCGAAAAAGCGGGCAGTCGTTGCAGCAAGGGATCCCTGGTTTGTTTACTTATCAGGGGTTTCATGGTTTGTTCAATGTGCAAAAAAACCGGATTATTCGCCAGCTTATGGAGGATAGCTGGGTGTATGGTGAAGATGAAACCATCAATGCCAGACAAGTGGATAGCGCCTTGACTACTATGGTCAATCAGAAGTATTACCAGGACTATATTCAGTATTGGCAGGCTTTGCTGCAGGACATCAGCATTGTTTCGTTCGATACGCTGGAGCATGGTTTGTTTGTTACCCGAACACTGAGTGGTCATGAACAACCCATCCAACGAATTATCCAGGCGGTGCAAAGTCAGGTGCAACTCACTGAACAACCCGAGTCTGAAGAAATGCAACTGGCCGCTGATGTTGCCGGGCGCGTTGCACGGACTCAATTTTCATCGCAATACAACCGAATGAGCCGGTTATTACCGGATGAACTGCCAAACTTGAACCGCAATAAGCTACCGGGTCAGGAGGTAGAAGCAACTTTTTCCTCATTACTTTCGA
Organism: Alkalimonas sp.; assembly: GCA_020831935.1. GTDB lineage: Bacteria > Pseudomonadota > Gammaproteobacteria > Enterobacterales > Alteromonadaceae > Alkalimonas. Next base: position 10,843 of record JAFIFR010000292.1, read on the forward strand.
TACAAGCGGAGCACTTTGATCACATGGCCAATGTGTTGCGCTCCAACCATGAATTTCTTGAGCAGTTGTACCAGCCGGGCAATATGGCACGCCAGGCGTATATGAACCGACTGCAAAATCGTGATAGCAATCAAATGAATCTGACCTTGCGAAGATTACGTGAAGATATACCTGCGCCATTTAGTGACTGGGTCAGTCAAATCTATGCTGGTAGTTCGGTGTTGATTGCAGAAGGCAGTAAACAGCACATCAATGAAGCGTGGCGTGGCACTGTCCTTACCGAGTTTAACCGATCCATTGCGAATCGTTATCCCATCAATCGGGCCAGTTCCGATGAAATAAAAATAAGAGATTTCGAACGCTTCTTTGGTTATGGCGGCACGCTTGATGAGTTTTTTAATGAGTACTTACGGCCGTTCGTCAATATGCAGCGTGCAGAGTGGAGCTTTAAGCAAGACATTGGGATTAATCCGTCCGTGCTGAGGACTTTTCAGCGTGCTCATCGTATTCGTCAGGCATTTTTTGATGAAGGCAGTCAGAGCATGAACATTGGGTTCAATCTGCGGCCAATTTTTCTTGATCAACACATTACTCATTTGTTACTTGAGATCGATGGTCAGTCGTTATCCTACCGTCACGGGCCTCCGCGAAATCAGCATTTCGAGTGGCCCGGCGACAGAAATAGGCAGCAAACCCGTTTGGTTTTTACGCCCGCAAACTCTGGATTGCCTACCAGCCGGAGAATTGAAGGTGAATGGTCCTGGTTTCGCTTCTTAGATGAGCAAACCCGGCTACGCCCTGAAACAAGGCAAGATGGATTGCTGTATGTTTCAGAGCAAAGTAACAAAGCCCAGATTCAGATTCTGCCTGACTCTGTAAATAACCCATTCTGGAACAGTGACCTGGAGGGATTCCGTTGTCCAGTGAATTTGTAAAACCAGGCGCAGGTTTTTGTGGCAAGGTCCCGGTATTAGGGGACTTCTTGCAAGAAGGTCTGAGCATCGAATTTAACGATTGTTGGAATGAGTGGTTACGAGCTGCATTAGCTGTTAGCAAAGAGCAGCTGGGTGCCAATTGGTTGGATTACTATCTGACCAGTCCGGTATGGCACTTTGCATTGTCCGGTGGTAGCTGCGGTCCAGATCCTGTGATTGGTACCATGATCCCGAGTGTGGATAAAGTTGGCCGTCACTACCCGTTGATTTTGGCAAAACCTGTACAACAAAGCCCCATTGTTTGCAGAACACAGTCCGATTGGTGTCAACAGTTTGAAGACTTCATTATGCAAACTTTGGAGGATGATTTTAACTTTCAAAACTGGCGTGCAGCATTGCTTAAATTTTCCTTTTTTTCGCCAGAAAGCCCTGTGCCATCACACCATTTAGGCCATGCTGAGCAAAAAGGAAACTGGCTTTTGCATGGTGCATTAACGATGGACAGCATGGCATTACTGCACAGTTTGTTGCGGCAAGAGTTTGGGAACTATTGCCTTTGGTGGACGGATGGCTCTGAGTACGTGGATGCGGTGTGCTTAATTTCGAAAGGCATGCCTCTGATTAGTCAATATGCCTCTATGCTGAACGGCCAATGGGCTGAGCGTGGTTGGCAAATGAAACCACTCCATGCAAATCGGGAACAGAAACAATGATGTCAGTGACTTCTCATGGACAAAGTCATAAAGGGCTAGTTCGGCAATTGAATGAAGATGCGTGTTTGCTATTGCCGGAATATGGTGTTTGGGTAGTCGCAGATGGAATGGGTGGCCATGCAGCCGGTGATGTTGCCAGTCAGTTGGTCATTAGCACGATCCGCGATGAGGTCGTAAAAACTGAGCAAGTTAAGCCTGAAACCATCTGTACCGCACTGGAACAAGCAAATCAAAAGGTAGTGGAGTATTGCCAGCAGCACAACCAGGGAGAGCTGGGTGGATCAACGGTTGTTGTCCTGCTGTTTTATCACCAGCAGTACCATGTTTTCTGGTTGGGCGATAGTCGTATGTATTTATTACGTAACAATGAGTTGCGGCAAGTCACCAGGGATCATAGTCAGGTGAATGAGCTGATCGACCAAGGGCTGATCGCGGCAGAAGAAGCGGAAACGCATGAACTGGCCAATGTGATCACACGTGCGGTCGGTGTGCAAGGGCAGGTGAGTGTAGCAGCGCTGAGTGGAGCTATTGAAGCAGGTGATCTTTTTCTGCTCTGTACCGATGGCCTGAATAAAGAGCTGTCGGATGACGAGATACAGAGTTACCTGCATCATCATGACATTGAAGCTGCCAACAGAGCTTTGATTCATATGTCTTTGGTTGCTGGAGCCAGAGATAACGTGACCTGTGTTCTGGTCAAGGTAAACAGTGTTCATGCTACTTTCATAACCAATCACTACATTAGCCCCGAGTGTAATAAAACGGTTCCAATATCACTTAAAAAGTAAATTCACGTTAATTAGATATTTTAAATTGAGTTGTCATGGGGTATATTTGTATCTGTGCCAGCAAGCTTGTGAATTTTGATGCTAGATTGTGATTTTATAAAGCCAGATTCAATTGCCCGCGAGATCCGCCCGGATGCTCGTTGCGGTACGGATCCACGCTCAGATGTATCACCCGCTTCACGTTATTATCAACTGAAAGATAAGCGTCGTTCGCTGCGGGATGCAGAACGTTCAGCATTGATGAGTGATGATGAGTCCGCTCCAATGCTGAGTGAGTGGATGCAATTGGCTGAAGATATTTATGCTGCGCTTAGCTCTGAAGCCAAAGATCTGGAGTATGCCGCATGGTTGATTGAAGCGCTGTGCAGGACATCAGGCTTTGCCGGGCTGGCACGCTCCTTTGATTGCGCTCGCGTGTTGATTGAGCAGTTTTGGGATGATTTGTATCCACAACCGGATGAAGATGGCCTGGAAACCCGGATTGCGCCTTTGGTTGGTTTGAATGGTTACGAAGGGGATGGTGCTTTAATTTCGCCCATTTTAAGTATTCCACTCGTCATCAGTGCTTCAGACAGTAGTTTTGCTACCTGGCAATATATCCGTGCCAATGAGCAATCCCGAAAAGAAGAGAGTAAAAAGCCGCGCCCAGAGCTTAGTGTAAACCTGGAGGCTATTGTTCAGATTGTGGCGGAGACACCTGCTGAGCACTTCGTTGCTTTGTTAACTAGCATGGATGAAGCAACCCAGGCTTTTTCCGCACTTTCAACAGCGATGGATGCGGCCATGCATGGAGTACCACAACCAACCAGCTCAATCTTAAAAGCGATTCAGCAGTGCCGTGATACCGTGCAGTACCTGACTAAAAATAAGTTGGCTGCCTACCATGCCGAGCAAGAAGAGCTGCAGGACGATGTGACGACAGAGGCTGAAACAGCAGAAGGCAACAGCAGCCCAGTCAACAAGCAAGTCCAAACCCGGCAGCAAGTGATTCAGTCGCTGCAAGATGCAGCGGCTTTTTTTCGTAAGACGGAGCCGCATTCCCCCATGTCTTATGCGTTAGAGCAAATTATTCATTGGAGTGGCTTAGCATTACCCGAGCTCTTACAAGAGCTTATTGACGATAACAACAGTCGGAACCAGTTCTTCCGGCTAACCGGTATCAATAAAGGCTCAGGTAGTTAACGGTAGTACACTGCGTTACCTGGCACGTTTATACAGCAAAGGAGAGATGTGATGGAAAGCATTCATAGTAAATTATCCCGGGTACGTAAGCCCAGGGTGCATATTACTTATGATGTCGAAACTGAGGGAGCTGTGGTTCAAAAAGAACTTCCTTTTGTGGTAGGCGTGATGGGTGATTTTGCAGGCCAAAATACAGATGCATTAAAGCCATTGAAAGATCGTCGGTTTGTTCAGGTGGATCGCGATAATTTTGATGATGTGTTGAAGCGAATGAACCCAAAATTGTCGTTTAAAGTTGAGAATAAACTGACAGACGATGGTTCCGAGTTCCAGGTTGATCTGCAGTTCAAGTCTATCCGTGACTTTGAGCCTGCAGCGATTGTTAATCAGGTTGAACCACTTGAGCGACTGATGGCCACCCGGAATAAGTTGCGTGATCTAATGACCAAAATAGATCGCTCTGAAGAGCTCGAGAATATCCTGGAGAAAGTTCTGAACAACGAGAGCGATCTGCAGCAGCTGGCCACTGAGCTGGCACCTGAAGAGGAGAAATGATATGAGTACGGAAACTCTGGCACAAGCCCATGAAACAACAGAGCAACCTGCAGTATCTTTGCTGGAGCAAGCGATTGGGGCCACTAAGCAAACCGACTCTTCACGGGCAGAGGAACTGTTACGCACCTTAACCGAAGAGGCATTGAAAGGCACCGTCAGCTGGAACAAAAACCTCACAGTAACCTTTAATGAAGCGATCAAGCGCATTGACCAGCTTATTTCCTCACAGCTGGCGGCCATTATGCACAGTGATGGCTTTCAGAAGCTTGAAGGCAGCTGGCGTGGTTTACACCATTTGGTGATGAACTCTGAAACCAGTGCATCGTTAAAAATTCGCATGATCAGCATCAATAAGCGTGAGCTTTACAAAGATTTGAGCAAAGCGGTTGAATTCGATCAAAGTCAAACGTTCAAGAAAGTGTATGAATCTGAATTCGGTACTCCAGGTGGGGAGCCTTATGGTGCTCTGATTGGTGACTATGAATTTACCAATCACCCGGAAGATGTTGAAACATTAACCTATATGTCCAATGTTGCTGCAGCTGGCTTTTGTCCCTTCCTCAGTAGCGCATCACCTGCTTTGTTTGGATTTGACTCCTGGACTGAACTGTCCAAGCCACGCGATCTGGAGAAAATCTTTGAGTCGCTGGAGTACACCAAGTGGCGTTCATTCCGTGAGAGCGAAGACTCCCGTTTTGTCACCCTGACGATGCCGCGTGCATTAGCTCGTTTGCCTTATGGAGCTGCAACCAGCCCGATTGACGAGTTTGGCTACGAAGAGTTTGAAGTCGATCCGGAAAAAGGCGTGGCCGTTACCACCGATCATGATAAGTATTGCTGGATGAATGCGTCTTATGTGCTTGGCACCCGTTTAACGCAAGCTTTCGCAAAATACGGCTTCTGTACTGCCATTCGTGGTGCTGAGGGGGGTGGTAAAGTCGAAGGCTTACCGACCCATGTGTTTTTGAGTGATGATGGCGATCCGGATCTGAAGTGTCCGACTGAGATTGGGATCACAGACCGTCGTGAAGCTGAGCTTGGGAAAATGGGTTTCCTGCCATTATGCCACTATAAAAATACCGACTACGCGGTGTTTTTCGGTGCTCAAACAGCACAAAAGCCTAAAAAATATGGCAGCCCGGAAGCCACCGCAAATGCTGCTATCTCTGCTCGTTTGCCTTACTTAATGGCAACCTCACGTTTTGCTCATTACCTGAAGGTGCTGGCGCGCGACAAAATTGGCAGCTTTATGGAAGCAGAGGATGTTGAGGTCTGGTTAAATCGCTGGATCCTGAACTATGTCAATGCGTCCGAAGGCAGTGGCCAGGATGTGCGTGCTCGCTACCCACTGGCTGATGCCAAGGTACAGGTACGAGAAATACCTGGTCAACCAGGTGCCTACAATGCAGTTGCCTGGCTGCGCCCTTGGCTGCAATTGGAAGAGCTTACCACCTCCTTGCGGCTGGTAGCTAAAATTCCTGAAATGGGGAATTAAGTGAGTCTCGATGGAGTCTGCCAGCAGGCTCCATCGGTTTGATGGATCGTTGCAGAAAAGGAATTTCAATGGGCATAGCAAGTAGTCCATGTTTCTCAGCCATGAAGGTGCAGTATGCTTTTTTCCGCTGAACAACAAATGGATTGTGGTGCTGAAACAACCCTGAGCTTTATTGATGAACAAGTATTTGCTCGATCATCCGATAATGCCGACCAAGATAAGCACCGCTTTGAGCAGTCAGCAATGCAAAGCAAGCTGCTGTACTTTCTGCATGAACAAGATCCTGTCGCTGCCGCTACTTATTGGGCGGATCATATTGAGTCGATCAGACCCAGCCGGGTAGAACAGCTTTTGCAGTGCCTGAGCAAAGCCATTGCTGCCATCGATGTGCTATTAAATGCTCAAGTCAATGCTATTTTACACCATCCACACCTGCAACAACTGGAAGCCAGCTGGCGGGGCATTCTCTACCTGGTAGAGCAGACAGAACTGCATGACCGGGAGCAAAAAGTCAAAGTGAAGCTGCTGCCACTGAGCTGGAGTGAGCTGGGCAGAGATTTAAACAGAGCCATTGATTTTGATCAGAGTGAGTTTTTTAAGCTGGTCTATGAAAAAGAATTCGATATGCCCGGTGGTGAGCCTTTTGGGGTCTTGTTGGGAGACTACCAGTTAAGCCATACGACTCGCCCAGGCCAACTGTATCATGACATTGATATTCTAAAAGAAATTTCCAAGGCAAGTGCTGCAGCCTTTGCACCGTTCATCACCGCGGTTGATAGCGCATTTTTCGGAGTGAATGATTTCTCTGAACTTGGTCAGGTGCAAGATATCTCCAGCCAGTTCAAACAGCCTGAATACATGCGCTGGCAGCAACTAAGGGAGATGGAAGATAGCCGCTTTCTCGGTTTGGTGATGCCTCAGGTTTTGATGCGCTCCCCATACCGGGACAATGGCAAGCGAAGCGATCAATTCCGTTTTCGTGAACAGCTCACTGCTGCTACAAAAGACTATTTATGGGGCAATGCTGGCTATGCATTTATTGCTGTATTGATCCGTGCATTTTCTGAGTCTGGCTGGTTTGCTCAAATCCGTGGCATGAAACCAGGGCAGTATAATTTTGGTGTGGTTAACGAATTACCACGAAGCTGCTACAGCACGGATCTTCGTCGACGCCACGCCATGCCAGCAGTCAACCTGCAAATTGGCCACCGTTTCGAGTCAGAGCTGGCGGATAATGGCTTTATCCCGCTGTGTGCCGTGCCTTACAGCGACATCTACGCTTTTTACAGCAATTCATCGGTGCAGCGGGCAAAGCGCTACGATGTGGCCTCGGCCGATGTCAACGCGCGCTTATCGACCATGTTGCAACACATTTTATGTGTATCCAGATTTGCTCATTACATTAAGGTCATCGGCCGTGACAAAGTGGGTGGTTATCAAACAGCGAAAGAGTGTGAGCAAGATCTGCAGCGTTGGCTGTATCAATACACCACAGCTACAGAAGATGCTTCGACTGAGGTACGGGCTCGTCATCCACTGAGAAATGCACAAATTCAGGTAAGGGAAAAGCCCGGTAAGCCGGGTAAATACTATTCCATTATCCAGTTACAACCTCATTTTCAATTGGAACAAATGCTGACCACCGTCAAATTGGTCGCTGAGTTGTCTCCATCTCAACCGAATAAATCCTAAGGTGCTTGCGATGAAAAAAGTAAAAGAGAGTATTGTTCAGGGTCATTTGCTGGAAGCTAAACAACGTTTGGAAAGCTTGCTAAAAGATGATCCCTTATCCCTTGATTTACGCTCTATCTATGTTGAGCTGCTATGCGTTATAGGCGAACTCGATAAAGCAGATCAGCAGCTCGATATGATGGTGCGGCAACATCCGGATTGCCTGATGGGTGCTGTCAATTTACGCCAATTAATCCGTGCACAAACGGCTCGGCAGGATTTCTATCAGGGCGGCATGACGGCTACCTTGTTTGGCGAGGCAGATGCAAGCTTTGAAGCCTTATTGTCATTGCATCTTGCTCTGCGTGAAGGGGATCTAACAGCAGCACAGCAGGCGGCAGAACAATTGGAGTCTTTGCGTCAGCCTGCCCAATTTGAGTTAAATGGCAACACGGTGCAAGAAGTGCGTGACCTCGACGATAGCCTGGCTGGCTATCTCGAGTTATTAGGCACCGACGGTAAGTTCTATTTGGCAAAGTTCAGCGAGATTGAGTCTCTTGAGCTACAACCGGCAAAGTCCATTATTGACATGGCATGGCGGCGGGTAAACATCTCAATAGTCGATGGTCCTCAGGGAGAGGCTTTCTTGCCAGTTTGCTATATCGCCAGCGATTCAGAATTAAGCCGCCTTGGCCGAGAAACCGACTGGCGCCAGCTCGGAGATCATCTGGTGACCGGGGTTGGTCAGAAGATGCTGTTGGTGGATGAGCAGGCTTTACCATTAACCCAACTGCGTCAGTGGCATGCTATCAGCGCCGTAAGTCATTGAGCTTGTCATCGTGGTAAAAGTTCGCAACAAGCAACCGCTGCAGCAATCATTGCTGGATCGCTTAATTGACGAAGCTCCGGGCGAGAAAGAGTCGAAACGTGTTCGGCGTGGTTTTGATCTGCGGGCATTGCGGGCCAGTGTTCGCCGGGATTTACAAAACTTATTGAATACGCGCGTGCAATGGAATATTTGGCCGAAAGAGTTCACCGAACTCCCGCAAAGCTTGATGAATTACGGATTGCCGGATTTTTCAGTCATGGTGGTGGACTCTCAGCATGGTCGCGAACAACTGTGCAAAACAGTCGAGCTGGCTATCCGTCGGTTTGAACCGCGCTTTGTCGATGTTGAAGTGCTGCCGCTTGAACCGCGCAATGAGGTGGAGCGGGTCGTTCGCTTGCGGATCCAGGCGCTGCTGCACGCAGATCCTGAACCAGAGCACGTCTTGTTTGACTCCGAGGTTGAACCGGTCAATTTAGGCCTTAGAATTTTGGAATCTGCCTGATGAACGAAGATCTACTGAAGTACTACAATCGGGAGCTCACTTTTATTCGGCGGATGGGCACTGAGTTTGCAGAAAAGTACCCCAAAGTCGCTGGCCGGCTCAGGATCAGTGATGAGCAAGTGGAAGATCCACATGTTTCACGATTAATCGAAGCCTTTGCATTGTTAACGGCGCAAATTCGCCAAAAACTGGATGATAGTTTTCCAGAATTGACCGACGCCTTGTTGGGGCAGCTATACCCAGATTATCAGGCTCCGATCCCGTCCTTTTCTGTTTTGCAATTAACCTCGCAGAACTTGTCGGACTCCGGCATCACCATTAAGCGGGGAACCGAGTTTAAAACGAAAGTCGATGGCATGAAGCCATGCATGTTTCGCTCTTGTTACGATACCGAAGTATGGCCTATGACCGTTGACCATGCCGAGTACAAAAACAGCCCATTCAATGCTCCCCAGCCACCTAGCCATCAGTCCGCTAAAGCGTTGCTTCGGCTGCAATTAACGACCGAGTTTGATAATACTGCCATCGATGAGCTTGGCGTGGGTAAGTTACGCTTTTACCTCAATGGTCAGCGACATCATGTGTATAGTCTGTATGAAATGTTGAACCGGCAGTTACTGAGGATAGGCATTGCAGCCAAAGAAACGCCGAATGATGTGTGTTACCTGGCACCAGAACAATTAAAAGCAGTAGGTTTTGACGATGCTGAGCGTGTTGTTCCATACACGAACCGCAGCTTTACTGGTTATCGACTACTGGTAGAGCAATTTCTGTTTCCAGAGAAGTTTCTGTTTGTTGAGCTTTCAGGCTTAGAGCGAACATGGCCAGAGAAAGCCAGCAGTTGCTATATCTATCTGTATTTCAGCGAACCCAATGCCGAGCTAGAGCGTCATATCACCAAAGACAGCCTGCTGCTTGGCTGTACCCCAGTATTGAATATTTTTGAACAAAAGCTCGAGCCTATCAATTTTGAGCGCTCGCATTACGAGTACCGGCTTGCCCCGCAATACCTGGATGCGGATATCTGTGAAGTATTGCAGATAGAGCAGGTGCAATTACTCGACTCAGATGGGCAAAAAACATCGGTGCACCCTTACTACAGCCAGGGGCATCCAAACTATGTGCAACAAGAGAACCTGTTTTGGCATAGCCGGCGCGAATTCGCCGACTGGGCTGGTGGCTACAGTGAGGCAGGAACCGAAGTATTTCTTTCGCTGGTAGATAGAAGCTTTCAACACAGTCAGGGCCAAGGCGGACGCAATGATCAAGTGATCCAGGTGACGGCCTTATGCAGCAATCGAAACCTACCGAATCACTTGCCATTTGGTGGTGGTGAACCTGGCTTCCAGATCCTTCAGCATGCGGATGTTATCAAGCAAAGTCGATGCTTGTTGGCACCAACGATGCCGATCCGTCCAGCGCTTGGCGATAGTAGTCGCTGGCAGCTGGTGAAACACCTGACCCTGAACTACTTTACTGCCGAGGATGCCGAACAGCGCCTGAAAGAGACACTGCGCCTGTATGATTTTCGTTGTACCCCCGAGTCGAAAGCTTTGATTGATGGTATTCACAAAGTTCAAATTCATCCTGGTACAGCTCGGGTCAATGATAAAGGGCGTGTTGCGGTATGCAGTGGCAGTGAGATCCACATTGAAATGACGCAAGCTGCTTATGCCGGTAGCAATGTGTTCTTTTTTGCCTCGGTGCTGGATCATTTCTTTGCCCAGTTTGCTGCCGTTAATTCGTATACACGATTAACCATCAAACTAAAAGAGCATGAGCAGCACTATCACACCTGGCCAGCCAGAGTTGGTAATAAGGTGCTGTTATGAGTGTATGGCCTGCCACAATCAACCCGGTGGATATGGATTTCTATCAAGCTGTTTTTGCAATTGAGCAGCAACTGGGAGCAGAGCAAAAGCATTGGCATGGCGTGGGGCGTGACAGCTTTCCACGCGATGAGCTGATTCGGTTTAAAGCAGTGCAAAGCCTCGGCTTTCCAGGGAATGCCATTACAGCAGTTCAGCAACAAGCCAGTCAGGATGCAAGTCTGGCCGCCTTTGAAATGGTAGTAAGTTTTTTTGGCCTTACCGGCCCGAGTGGCGTGTTACCCATCCATTACAGTGAGCTGGTCCTGGAACGTTTAAAGCAAAAAGATCCGACCATGCGTGATTTTTTTGATTTGTTTAATCATCGCTTGATCTCGTTGTTTTACCGGGCTTGGGAAAAGTATCGCTTTGCCTGCCAATACCAGGCCAGGCCCGACAGTATTGACCCCTTTAGTTTTGTACTGCAGCAACTGACCGGCCAGGAAAGCAACCCCTGTCTGTTTTATGGCGGTTTTTACAGTCGCAGTGTACCAAGTGCACAACAGTTAAGTTTGCAACTCAGTCACTTGCTATCCGCTGAGGTTGAGGTCTTGCCATTAACCGGTCGTTGGATTCATTTGAGTAGCTCTGAGCAAAGCCGTTTAGCCCGAGTGCAACAACCAGACGGACAATACGGCCAATTGGGCCGCTCCAGCATGCTGGGCAGCAAAGTGTGGGATATCAGCTCAGTAGTGGAACTCTGTATTCAAGCCGAAGCATCCGTCATTCAGTCGCTATTACCTGGTAAGCCGGGTTATCTGCGCATGCAGCAACTTCTTAGTCACTATCTGGAGCCGTCCATGCAATGCCGGGTGCGATTAAAAGCCCGGGTTGCTGACTTCCCGGTGGCGAGCCTGAATGGGCGAAGCCAGTTAGGGATGGGGGGCGTGTTAATGGCAGTCGATGCCAGAAACAGTTCTACCACGCATGTCAGCTTCAGGCTTACACGCAAACATGATCATTAAGGTAAATAACTATGTCCAACACCTCTTTGAAAAGCTTGGTTGAAAAGCTCAACCCCGTCTGTCGCCAGGCACTGGAGGCGGCAACAGCACGTTGCCAGTCCCGCAGCCATTTCTCTGTCGAAATTGAGCATTGGCTTGATGCCATGCTGGACATGGAGGCAGGGGATTTGCAGTTAATTTTCTCTGCATTCAGTATCGATCCTGATCAGCTTCGCCAGCAGCTGCATCGTGCGTTGGAAGCATTAAAAACAGGCAACAGTAGCTTACCCAGCATCTCTACCAACCTGGTGGGTTTATTGCGCCAAACCTGGCTAAATTGCACCATTGAGTTTGGTGATCAGCAGATCAGAAGTGCTTATTTGCTTTACAGCGCTTTAAAAGATGAGAGCCTGGCCGCTTTGTTATTACGCCGGCTTCCCCTGCTGGAAAAGCTTGATACTGCGCAGCTGCTGGCGGCCTGGCCACAGTTGCAACAGCGTTCTACCGAGCAAAGCAGTTCCGGGCCTACCAGCGCACCAGCAGTCGTAGCGAATGGCAAAACTCCGGCCTTGGATCAATTCACCCAGGATCTAACCGCACAGGCTCGGGCCAACAAGCTCGATCCCATTATCGGCCGTGATTATGAAGTACGGCAAATGATTGACATCCTAACCCGACGTCGTCAGAACAACCCAATACTGACCGGTGAGGCAGGTGTTGGTAAAACGGCTGTGGTGGAAGGGCTAGCACTGCGTATTGCTGGTGGCGATGTGCCAGATAAGTTGAAGTCGGTCTCACTTCGGGTACTGGATTTGGCATTGTTGCAAGCAGGTGCCGGTATGAAAGGTGAGTTTGAGAACCGGCTGAAAAATGTGATTGCCGAAGTAAAAGCATCCCCTGTTCCTGTGATTCTATTTATTGATGAAGCGCACACCATGATTGGTAGTGGTGGCCAGGCAGGACAAAACGATGCCGCAAACTTGCTAAAACCTGCTTTAGCCAGGGGGGAGCTGAGAACCATCGCAGCCACTACCTGGGCTGAATACAAAAAGTACTTTGAAAAAGACGCGGCATTAACCCGGCGCTTTCAGGTCGTCAAGGTTGAGGAGCCGGCGCCTGAAAAAGCAGTCACCATGTTGCGTGGATTGTTGCCAGTAATGGAACAACATCACGGAGTACATTTATCTGAAAACGCCTTAGTGGCCGCTGTGCATCTGTCACATCGTTACATCAACGGCCGGCAACTGCCTGATAAAGCCGTAGCACTGCTTGACACAGCTTGCGCCCGTGTAGCCATGAGCCAGGATGCTATTCCGGGTAAATTGGAAGATCAACAGCGGTTGGTTGAGCAATTACAGGCCAAACTGCAGGTCGCAGCGCGAGAGCATAAGTTGCATGGCACTGAGCAGGCTAGCATGTCGGCTCTGCAATCGGACATTGAGCAGGCTAAGCAGCAGCTCGATGCATTGCACACCGAGTGGCAACAGCAAAAGGAATTGGTGGCTCAGGCTAAAGCACTGATGCTCGCGATTCAGCAGCAATCGGATGAGCAGGAGTTGCAGGTGCACCAAGCCGATTTGCAAGAACTGCGCTCACGTTATCAAGCCATAGCTGAGCCCCTGGTGTTTTGGCAAGTGGATGATCAACTGGTAGCCCAGGTAGTCGCGGATTGGACCGGTATTCCGCTAGGTAAAATGCAGAACGATGAAATCGCAGCGGTACTCAATCTGAAGCAGGTCATGCAACAGCGGGTGATTGGTCAGGACCATGCACTGGAGTTGATTGCGAAAACCGTGCAGACATCCAGAGCACAACTGGCTGATGAAAAAAAGCCGAATGGGGTTTTTCTGCTGACTGGCCCAAGCGGCGTTGGAAAAACAGAAACTGCCTTGGCGCTGGCCGAGCAGGTGTATGGCAGTGAAGATCACCTCACCGTGATCAACATGTCTGAATTTAAAGAAGAGCATAAAGTCTCAATGCTTTTGGGCTCTCCGCCGGGTTATGTCGGCTATGGTGAAGGTGGGGTATTAACCGAAGCTGTACGTCGTAAGCCATACAGTGTCATTCTGTTGGATGAGATGGAAAAAGCGCACCCCGGCGTGCAGGATATTTTTTATCAGGTCTTTGATAAAGGCTTGATAAAAGATGGTGAAGGCCGTGACATCGACTTTAAGAATACCACCATCATCATGACATCCAACGTGGGCACAGATAGCACCATGCGGTTGTTTGAAGACCCTGAAACTGCCCCATCCATTGCCGGTTTATCCAAAGCATTGCAACCAGACTTACTGGAATACTTTAAACCAGCATTTTTAGGCCGGGTCAATGTGATTCCATACCTGCCACTTGATAACAGTAAGTTGCAGCATATTGCAACCTTGCAATTAAACCGGATTGCAAGCCGGTTGCAGGCAAACCATCAGATAGCGCTCAGTTATGGGGATGAATTGCTGAGTTTGATCACCGATCAATGCCAGGATGCAGGATCCGGAGCCCGAACTATCCACAATGTATTGCAAAATAAGTTATTGCCAGAGTTGTCGGTCCTGGTATTAGAGCAATTAACTCAAGGGCTAAAACCTAAAGAAGTTCAAGTTGTTACAGATGATGCTGCCATCGTTTGCAAAGCAATATATTAGCAATGATATAAATTAACAAATAATAAATTTATAAAATATATATTTAAAGCATTGAGTCATTAAATTTATAAATTTATAATGATAGTGGTTTGAGGTAGTTAATTAGGTTAATGCACGGTTGATTTATGTTTCGATGGATGCAGAGCCTTCATTCACCTGAGACACTGCTTTAAACGGCTACAAAACCAGGTCCTGTTGGACTATTTCTTAATATGCATAAGGAGCATAGCATGCAAGCGAATACGTATC
>JAFIFR010000267.1 GCA_020831935.1 Alkalimonas sp.
GCTTTGGGCAATGCGCTTAACATCACCGAGCTGATAATGGGGTAGACCGGCGCCATAAAAAGACCAATCAGCGGAAATAAATAAGCAGCCAGCGGTGCATTCCACAAATGCACTGTTTCAGGCACCACCACATCCCGCGTCATCGGCAGGATCAGCAGCATCAGGGCCGCCATGCCACACAGGCACAGATTGACCAGGGCATACCAGGACAGATGGCGCAGTACAACGCCTGCCAACAACCGGCCCAGCGCCAGGCTGGCGGCAAAGATGCTGGTGAGTTGCACACTCAGCTGATTCGGCAGCTGCAACACCTGGTTATTAAAGGTCGGCAGCCAGGTACCGATGCCCTGCTCCAGTACCACGTACAGGAACGCCGAAACAATAAACACCAGCACCAGTGGCAGGGCCAGCAGCTGCAGCATGCCGACAAAATCCTGCCGGGCGCTGCGTGTGGGCTCGAGCGGTACTTTCGGGATCGGGGTGCTGGCCAGCAGCAGCAAATTCAGCAAACAGAGCGCGGCTAAAAGCCAGTACACCTGCAGCCAGCTGAGCGACTCGGGTTCGGCCGGGTTCATAAAGGCTGCAAACACCCAGTAACCGGATAACACCCCCAGCATAAAGAAGCCTTCGATAAAATTCAGCAAGGAGGCATGCTGCTCGCGGCTGTCGGTAATCAGGCCAATGCTGGCGTAGACCGAGACCTTAACCAGAGCAAAAGCGGAGCCGACGGTAAAAAACAGCAGCTTGGTGGTCCAGAATGCCGGCAACAGCGGCATGGCGATACAAGCCAGCATCACCATGGCCACACCAATCATCATGGCGCGCTGGTAGCCAAGCCGTGGCAGCCAGGATGCCAGTAAAAACGACACCACCGCAATCGGAATGTCTTTAAATCCCTCCAGCAAGCTGGCGCTTTCCTTACTGACCTGAAAGCTGTGGATCACCTGCAAAATCACAGTGCCAACGCTGTTCAGCAAGATGGCAAAGACAAAGTAGGTCAGCAGTAATGCCAGTTTAATGCGTAGATGGTTCATGGTGGTCGTCTCTTTTTATGTTGCGGCAGTGCTGCTACCTGCTGCTTTTTTACCCTGTTTTGCCACTATACACCCAAAACATTTGCTTTTGCAATCGATTGCAATTGCAATTTAATTCATTGTATAGTGGCGACAGCATTGCACAAAAGGTAAGCATTATGGCAACAAGCACTCCTTTCGCCGGCCCGTTGCAGGTTGATCCCTGGCGGTTGACCGAGCAGACACTTATACCAGCGCAGCCGCTGCTGTGTGAAACCCTGCTGAGCCTGGCCAATGGCTACATCGGAACCCGCGGTACGCTGGAAGAAGGCCTGGCAGGCAGCTCCAGCTGTGAAGGCACTTACTTAAATGGCGTCTACAGCTCCGAGCCCATTCAATACGGTGAGTCGGCCTGTGGCTTTGCCCGCAACAACCACACCATGCTGCAGGTGGCCAATGGCAAGCGCATCTACTGTGTGCTTGATGACGAACGTGTAGAGCTTGGCGGTGCGCTTGAACATCAGCGCAGCCTGGATATGCGCCAGGGGGTGTTGCAGCGCCAGTGGCAGTGGCAAAGCAAAACCGGTAAACGGCTGCTGATCAGCAGCCAGCGACTGGTGTCGATGCAGCACCCGGAACTGATGTGCATCGCCTATCAGCTGACAGCATTGAATTTCACCGGGGAGGTGCAGGTGTTCTCCGAGCTGGATGCCTGTTATGCCCCCTTTAGTAAAAAAGACGACCCCAGGGTCGGAGTGTTTTCAATTGCCGATACGCTGAATTTGCAGCAACAAGGCTTTGCCGGCCAGCAGGGCTGGATGCTGCACCGGGTGCATGGCAGTGACTTTGCTGTCTGCGCCATGATGCAGCATGAATGGCCGGCTATAGCAAACAACATCCGTCAACTGCAGTTCAAGTCCGGGGTCTTGTGTGAGCAAGCGAGCTGGTCCTTGCAGCAGGGTGAAGCGACCAGCTTGAGCAAATGGGTATTGTATCGCCATCAGAGTGCTGCCGACACCGCGGATTTGGCAGAGCGCTGTGCCTTGCAGCTGTCAGAGCTGAGCCAGCACAGTTTTGCCGATTTGGCGGCAGCCCAGGCTCAGGCCTGTCAGCAGTTTTGGCAACAGGCCGATGTGCAGATCGAAGGCGATGCGGCGATGCAGCAGGGCATTCGCTTTAATTTGTTCAGCTTGTGGCAGTCGGCCGGTAAGGATGGCCAAAGCAACATCGGCGCCAAAGGCCTGACCGGGCCTGGTTACGATGGCCATTATTTTTGGGATACTGAAATTTATGTCATCCCCTGTCTGAGCTTTACCCTGCCGGTGGTAGCGCGCCAGCTGCTTGGTTTTCGTTACCGGCAGCTGGATGCCGCCCGCCAGCGGGCCCGTGAAATGGCGCACAGCAGTGGGGCGCTGTATCCCTGGCGCACCATCGGTGGCGAAGAGTGCTCGGCTTATTTCCCGGCCGGTACCGCCCAGTACCACATCAATGCGGCCATTGCCTATGCCATTCGTAGCTACTATCTGGCGACTGAAGACTGGGGCTTTATGCGTGAGCAGGGCGTTGAAATGCTGGTAGAAACCGCCCGGCTCTGGCTTGAGCTTGGTTTTTTCAATCAGCGGCGGGACGGCGCTTTTGAAATTCATGGCGTCACCGGGCCGGATGAATACACCGCCAT
>JAFIFR010000268.1 GCA_020831935.1 Alkalimonas sp.
CCAACTCGGATCGCCGGGCAGCTTTTAACCTGCGCCGGGCGCAAAAGGAAAAAGCCAAGGCTGACGAAACGGCGAAAGCGCCCACCAACCAGGGAGAGAGCTCATGAAACCACGTCGCTTTAATATGCGCTCTTTGATTTTAAACACCGGCAGTTCCTTATTGCTGCCGCTGCTGGTGTTGTTCTCATTGTTTTTGTTGTTTCGGGGCCATGATGAGCCTGGTGGCGGTTTTATCGGAGGCCTGGTCGCCGCTGCCGCTGTCGCCTTGAAATTATTTTCCGAAGACTACAAAGCGGCCCGCGATATGCTTCGGGTGCACCCGTTGCAACTGGTCGGCATTGGCCTGGTGCTGGCGACCATTGCTTCCTTCCCGCCCTTGCTGGTCGGTGACTCCTTCTTTACCGCTCAGTGGTGGACCTTGGATCTACCGGTCTTTGGCGAATTCAAACTCAGTACTCCCCTGCTGTTTGATATTGGTGTTTATCTGGGGGTGATTGGTACCGTGCTCACCGTGGTCTTTACATTGGCGGAGGCTGAACACTCATGACAACTTTAATGGCCATTCTGATTGGCACCTTTTATGCTGCGGCTATCTACATGATGCTGCGCCGTTCCGTGGTCAAGCTGGTCATCGGGTTGATACTGCTGTCCAACGCTGCCAACTTGCTGATTTTTACCGTGGCCGGAATCAACCGAGGCATTCCACCACTGATCCCGGAAGGTCAGCTGGTGATTGACGGGCCTGCGGCCGATCCGCTGGCCCAGGCCGTTATCCTGACCTCCATTGTGATTGGTTTTGGTGTACTGGCCTTTGCGGTAGTGCTGATCCACCGCGCCTGCGAGGTGGTGCAAACCGATGATATGAACGAAATGAAAGGAACCGATTGATGGATCTGGAAGTCTTGGTCGCTCTGCCGATTATCATCCCGCTCCTGATCGGCGCATTGTCCCTTACCCTACTGAACAACCACAGTGCCCAGCGCTGGTTGGGAGCCATAGGCACCGCCATTTTATTGATCAGCGCAGTGTGGCTGCTGGTGCATACGCTCGAAGTCGGCATTCAGGTGCTGGAAGTCGGCTCATGGCCGGCTCCTTTTGGCATTGTGCTAGTCGCTGACATGCTGGGCGCTATTATGGTGTTGCTGGCATCAACGCTTGGGTTTATCACCGCCCTCTACAGCTTAAAAACCATCCGCAAACGCTTCGAACGTTTTGGTTACTACCCACTGCTGCATTTGCTGCTGGCTGGCGTCAATGGTGCTTTTTTAACCGGGGATATTTTTAACCTCTACGTCTGGTTTGAAGTGCTGCTGGTAGCTTCTTTTGCCTTGCTGATCCTCGGCGGTGAGCGGGCGCAAATGGAAGGCGCCATCAAATACGTCACCCTGAACCTGCTGTCCTCGGCCTTGTTCCTGACGGCCATTGGTTTAACCTATGGCTTGGTCGGCACCCTGAATATGGCCGATATTGCAGTGAAACTGGCCAGCCTGGAAGACCAAAAAATGGTGACGGTGATTGGCAGCCTGTTTTTAATCGCCTTTGCCATTAAAGCAGCGGCTTTTCCATTATTTTTCTGGCTGCCGGCTTCTTACCATACGCCCCAGGTGGCTGTCTCGGCGATTTTCGCCGGTCTGTTGACCAAGGTCGGGGTCTATGCGCTGTACCGGGTATTCACACTGATTTTCACCGCCGATACCGGCTTTACCCACGAGGTCCTGCTTTGGATGGGCGTCTTTACCATGCTGACAGGCGTTTTGGGCGCTGCGGCACAATTTGAAATCCGCCGCATTCTGAGCTTCCACAGCATCAGTCAGATTGGCTACATGATGCTGGGGCTGGCCTTGTTTACGCCACTGGCGCTGATTGGTGGGATTTTTTACATCGTGCATCACAGCGTGGTGAAATCCAGCTTGTTCCTGACATCTGGCCTTATCTACCGCTTAGGCGGCAGCTTTGAGTTAAAGAAACTGGGTGGCTTGTACCGCAAACATCCTGGGCTGGCGATTTTATTCTTTGTGCCCGCCTTATCCTTGGCAGGGGTGCCACCGCTGTCGGGTTTCTTTGCCAAATTTATCTTGATCAAAGCTGGTGTCGAAGTCGGCTCCTGGTGGGCCATTGGCATCGCCTTGTTGGTGGGCCTGCTGACCCTGTATTCGATGATCAAAATCTGGAATGAAGCCTTCTGGAAGGCCACGCCAGAGCCAAACCCACCGGTGCCGGCACCAACCCGCAATGGACTGATTTATTTCTCCATTGGGGTGCTGGCGGTGTTAACAGTAGCCTTGGGGGTCTTTGCCCAACCCATGTATCAGATTGCGGACATTGCCGCCCAGCAGCTGCTGAATCCAGCGGTTTACATTGAAGCGGTCTTAGGGAGGACATCCCCATGAATGTGTTACTGGCTAACCTGGTATTGGCACTGATTTGGGCTGCCTTAACCGATACCATGAACGCAGGTGGCCTGTTGATTGGCTTTTTCATTGCCTATCTGGTGTTGGTGCTGGTGTTTCGCCAACACCCCGATGTCCGCCAGTACCGGCTACGGGTGCCGCGCATGTTCAGCTTTGTGGTGTTTTTCACCAAAGAGTTGATTCTGGCCAACCTGAAAGTTGCCTACGATGTGTTGACCCCCATTCATCTGATGAAGCCCGGTGTTATCGCCATGCCACTGCGGGCTGAAACCGATC
>JAFIFR010000020.1 GCA_020831935.1 Alkalimonas sp.
GGCAGCCGGCAGCTTTTAACCATGGAACTTGGCACTCAGGATGGCAGTTGTTACTACCGACTGTATCAACTGGAACACTATCCCCTTTACGAGGTGCGCACCTTAAGTGCCTGTAAAGGTCTGGTATTTGGAGTTGCACAATTGAGTCGAGATGGCAAGACACTGTATTACACAGAGTCAGCCAACGGTCCCTTTACCCCCACCAGCCTGATGGCAAAGCAACTTGAGTCTGGTCATCGCAGAGTACTAGTGAGTGCCCCAGAATCTGGTTTTGGCGCATCAATGCTGGCGCTTTCCCGCTCTGATGAGCGTTTAGCTTACCTGTACTACAACGATGAAGGTTTCCCCCATATTTATCTATTTGAACCGGCCAGCCACGAGCATCAATTATTATATCGCTTTGACCTTAGAATGCTGATTCTTGATTTAAGTTGGAGTCTGGATGACCAACTGCTGGTGCTACCTGCTACCGAAGCCTTGCTCTCTGTCGATGTGCAAACCAAAGAGCTGCATGTAAGAGTGTTGCCCGATACCCTTCAGATTGGTGAGCTCAGCCTGTATTCCGATTCTCAGGCGTATGTTTCTCCGCTAAGCCTGAGAAATCACCAGAAGGCCTTTCAAATCATGAAGGTTAGCCTTGGTGACGACGCAAAACCAACTGACATCTCTCCCTTGTTGCATGCTGCTGGCAATACCATGGCCATCGCACTGGATCCGATACAACCCAATCGCTCGGTCATTTCGGCAGACTTTACCGGCAGCTGGCAGTTGTGGCTGCAAAGCGAAAATGGCTTGCAACAATTGACCGAGCTAACCGACTCCACCAGCCCCATTGCCGATCTGGCCTGGTCCCCCAACGGGCGTTTAATCGCGTTTTCTCAAGCGGGAAATTTGTATGTGCTGGATATTCAGCAACAGCATCTAAAACAAAAAAGCGATCAGAACAATCTGGGACGCCCGGTTTGGAAAACGGACAGCAGTGGGCTTTATCTGGTAAAAGTGCAACAAAGTGGTGAGCATGTCTGGTCCTACGATTTGTTCAGCGCGCAATGGCAACAAAAAAGCCGCCTTACTGCCACCCATCCAGTGGTGGATGCAGCTGGCCAGCTGCACTACCACCGAGCGGGTCAACTTGTGCGTTATGTGGATGGCGGCCGGCAAGATAGCCCGGTACTGGCTGCTGACGAAGAAAGCCAGTGGTTCCCGGTGATGCGGTTCCAGCAAGAGGCCATCTACCGGTTTAACATCATGGGCACTGTGGCCAGAACCTTGCCAGGCAAT
Source organism: Alkalimonas sp. (assembly GCA_020831935.1). Classification (GTDB taxonomy): domain Bacteria; phylum Pseudomonadota; class Gammaproteobacteria; order Enterobacterales; family Alteromonadaceae; genus Alkalimonas. The sequence continues at coordinate 1,282 of JAFIFR010000020.1, forward strand.
CCAGAGCAAACCCAAATTTGGGATATTCCTTACCAGATTGTGCAACTGCAACCTGATCCGCACTCGGCAAACACAATTTTTCTAACCATCTACCAGCCGACAGAGCAGTCCATTAAGTTTGTTGAGTGGCACTAAAAACCAGCCCCGGTATCATTACCGGGGTGATTATCACAGACCAAAAACAACCTTTTCGCTTTTTAGCAACCGGCTGCTGCCGTAGCTGAAAACCACCACCAACAAAAGTGTCAGCAAGGTAGATACCAGCAACTGGGGCAACGGCAAGGCACTGCCTTTTAAATACTCAATCATCGCTTGCTGCTGTGCTGCAATCGGCAACCATTGCACGTAGTCGGTAGCGATGTTGTAGGTGGTGACCATACTCAACGTCAGTGGAATAAAGAGTACCATGGTGACGTAGGTTTGCGCTTCTTTGAACGACTTGGCCAAAAACGAAACCAAGACTTGCAAACTGGCTGACAGCAGCGCCAGCGGCAGGCCAATCAACAGCGTAAACACCATAAAGTCGGCATTCAAACGAATGGTAAAGCCCAATTGCTCCCAGGGCACCAGGCCATAAGCAAACTTGGAAACCAGCAAAATCACCACCAGACCCAGCATCGAAAAACTGGTAATGGCCAGCACTTTGGCAATAACCAGCTGCCAGCTTAGCAATGGCTGACTGAGCAACAAGGTCAGGGAGTTGCGTTCACGCTCACCGGCACTGGTATCAATGGCCAGGTTCATGGCGGCGTAAAACAAGGTCAGAATGATGGTCAGGGTGGCTATCCCCAAAAACATACCACCACGCGAATCCGGCGTTGCCTGATCATGAATTTGCACAGCCACCGGTTGCATCAGCGCCGGATCAATGCCACGCGCCATCAGCCGCAGTTGGGCCACCTCGCTGTTGTAGCGCCCAAGTGCCCGCTCGATGCGCCGGATGGAGCTTAGCAAGCGATCATCCGAATGATCGGCATCCAAAATCACCGTTGCCGGCCGGCCTTGCTGCATTTGCTGCTCAAAATTATCCGCCAGCGATAGCCGTATCGCTCTGGCTTTACTTTCATCGCCATGAAGAATGTCCCGGTTGGCAAGATACTGTACCAGAGCAGGGCCAGCCTCGGCGTTATCGATGTGGATGTACAGCTCATCGTTCGAGCTTAATTGCTGCAACAGTACCGCAAACAACAAACACATCAACACCGGGGTACCGATGGCGTAATACAGGCCAGCCATCACTGAACGTTTATCACGGCTGGCATCGAGCAGTTCTTTCCGTAACAGAGTGCGAATTAATGCGATCATGCTGCGATTCCTTCATCGGTTCCAATTAATGCAATAAATGCTTCTTCCAAATTATTTTTTCCGGTGCTGGCACAAAGTTCAGCCGGTGTTCCCTGCGCCAAAACTCTGCCTTTTGCCATCACCACCACCTGATCGCAGAGGGCAGCAACCTCCTGCATCACATGGCTGGAAAACAGCACGCAATGTCCTTGTTGCTTCAGGCGCAACAGCAGCTCGCGCAATACCCGGGTGCTCATCACATCCAGACCACGGGTCGGTTCGTCCAATACAATATTGGTGGGTTGATGCACTATGGACTGCGCCAAGGCGACTTTCATCCGCTGGCCCTGCGAAAACCCCTGACAGCGCCGGTCGGCAATGTCGTCCATCTGCAATACTTGCAGCACTTGGGCGGTTGCCTCACGCGCATCAGCCGTTGCCATACCATTGATCCCGGCAAAAAACTCCAGATACTCACGTGGTGTTAATCGCTCGTACAGGCCAAAAGGATCTGGAAACAACCCCAGCTGCTTTCGCGCCTGCAGGGGTTGCCTGGCGATATCCATCCCATCAATTTCAGCCTGACCACGATCGGCTTGTAGCAGACCAAACAGGGTGCGTAAGCACGTGGTTTTTCCGGCTCCATTGGGTCCCAGCAAGCCGGTAATGGTGCCATTTTCAGCCTGGAAGCTCAGGCCATTCAACGCCTGAACATCGCCTATTTTTTTGTACAAATCCGTGACTTTGAGCATGTTTTACTCCTGATTCTTGTGCTGTGATGACGCTGGCACCGTCGGCCTTGCAATGCCATTGGCGTTGGTCAAAAATGGCTGACGAAGCGGTTGTTCCAGGCAGCTGCCATCCAAGGCTTCGACCGACTGCTCCGCAATAAACTGGCTGATTAATTTGGGGGCACAGCTGGTTTGACTGGCGACAATATGGGTTGCCTCTGGCGCAATCAAATGTTTGGCATGACGCATTTCGGTCATTGCCAGCTCTGCACCCTTGGGCGGCGTGACCGGATCCAGCCCACCGGATAGCAGCAATATCGGTATCTCAGAACTTAGCGGTTGAAGAAAGTCCGCTGCGACGGGTTTTACCTGCCAGAGTGGACAAATGATATCGACGGCTGCCATCCACTCCCGTCCCAGATCACTGCCGCTGTAGTAAGCCCGGTTCTCATCGGTCCAAAATGGCCAGTCTTCCGCACAGACCACAGCAGTATTCACCCCGATGGACAAGTCGGTCACCATATCCTGTGCCACCATCAAACCGATCAGAGCGCTGTAATCACCCTGACTGGCCTTTTCAACAGCCAATGGGATCAAAGCTCGGGTGCTGTTGCTGTATAGGGCAAACCGTAACGCCTGCTGCAGCTTGGAGCGGGTTAATGTCAGCTCGATGCGCTCAAAAGTACGGGGGTGCCGTACTTCGGTATGGATAGGCGACAGCTCAAGCTGCGTTAACAGCTGCTGCAGCTGCTGGCTGGCGGCTGGAAATGTCTTGCGGCAAGCCGCCGAGGCTTCGCAGTACCGGTACAATGCCGCCAGGGAGGCATCCGATGCCAGCCCCATAGCAGCAAAACTTTGCCCAAAAGAAACCACACCATCCAGAGTCGCGCTCAAAATCGCCTCAGGGTATTGGCGCATGTATTCCTGCGCCATGCGGGTGCCATAAGAGCCACCGTACAAATGAAGTTTGTGGTAACCCAGCGCTAGCCGTACCGCTTCAAAATCATGGGCTGCAGCCTGAGTGGTGTAATGCTGCAAATCAACCTGCAGCTGTTGCTGGCAAGCCTTCATTTCACTGCGGATCAGTTCTGCCATTTCAATTGAACGCTCATCAAGCGCAAACTGAGTGACAAGATCCATCGTATCGCATTGCAATAAACCGGAACGGCCCGTGCCACGCTGGTCAACCAACACAATATCGCGGGTCTCACGGGCATGACGCAGCGCTTGCGCGAAGCTTGCCGCAGCGTCAAAAGCCGATTGACCAGGCCCACCAGCGAAAGCCAGCACTGCCTCATTCGGATGGACCGGCTTTATGGCCGGCAACACAGCAAAATGGATGCTGATGCTGCCAAGATCGCTGAGTTGACTGTCGGTTGATACCGGCTGTTCGATACGACCGCACAGCATGCGGTCACTTAGCCCCTTGGCATGACAAGGTTCCAGCTCGACTCTTTGAGCGCCGGTTAAAGGCTCAGCAACGGCTGATAAAGACAGCAATAAAGCAGCCATCGTTGTTCGTATTTTTAGGCTTGGCTTATTTAGCCGGCCCGAAGAGGATGAATAGTGCATCTTGACTCCCAGGTATCCATAGTTTGGTAAATCGCCAGCCTGTGTTCAGGACCGGATTGCCAAACTATAAAGTGGGAGCTGCCCAGTGTCGCTTATGGAACCCTTAGGAATTCATACAAAACAAAAAGCACTTAAGCATTTAATTTTAAATGCATAATTTCATTATCTAAACATTATGAAGCGCCATCAGCTAAAAGTTTGGCTACTTGCTGCTGGTCAAGATGCGCTCATCGCCAGACTGCGGCAAAGTCAGCCAATAAAAAAGCCACCCAAAGGTGGCTTTTTTGCTGCAAGCGATTCGCTTTGCTTATTTGGTTTTGCGCAATTTGCGGATCAATTGCAGCTGTGCAATGGCTTCCGCCAACTGAGCCGCGGCCTCTGCGTAGTCGAAGTCGGCGCTGGCATGTTGCATCGCTTCTTTGGCACGGTTCTGTGCTTCCAGAATTGCCTGCTCATCCAGATCTTCGGCCCGCTTAGCTACATCGGCCAGTACCGTGACACCATCCGGCTGCACTTCCAGCACGCCACCAGCAACATAGATGAAGTGTTCTTCACCAAATTGCTTGACGATGCGCACCATGCCTGGCTTGATGGTGGTCAGCAAAGGACTGTGGTGCGGTAACACACCCAGAACACCTTCACTGCCGGTTACCTCGACGTACTCGACCAGACCGGAATAGATTTTATCTTCCGCACTGACTACGTCCAGATGCACTGTCATCGCCATGTCGCCTCCTCAGCTGCTTACTTCAGCTTGTTCGCTTTCTCAACAGCTTCGTCAATGGAGCCAACCATGTAGAAGGCTTGCTCTGGCAAGTGATCGTACTCACCGTCCAGGATGCCTTTAAAACCACGGATGGTGTCTTTCAGCGACACGTACTTGCCCGGAGAACCGGTAAAGACTTCTGCCACGAAGAATGGCTGAGACAGGAAACGCTGGATTTTACGCGCACGGAATACCGTGGTTTTATCCTCGTCCGACAGCTCATCCATGCCCAGGATGGCGATGATGTCTTTCAGCTCTTTGTAACGCTGCAGTACAGTCTGCACGCCACGGGCAACTTCGTAGTGCTCTTTGCCAATGACCAGCGGATCCAACTGACGTGAAGTGGAGTCCAGTGGGTCAATCGCCGGGTAAATACCCAAAGAAGCGATGTTCCGGCTCAGTACTACAGTTGCATCCAAGTGCGAGAAGGTGGTTGCTGGCGATGGATCCGTCAAGTCATCCGCAGGCACGTAAACGGCCTGAATGGAGGTGATGGAACCGGTCTTGGTCGAGGTGATCCGCTCTTGCAGCACACCCATTTCCTCGGCCAGCGTTGGCTGATAACCTACCGCTGATGGCATACGACCCAGCAGTGCAGATACTTCGGTACCGGCCAGGGTGTAACGGTAGATGTTATCCACGAAGAACAGCACGTCACGGCCTTCATCACGGAATTTTTCCGCCATGGTCAGACCGGTCAGGGCCACACGCAGACGGTTGCCTGGTGGTTCGTTCATCTGACCATACACCAGCGATACTTTATCCAGTACGTTGGAGTCTTTCATTTCGTGGTAGAAGTCGTTACCTTCACGGGTACGCTCACCCACACCGGCAAACACCGAGTAACCGCTGTGCTCGATCGCGATGTTGCGGATCAGCTCCATCATGTTCACGGTTTTACCAACACCGGCACCACCGAACAGACCAACTTTACCACCCTTGGCGAACGGACATACCAGGTCGATAACCTTGATGCCGGTTTCCAACAGGGCGTTGGATGCGGACTGATCTTCGTAGCTTGGTGCTTCGCGGTGGATGGACCAACGCTCTTCTTCACCAATAGGGCCCGCTTCGTCGATCGGCTCACCCAATACGTTCATAATACGGCCCAGTGTGGCTTTGCCCACGGGTACCTGAATGGCTTTACCGGTATTGCTGACGGCAGCACCACGGCGCAGACCATCCGTTGTGCCCAGTGCGATGGTACGTACTGTGCCGCCACCCAGCTGCTGCTGAACTTCCAGCACCAGACCAGCGAGCTCGCCATCAGTTACGTTCAACGCGTCATAGATACCAGGTACCGCATCTTGTGGAAAATCGATATCCACAACGGCGCCAATAATTTGGACTACCTTACCTTGACTCATGTTGTTTCCTCAAATGTCTCAAAACTGTTCACTTAACCAACCGCAGCTGCGCCCGATACAATCTCACTCAGCTCTTGAGTGATGGCCGCCTGACGCGCTTTGTTGTAAACCAACTTCAGCTCATCCATCAGGTTGCCGGCATTGTCGGTTGCGGCTTTCATCGCCACCATACGGGCAGCGTGTTCGCAAGCCGCATTTTCTACCAGCCCCTGATACACCAGCGATTCCATGTAGCGATCCATCAGCATATCGATGATCGGCTCTGGCTTGGGTTCGTAGATGTAATCCCACTTGTATTTACGCTTAGGCGCATCGTGGGTTGGCAAAGGCAACAGTTGATCGATCCTTGGCTCTTGTTTCATGGTGTTGACAAACTGGTTGTACACCAAATAGAGTCGATCGATTCGACCTTCCAGATAAGCTTTCAGCATCACCTGCACGGTCCCAATGATGTCAGCCAGTTTTGGGCTTTCACTGGAACCGGCTTGCTGAGCCAGTACCTTGCCACCGAAACGACGGAAAAAGGCGGTTGCTTTGTTGCCAATCAGGGCAAACTCGGTTGCAACACCCTGGCTTTTCCAGTCTTTCAGCTCGAGCAGCACACGCTTAAACTCGTTGCTGTTCAGGCCGCCACAAAGACCACGATCGGTTGAGATAATGATGTAACCGACGGTTTTGACTTCACGCTCAACCATGTAAGGATGACGATAGTCCAGATTACCACCGGCCATATTTCCGACCACTTTGCGCATACCTTCAGCGTATGGGCGGGATGCAGCGACTCGATCCTGCGCGCGGCGCATTTTACTGACCGCAACCTTTTCCATAGCGCTGGTGATCTTGCGAGTATTGTTAATACTCCCAATTTTGCTTTTTATCTCTTTACCACCGGCCATGACGATGTCTCCGTTTCATTCAACGACTAAGGGTGGCCAGGCCACCCATGTCTTGTTACCAGGTTTGGGTGGACTTGAAGGTCTCAACCACCTTTTTCAAACCTGCTTCAATCTCGTCGTTGTAACCACCGGTTTTGTTGATTTCTGCCAGCAGCTCAGCATGCTCAGACTTGGCATAGGACAACAGAGCCGACTCAAAGTCGCCAATCTTGTCGGTCGCCACATCTTTCATAAAGCCTTTCTCGATGGCAAAAATAGACAACGTCATGTCCGCAACGCTCATTGGCGCGTACTGCAGCTGCTTCATCAGTTCGGTAACTTTCTGACCATGCTCCAACTGGGCACGAGTCGCGTCATCCAAATCCGAAGCAAACTGAGCGAAAGCCGCCAATTCAGCGTACTGAGCCAGGGCCAGACGGATACCGCCACCCAGCTTTTTGATGGCTTTGGTCTGAGCCGCACCACCCACCCGCGATACCGAGATACCCGCATTCACCGCAGGGCGAATACCGGCGTTGAACAGATCGGTTTCCAAGAAGATCTGCCCATCGGTGATGGAGATCACGTTGGTCGGTACGAACGCAGAAACGTCACCCGCCTGGGTTTCAATGATCGGCAGGGCGGTTAAAGAACCGGTTTTGCCTTTCACTTCACCATTGGTCAGACGCTCAACGTAGTCGGCATTGACACGAGATGCACGCTCCAGCAAACGGGAGTGCAAATAGAACACATCACCCGGGTAGGCTTCACGGCCTGGTGGACGACGCAGCAACAAAGAAATCTGACGGTAAGCAACAGCTTGCTTGGACAAGTCATCGTACACGATCAGCGCATCTTCACCGCGGTCACGGAAGTACTCACCCATGGTACAGCCGGCGTAAGGTGCCAGGAACTGCAGGGCCGCAGCTTCCGAAGCAGAAGCCACCACTACGATGGTGTGGGCCAGGGCGCCGTGCTCTTCCAGCTTGCGCACCACGTTGGCAATGGTGGATGCTTTTTGGCCAACCGCCACATAGATACACTTAACGCCGGTGCCTTTCTGGTTGATGATGGCATCGATGGCCAGCGCCGTTTTACCGGTCTGACGGTCACCGATCACCAACTCACGCTGGCCACGACCGATTGGGATCATCGAGTCAACCGACTTGTAGCCGGTTTGCAGAGGCTGGTCGACCGACTGACGGTCGATAACGCCCGGAGCAATTTTTTCAACCGGCTCAAAGCGGGCTGCATCGATTGCGCCTTTGCCATCGATAGGTGCACCCAGGGTGTTTACCACACGACCCAGCAGGGCTTCACCAACCGGAACTTCTAAGATACGGCCAGTGCTTTTAACTTTAGTGCCTTCGGTCAGGTCCGCGTACGGGCCCATGACAACGGCACCAACAGAATTGCGCTCTAAGTTCAGCGCAATTGCGTAACGGTTGCCAGGAAGCTCAATCATTTCACCCTGCATACAGTCTGCAAGGCCATTGATGCGAATGATACCGTCCGTTACCTGAACGATGGTACCTTCATTGCGAGCTTCACTGACCACATCGAACTGAGCAATACGTTGCTTAATCAGTTCAGCAATTTCAGTGGAATTCAGTTGCATACTCTGTTTCCTAATTAGGACTGCAGCGTGGTGATAAGCCGATCCAGCTTACCACGGACCGAGCCGTCGATGACCAGGTCACCCGCTTGCATTAACATACCGCCGACCACATTAGGATCAACGCTACAGTTCAATTTTACGTTTCGCTCCAGACGCTTGGATAAAGCAGCGACCAGCTTTTCCTGTGCAGCAGCATCAAGCGGCTTGGCTGAGGTGACATCCACCAGCACTTCGCGCTCGTGGTCATTTTTCAATTCAGTAAAATGAACCAGAACCTCAGGCAACGCCTGCAGACGTTGGTTTTCAGCCATCAGCCTGATCAAGTTCTGAGCAGGCTGAGTGAGCTGATCCGCACAAACTTGATTGAACAAGTTAGCTTGGGTTTCTGCAGTGCTGTTGCTGCCCAAAAAAGCGATCATTTGGGGGTCCTTTGCGACTTCAGCGGCAAAGGTCAGCATCTGTTGCCAATCAGCCAATTGCTTTTGCTCTACAGCATAGTCAAAGGCTGCTTTGGCATAAGGACGAGCAATATTCGTCAAGTTTGACATGGCTCGCTCCTTTTACAGTTCCTGGACCAGTTTTTCCAGAATGTCGCTATGCGCAGCGTCATCAATCTCGCGTTGCAGGATGCGCTCGGCACCAGCCACGGCCAAAGCCGCCACTTGTTTGCGAAGATCTTCACGTAAGCGGCTTTTCTCAGCTTCCACTTCTGCCCGCGCCTGAGCCAGGATGTGATCCCGCTCTTCGTTGGCTTTGATGGTTGCTTCTTCGATCAGCTTGCCTTCGCGTTTTTGGGCCTGCTTGATAATAGCAGCGCCCTGATCTTTGGCTTCCCGCAGGATTTCTTTGGCCTTGTCCTGAGCGATTTGCAGATCTTTCTCTGCCCGATCAGTGTGGGCCAAGCCATCAGCGATTTTTTTCTGGCGCTCTTCAATCGCTGCGTTGATCGGTGGCCACACAAATTTCAGTGTGAACCACACGAAGACCGCCATCGCAATCGATTGACCTATTAGGGTTGCGTTTATATCCACAACGAGCCTCCTTTAAAGTTGATGAACGAGGACTCTTAGATGAACGGGTTTGCGAACAACAGTAACAGAGCAACACCCACGCCAATCATAGAGATCGCATCAATCAGACCTGCCAGGATGAACATCTTGGTTTGCAGTTGTGGTGCCATTTCAGGCTGGCGCGCGCTGGCGTCCAGGAATTTGCTGCCCATGATGGCAAAAGCAAATGCAGTAGACAGGGCAGCAACACCCAGAATAATTGCGACTACAAACAAGGTTGCGACTTGAACTTCCATTGAGTTTCTCCAGTTTCTAAAGGTTTAAGGTTAAAAAAAACGACTTAGTGTTTCTCTGCTGCCATGCTCAGATAAACGATGGACAGCATCATAAAAATAAAGGCTTGCAACACAATGACCAGGATATGGAACACCGCCCAGGCAAAGTGCAACGGCAACTGCGCCAATCCGACCAATGCAATCAGAATGAAGATAACTTCACCGGCATAGAGGTTACCGAACAAACGCAATCCGAGAGAGACCGGCTTGGACAACAAGGTCACCAGCTCCAGCACCAGGTTGAAAGGCACAAACAACCAGTGGTTGAACGGGGTGAAGGCCAGCTCTTTGCTGAAACCACCCAGGCCTTTGTAATAAATGGAATAGCCCAGAATCAGGATAAAGACACCCAAGGACATCCCCATGGTGATGTTGACATCGGTGGTTGGGGCTATGGTCAGGTAGCTCCATGGGTGCGCCATCACACGCTCCAGGAAGCTGTAATCGGCTGCGTACTCAGGCAGGGCACTGCTGTTCAACGCCAAACCAACCATACCTGCCGCCGCTGGGAACCAATCCACCGGAACCAGCTTCATCAGGTTCATCAGGAAGATCCACATAAAGATGGTCAGCGCGATAGGGCCAATCAGCTTGTCTTTGACATGAAAGGTTTCTTTGACACAACCATTGACGAACTCAATGATCATCTCGATCAGGCACTGAAACTTGCCGGGGACGCCGGTGGTCGCTCTGCGCCCTACGACTGCGAAAGTAATGATGAAGAGTGTGCCCAGAATCAGTGACCAACCCAATGCACCGAGGTTCACAGCCCAAAAGCCTTCCCCTACGGTTAAATCAGTTAAGTGGTGACTGATGTAACCCTGGACTGAAATGTTGCTATCAGCCATGTTTCATCCCAATTATCAATGTTTAAAGAAAAAAACGGCCGACCATTGTGCCAGCAGGGTGATGGTGTAACTGATGATCAGTGCAGAGGCCACCACATCATCTTGTCGCATCACCCCGATAAATAAAGCAATCGTCAGCAAAATTTTTAGCGCATGGCCTCGCATAAAGGACTTGCGGGCCTGTTCTGCACTGCCTTGCGTCAGGTAACGAAAAGCAAAGAGTGCAAAAACTAAATTTGGTAACGCAGCGATCAAACCGCCTTGCAAAGCGGAATAGGCTGCCTGAGCCCCCTGCAACTGGAAAAAAACCAGCATCATCACGGATGCAACCAGCAGCTGAAAGCCTATCATTTGGTAGGAAGCAATTCGTACCTGACGTGCTGTTGGCTGCATTTCGACTCCGTTGTTGACCACAGTGCCGGTTCAGGGGTCAAAAAACCTGCGTAAGTATACTTATCTGGCCTTAATTTGCAACCAAAAGCGGCGTTTTCCCGACGATAGTTACAGCGCGCAAACCATTAAAGTGGCTGGGCCTGCCCCTGCATTTTCTCGAGTATTTGCTCCAGCTCATCCAGGCTGGAATAGCCAATCACCAACTTGCCCTTGCCCTTGCGGTTGTAATCGATTTGCACCGGGGCAGCAAAGTGGTCACTCAGACGGTTCTCCAGGGCCTGCACATCGGGATCTTTTTTCACTGCAGTTTTCGGGGCCGGTGGCTGCTGCACCCGACGCACCAGGCTTTCGGTTTCTCGCACCGTCAGTTGACGGGAAGCCACCTGACGGGCGGTCTCCGACTGCTGTTCACCTTCCAGCGCTAGCAAGGCCCGGGCATGGCCCATCTCAATGTCACCATGCTCAAGCAGCAATTTCACGTCGTCATTCAGTTGGTTCAGGCGCAGCAGGTTGGTAATGCTGGTACGGGATTTTCCGACCGCATCGGCCACTTGCTGATGGGTCAGTTCAAACTCGGTCAGCAAGCGCTCCAGGGCCACCGCTTCTTCCATCGCATTGAGATCTTCGCGCTGAATGTTTTCAATCAGCGCAATGGCAACCGCGGCTTCATCCGGTACATCTTTGACGATGCAGGGCACCTCAGCCAGTTGGGCCAGCTGAGCAGCACGCCAGCGGCGTTCACCGGCAATGATTTCATAACGATCGGTTTGGGTTTTGCGAACCACGATGGGTTGGATCACCCCCTGGGCACGGATCGACAGGGCCAGATCTTCCAGCGCCTGTTGCGACATGTCTTTACGGGGCTGGTACTTGCCAGGCTGCAAAAACTCGATGGCCAGCTTCTGCAACTCACTGGCGGCGACGGGTTTGGACTCTGCCGGCTGGGCGGCTGTCAGCAATGCATCCAGCCCCCGACCCAGGCCTCGTTTTTTTACCACCATCTGCTTGATTTTCCTTTTTAATCCGTGCCACTGAACTGAGGTTGCGGCCTGGCTTTGCTATCGGCCCGACGCAGCAATTCACCAGCCAGAGCCAGATAGGCTTTGGCGCCGGTGGAGCTCTTATCGTAATACATCACCGGTGAACCAAAGCTTGGTGCCTCAGCCAGCCGGATGTTGCGTGGGATCACGGTGCGATACACTTTATCGCCAAAATGCTGTTTCAGCTGCTCCGATACGTCGTTGGCCAAACGATTGCGCGGATCGTACATGGTTCGCAAGATGCCTTCAATTTTCAAGTCGGCATTGACCACAGCCGCCAACTGCCGGATGGTATCCATCAGTGCGGTTAAACCTTCCAGCGCATAGTACTCGCATTGCATGGGCACCAACACCGAGTCGGCAGCAGCCATCGCATTGACGGTTAGCATATTCAGTGACGGTGGGCAGTCGATAAAAATAAAATCGTAGCTGTTGCGCCAGGGTTTCAGTGCATTGCGCAGGCGCAATTCGCGAGCAAACACATCCATTAACCGAACTTCGGCTGCCGTCACATCCGAGTTGGCAGCCACCAGGTGATAACCACCGCTGGTTTCTTTCACCGCCACCTGATCCAGTGGGGTTTCATCGATCAACAGTTCATAGGCACTGGCCGGAACTTCGTATTTATCGACGCCACTGCCCATGGTGGCATTGCCCTGAGGATCCAGATCGATCAGCAACACCTTGCGTTTGGTCGCGGCCATGGACGCAGCCAGATTCACCGCTGTGGTGGTTTTGCCAACACCGCCTTTCTGGTTAGCAATTGCGATGACTTTTCCCACACCAACCCCTTGTTCCGTGCTATGCAGCTGTTGTTTTTACCAGTTCCACCAGGTAGCGCGCGCAAGCTTGCTCTGGCAGTTCGAGTGCGTGTACAGCCGTTACTCTAACAAAATCCGCTATAGCTGCAATTTCTTCTTCCACAGCCGCGCCCTTCATGGCGAGAAAACGGCCCTCTGCTGCTGGCAAATGCTGGCACCAGTCGACCATATCCTGCAAGTTGGCAAAGGCGCGACTCAGCACCGCATGATAGCCATCGGCAGGTTGATGCGCTTCAACCCGGCTTTGCAGCGGCGTAATGTTGTTCAATCCAAGCTGACGTTTTACCTCATTGAGAAAACGGATCCGCTTGCCCAGACTGTCCAGCAAAACAAATTCTTTCTCCGGATACAGGATCGCCAAAGGCACACCCGGTAAACCGGGGCCTGTGCCCACATCAATGATACGCTGGCACTGCGCTGACGCCAGGTAAGGTGCAACCACCAGACTGTCCAGAATGTGCCGGCCCACCATCTGCAGCGGATCCCGCACCGATGTCAGGTTGTAGGCCTGATTCCATTTAGCCAGCAGCTCCACAAAGTGCACCAGCTGCTGACGTTGCGCATCACTGACACTCAGCTGCGTTTGCGCCAGCAAACGATCCAGTTCTGCACGCAACATCAGGCACTTTTCCTTAGCAAGCCCTGTTTTTTCAGGTACACCAGCAACAAGGAGATGGCAGCCGGTGTAATGCCGGAAATACGCGCAGCCTGGCCGACTGTTTCAGGTTGGGTCTGATTCAGTTTGCTGATGACTTCGTTGGACAAGCCTTTGACCAGGCTGTAGTCGAACTGAGCCGGTAACCGGGTTTGTTCATGGCGCTTTTGTTTGTCGATCTCGTCCTGCTGCCGGTCAATGTAGCCCTGGTACTTGATCTGAATTTCAACCTGTTCCGCCGCCAGCGGATCCAAAGCTTCTGGGGCCAGACCTTCAATCGCCATCAGCGCGCGGTAACTGACCTCCGGTCGGCGGATCAACTCTTCCAAACTGGCTTCACGGCTCAGTGGCGTTTTCAGCAGCGCATTGACCTTGTCCAGCGACGGATGTTGTGGATGGATCCACTGCTGCTGCAGACGTTGGCGTTCGCGCTCAATTTGTTCCATCTTGCCGTTAAAACGGGCCCAGCGCTCATCATCCACCAGACCCAGCTCACGGCCTTTGGCGGTTAAACGAGCATCGGCATTGTCTTCACGCAGCATCAGACGGTATTCCGCCCGGCTGGTGAACATGCGGTAGGGTTCTTTGGTCCCCAGAGTACTGAGATCGTCCACCAGTACGCCCAAATAGGCTTGCTCGCGACCCGGCGCCCAGCTGTCTTTACCCTGCACCTGCAAGGCCGCATTCAAACCGGCCAACAACCCCTGAGCACCGGCTTCTTCGTAGCCAGTGGTGCCGTTGATTTGGCCGGCAAAAAACAGGCCCTGAATAAATTTTGTTTCCAGCGACTTTTTCAGATCGCGTGGATCAAAGAAGTCATACTCAATGGCATAGCCAGGTCGAGTAATGTGCGCCTGTTCAAACCCCTTGATCGAACGAACCAATGCCAGCTGGACATCAAAGGGCAAACTGGTGGAAATGCCATTCGGGTAGACTTCATGCGTGGTCAGGCCTTCAGGCTCGACAAAGATCTGGTGCTGATCTTTGTCGGCAAAACGCATGATCTTATCTTCAATCGACGGGCAATAACGTGGCCCAATGCCTTCAATCACACCGGAGTACATTGGCGAACGATCCAGACCACCGCGGATAAGATCGTGGGTGTTGCCGTTGGTGTAGGTGATGTAACAAGGAATTTGCTGTGGGTGCTGTTCGGCAGAGCCCAGGTACGAAAAAACAGGCAACGGCGTATCGCCAGGCTGCGGCTGCATCACAGAAAAGTCCAGACTGCGGGCATCCAGTCGTGGTGGCGTACCGGTTTTGAGCCGATCAACCCGGAAGGGCATTTCACGCAGACGGTGCGCCAAAGCAATGGAGGGTGGATCGCCCGCCCGGCCACCGCTGTAATTTTGCAGACCAATGTGGATCTGTCCGCCTAAAAAAGTCCCTGTGGTCAGCACCACAGCTTTGGCAACAAAGCGCAGACCCATCTGGGTGAGCACCCCGGTCACCCGATCCTGTTCGACAATTAAATCGTCGCAGGCTTGCTGGAAGATAAACAGATTGGGCTGATTTTCCAATTTCTGCCGAATGGCGGCTTTGTACAACTGGCGATCCGCCTGAGCGCGAGTAGCCCGAACTGCCGGCCCTTTGGATGCATTCAGGGTGCGGAACTGGATCCCGGCCAGATCGGCAGCCTGTGCCATTACGCCACCCAAAGCATCGATCTCTTTCACCAGATGCCCTTTGCCGATCCCACCGATCGCCGGGTTGCAAGACATTTGACCCAGGGTATCCATGTTGTGGGTTAACAATAAGGTTTGCATACCCATCCTTGCCGCAGCCAGTGCAGCTTCGGTCCCGGCGTGTCCACCGCCGATCACGATGACATCAAAGGAAGTCTGGTAATGCATAGTTGTGCCTCAGTTAAGATGGTTCGACCCGGCAAAAAGGGCACGTATTGTACCTTGTTTCAGCGGGTGGCACCAAGCTCAAAATGCAGCTGGATCTTCAGGATCAATTAAGATCTATAAATAGGATCTTTTTAAAGATCTTTTATTATGATTACTATTAAGGCGAAGGATCTGATTGGATAACCAATTTTTCGTATTTAAATACATTGGGTTAGGAAGGATCGGATCCTGTGATCAAGACCCGATCCTGGCGGATCGAACCTTTGGATAACCATGCTGTTTATCCACAGGTGATGGGCGGTTGATTTCAGTGCATAGGATAAAAACAGCTTATACCTTGGCTTATACCGCATTTATACACAAAAAATATTTTTAACCCTAAAAGATGTGGGTAACTTCTTGGTAAGGCGTGATCAACTGGGATCCAAGGATCGGTTTAACGGCTGTGTTGCAGGTAGGCCGGTAGCCAGGCGATGGCTTGATCTTCTGGTAAATCAGGTTGTTGCACATCAATTTCCAGTGCCGGTAACAGCAGTTTGGCGCCACATTGCTGCAATAAGCTGCTTAAAGTGCGGCCGGCCTGACAAAAAGTATCGTAGCTGGAGTCACCTAAAGTGATCACGGCAAAGGAAACTGTGGTAAGATCTGGTTGATCTTGTGCTAATCGATCCGCGAAGGGTTGAATATTATCAGGCAGATCCCCTGCGCCATAAGTGGACGTGATCACCAGCCAGCTGTCGCTGGCTGCGATGTGATCCAATTCAGGAGCCAAATGAAGTTTTGCTTCAACGCCTCCTAAAGCCATGGTTTCCGCAACCTGTTCTGCCACATATTCCGCTGCACCCATCTGGCTGCCGACAAGGATTTGGATCATTGATCTGTCCTTAAGTTTGTTGGATGTTTGACTATACTACAACTGGAAGATGATTTGGCGGTGCACTGGGCATTGCCGGATTTTTGGTGTTTTTACTGCCAGGCAGGCAAGGTAAAGACCAGAATAGCACAACCATGCTGCCTGCCTGTGTATTGAGGTTTTATTATTTATGTCTGAAGTGACATCTTTTGCTGAATTGGATCTGCCCGAAGCACTACTGAAAGCTGTGGCAGAGTTGGGTTACGAAACGCCGTCTCCTATTCAGGCTGAATCCATCCCCAAATTACTGGCTGGCAGTGACTTGTTGGGACAAGCCCAAACCGGTACCGGCAAAACAGCTGCTTTTGCCTTGCCATTGCTGGCCCGGCTCGAAGCTGGCCAACGTGAGCCGCAAATTTTGGTGCTGGCACCTACCCGGGAACTGGCCATTCAGGTTGCTGAGGCTTTCCAGGCCTACGCTAAATACCTGCCGCAGTTTCATGTGTTGCCAATCTATGGTGGCCAAAGCTACAGCAACCAGTTGCGCTCTTTAAAGCGTGGTTGTCAGGTGGTGGTTGGTACCCCAGGTCGGGTGATGGATCATCTGGAGCGTAAAACTCTGGTGCTGGATAACTTAAAAGCCATCGTGTTGGACGAAGCCGACGAAATGCTGCGGATGGGCTTTATCGATGATGTGCAAACCATCATGGATCAGACCCCGGCTGGCCGCCAGGTCGCGATGTTCTCAGCGACCATGCCTACCCAGATCCGTGCCATTGCCCAGAAACACCTGACCAATGCGCACGAAATTAAAATTGCCGCCAAAACCAGCACGGTTGAGCGCATTACCCAGCGCTTTGTGTTGCTGGACAACAGCCAGAAGCTGGATGCGCTGACCCGGGTGCTGGAAGGGGAAGACTACGATGCCAGCATCGTCTTTGTGCGTACCAAAAGTGCCACCGAAGAGATTGCCGTTAAACTGGGCGCCCGTGGCTATGCCGTAGCTTGCCTGAATGGCGACATGAATCAGGCCCACCGTGAACAAACCATTCGCCGTTTAAAGGACAATCAATTGGATGTGATTGTCGCCACCGATGTCGCCGCCCGTGGTCTGGATGTTGAGCGCATCAGCCTGGTGGTGAACTACGACATCCCGTACGACAGTGAAGCTTATGTGCACCGTATTGGTCGTACCGGGCGTGCTGGCCGGGAAGGCAAGGCGATTTTGTTTGTATCGCCACGTGAACGTCGCTTGCTGCGCAGCATTGAACAGGCCACCCGTCAGCCAATCGAAAAGATGACACTGCCGACCGGAGCGGTGATTGAGCAGCGTCGGATTGAAAACTTCCGCGCTGAGCTGGCTCAGTCGATTGAAACCCAGGATCTGAGCTTTTTCCAGGAGTTGATTGCGTCCTGGCAGGAAACGCTGGATTGCGACAGCAACGAACTGGCCGCAGCCCTGCTTTATCTGGCACAAAAAGAACAGCCGCTGAATGTGGCTGGCCAGTTCCCGGAGCTGCGCGAACCCATGAGCAAGCGGGATCGTGAGCGTGGTGACCGGCCAGTGCGGGAGCGTGGCGATCGCCCAGAACGCGGGCCTCGTCAGCGTCGTGAAATGAAAGGCGATTACACCACCTACCGCATTGAAGTGGGTAAAGAGCATGGGGTGCGTGCTGGCGATATCGTTGGCGCTATTGCTAATGAAGCCAACATCGACAGTCAGTTTATTGGCAACATCAAGTTGTTTGATCAATTCAGTACCGTTGAGCTGCCGGCCAGCATGCCGCAGGAAATATTCCAGCACCTGAAAAAGGTCTATGTGCGCAAGCAAAAGCTGAATATCTCGGTCGATCAGGGTGCTGGCGAACGTCGAAGTGGACCAGGGCCTCGTCCAGGCGCAGGCCCACGCCCAGGTGCTGCGTCCAAGCGCCGCTCGCAATAAACCCGGCTCGGATGCTTGATAAAGACCTGCCCTAAGCGGCAGGTTTTTTATTGAAAAGTAGCGTTCGATCCCATAGATCCAATGCAAGATAACGATTGGAGCTCGCTATGATCCTTGCCTGTCCGCATTGCCACCGTTTAAACCGTCTGCCACAAGAGCGTCTTGCAGAACAGCCCAGCTGTGGCCACTGCAAACAACCGCTTTTTATTGGCCAGGTGTTGGAGCTGACAACCGCTAACTTTACCCAGCATGCTGAAAAGTCGGCGCTGCCATTGCTGGTGGACTTTTGGGCACCCTGGTGTGGCCCTTGCCTGCAATTTGCCCCGATCTTTGCCAGTTTGGCGGCTGAGCTAGAGCCCAGGGTTCGGCTGGCAAAAATCAATACCGAGCAAGAGCAGGGACTGGCTGGCCGTTTTGCCATTCGTTCCATCCCAACGCTGATGCTGTTTCAGAATGGCAAGTTAAAGGCGCAGCAAAGCGGTGCTCTGCCCAAGGCCCAGCTCAAGCAGTGGTTGCAACAGCACTTACCCACTTAACAGCTGCAGCAAGTCATCGGCGCTGCCCTGCCACAGTCCTTGCTGGTTGCCGCTGAACAGGCTGTTGGCCAGCGCTTGTTTTTGCTGCTGCAACAGTTGGATTTTTTGCTCCACGGTGTCTTTGGCAATCAGTTTGTAAACAAAGACTTTTTTGTCCTGACCAATGCGGTGAGCCCTGTCGGTGGCCTGCTGCATCACGGCCGGGTTCCACCAGGGATCGTAATGGATGACGGTATCGGCTGCGGTGAGGTTCAGGCCGGTACCACCGGCTTTTAAACTGATTAAAAACAGCGGTACCTCGCCCTGCTGAAAGCGATCAATTTGTTGCTGACGTTTTTTGGTCTGACCGGTCAGTTTGGCGAAGGGGATCTGCTGTTGCTGCATCACCTCTTCTATCAGCGCCAGCATGCTGGTGAACTGACTGAAAATAATGATTTTCCGTCCTTCGTCGATCATTTCCGGTATGTTTTGCGTCAGCCAGTCCAGTTTGGCACTGCTTTGCACTTTCTGCGCGCTGGGCAATTTGACCAGACGGGCATCGCAGCACGCCTGGCGCAATTTTAACAGCGCATCCAAAAACTCAATCTGACTTTTGGCCAGGCCTTTTTCAGCAAACAATTGGCGAATGTGGCTTTCCATGCTGAGACGAATGCTGTCGTACAGTTGACGTTGATCGCTGTCGAGCGCCAGATACTGGTCAATTTCCACCTTTTCCGGCAGTTCGCTCATCACTTCGCTTTTGGTTCGGCGTAACAAAAAGGGGGCTACCCGTTGTTGCAGCTCCCGGCCACGCTCCGGGTGCTGCTCCCGCTCTATTGGGCGGCGAAATTGTTTGCGGAAAAAAGCATCGTTGCCCAGCAAGCCTGGCAAGGAAAAATCAAACAAGGATTTTAATTCCCCCAGATGGTTCTCCAGTGGGGTACCGGTTAAACAGAGCCGAAAATCCCCTTGCAGCTTGCGAATGGCGGCGGTGGTCTGACTGCGGCTGTTTTTAATTTGTTGGGCTTCGTCCAGCACAATATGGCTGAAATTGTGGGCCTGGTAATGCTTAAGATCGCGCGCTATTAAAGGGTAGGTGGTGATTATTAGTTCAGCTTCAGCCAGTTGCTGCAAGGCTTTGCCCCGCTGCTGGCCATGCACCACTTGCACCTTCAAGCCTGGGGTAAAGCGCTCTGCTTCTTGTTGCCAGTTGCCAATCAGACTGGTTGGGCAGATCACCAGTGCTTGCAGGCGACCGCTTTGGTGACGCTGGTGCAGCAAAAACGCCAGTGCTTGCAGGGTTTTCCCTAACCCCATGTCATCGGCCAGAATGCCACCGAAACCATACTGCTGTAAGAATACCAGCCAGTTCAGCCCTTGCTGCTGGTAAGGCCGCAAGGTGGCTTGCAAACCATCGGGCAAGGGGACTTCGGCAATGCCCTCAAAATGCTGCAGCTTTTGGCTGAGCTGCTCGATTTCGGCGGCGCCGGCGAAGTGCAGTCGCTGCGCTGGCAATTGCTGCAGCAAAGCACTGCGGTAAGACGGCAAACGCAGTGTGTTGTCGTCGCTGCCCTGCTGCAAAAACTCCTGCAAGGTGCTGAATAGCGGCTGCAACTGATGAGCAGGCAATTTCAGGGTGCGGCCATCCGGCAGTGGCAGCCAAAGCGTACTGTCTGGTTCGGGTTCACCGTGTTGCTGCAGCCACTGCTGCACCAGCGGCAGCATCGGCACCCGTTCCTGGCCTAGCTGCACTTGCATGTCGAGCTGGAACCAGCCCGGTGCATCGCTTTGCACTTCAAATTCCGCATCTGCTTCGACAATACCGAGATCAAAATCAGCGCTTTGTTCAATACGCCAACCCTGCTGCTCCAGCCAGTCTTTGTCGCGCTCGAGCCATTCCAGCCAGGCCAGCGGGCTGTTGTCCACCACCCGGTAGTAGTCTGCAACCGAAAGGGGGCTGTCTGCTGGGTACAACTGGGTATCGAGCAAGGTGGTGATGGCCTCTTGCTCGGCATCTGGCTGGCGTTCAATGGCAAAATGCCGGCTGCCCTGGCTTTGATGACTGGTAGCCGGGCTATCCGGCTGAGCCGGTGGCAATTCAAAGGCGCCATAGCGAAAGCGCAACCGTGCGATGGGCAGGCTGCGACGCCCTTGCGATTGCATGCTAAGCTGCAGAACCGGCTGTGGTTGTTGTTGAATCACTTCAATCTGAATGTCGGCCGGAGCCGGCAGGGGCTCGGTGGGCAGGGCTTGTTGCAACCCCAGCCAAAGCTGAGCCAGCTCTGCTTCCGGCACCCGTGGCATGCTCAATAGGTGCTGCAATTGCTCACCGGTTAGCGCGGTGTCGATAATCCCCACTTGCAAAGCCGCTTCATCCAGATACATCGGGGGCGTGGTATCGATCAGTTGCCATTTTGCCAGACCATTGAGCGCAAATTGCAGTTGATAGTCCTGGTCCTGTTGCTGCCAGCTGAGCTGCAAAGTCCGCTTGGGCCCGCTACTCAGCGGTTGCTGGACTTTTTGCCAGAAGCAGCGATTGCTGCGCAGTATGTCTTGCAGCGCCAGTGCCCCCCAGCGCTCTTTTAACAGCATCTGGCCGAAGCGGTTTTGACTGCTAATCAGCCCCAGCAAGCGAAAATCCTCACTGCAACCCCAGTGGGGAATGTAGCCCTGGCGGTAATCGTGCTCGCTGAGCAGACTGCCCTGACCAAAGCCGCCTTTTTTTAACCGTCGTGCCCGCCGCGGGCTCAGCTGCAGGCCTTGCTCGGTCAGATCCAGCAAAAACAGCACCCTGTCTTTGTACTCCAGCTCCGCCGGCTGCTGTTCCAGCTGTTGCAGACTGCTCAACCAAAGCTGAACTTTATCTTGTTGCTGCTGATGTTGCCGCTGTTGCAGTTGCACGATTTTCAGCAAGACTGCCAGGGTATGCTTGCAGTTGAACGCTACCGGGCAGCTGCAGCGGGCCTGCAATTGCCAGTCCCGCCCCTGACGCAACAGCCTGATGGTCTGACGGTAGGGAACCAGTGAGTTGCCCCAGACCTGAGCTTCGATCCGGCTGTAATCATCGCTGCAATCCAGCCGGAACACCTTGTTCTGCTCCAGGTAAGGCAAGGCCCGCTGGTAGACCGCTGCACCATAACGCAGTTTCAGTTCGTAATCGGTCAGTGGAAAGGCTTGGGTCTGGAGTTCGGGCATTGCCATGGGTCCGCGAATTTTTTGCAAACAAGCATTGTAACTTTTTTCAGGCCGTTTCCCCAGTGCTTTCCTGTGCAATCAAGGAAGGCTTTGTGCTGCATCAAACACGCTCTAGGAAACAGGCCAGTCGGCAGCATCGACCACGTCCAGTGGCGTGGCCTGCTGACTGCCCTGCCAGCGACGAATGTAGTCGCCATCGGGATCAAATTGTTGCTGCTGTTTGTCCAGATTAAAGTGCCGGTGACCACGGGGATCGGCACCGACACCGGCCAGATACTGCCAGTTGCCCCAGTTGATGGCGACATCGTAATCAATCAGTTGCTGTTCAAACCAGGCTGCGCCATAGCGCCAGTCAAGCTGCAGCTCGTGCACAAAGCAGCTGGCCACCAGTTGCCGGCCGCGATTGGACAAGTAGCCGGTTTGCTTCAGTTGTCGCATGCAGGCATTGACCAAAGGGTAGGGCGTGTTGCCTTCGCACCAGGCTGAGAATCGCTGCGGGTAGAAGCTGGTCAGTGGCGCGGTTTGCTTGATGCCCTGGCGCAAAAACAGGGCTTTGCCATGACGATGGCTGTACCAGTGGAAGTACTCGCGCCACAACAGCTCAAAGTAGATCCAGTAACTGGAATCGTTGCGGCCATGCCGGGCTTCGTAGTCGTGCAGCGCCGCAATGATTTGTCTGGGCGACAAACAACCAGCGGCCAGCCAGGGAGAAAATTTGGTGGAGTTATCAAAGCCATCCAGTGCATTGCGAACCGCTTTGTAGTTGCCTGCTAAATCGCTGCCAAAGTACCGCGCCAGATGCTGCTGACCGCTGTACTCACCGCCCTGAAACACCGATCGAAGCCAGGACGGATAAGCAGGCAGTTGCTGGCTTTTAAGGCCTTTAGGCGCCGGAGGAATCCGCGTTGGTGTGGGGTGCGGCGGCAGCAATGGCATGGTTTCCACTTTTTTCCGAAATTGGCTGAAGCTTGCCGGCAGGGCTTCCAGTGCAAACGGCAGTTGGCTGGCATCGAACAAAGTGTTGCTGTCGACGGTATAAAACGGTAGGTAGGGGAAACGTTGCTGTAATTGCTGCCATTGCCGGCTTTCGTAATAACCGGGTTGACGGCTCTGGTAGATGGCATCGACCCGGTACTGACTGATCAGCTGGCTGATGGCCTCAACCGGGGATTGGTAGCGCAGAACCAATTGTTGTTGCCGTGCGCCCAGCTGTTGGGCCAGTTCACTCAGGCTGTCCGCGATAAAGCGCCAGCGCTGCATGCCCATCCGTTTGCTGTGGTAGCGGCCTGGGCTAAACCAGCCGGGCTCGGCGCAGTACAGCAGGATCAGCTGCTCACACTCAGCGCAGGCCTGAGCCAAAGCCGGTTGATCGCTTAGGCGCAGATCCTGCTGAAACCAAAATAATCCAACGCGATGCATGCACAACTCCCAGAAGTTCGGTTTCGGGAATACGCGACAAAGTGGCCATCAGACCAATACAAGCGCTCGTTAAAAGCCTTGTGGGCCTCGGTATACTGATACCCGGTTATCCAAACCTGCCCCATGCTGCACAGGATTTACTTGCCGATACAGAAAGTGAAATATCAAATAAAAACAATGGCTTTTCATATTTTTGGTGGCCTGTGCGTGGGCCGTTTTCGCATTAAAATAAATAGTGTAAGTTAAACAAAGGAAAATAGAGCTAATAACTTCTTGGTAGGTGATCTTATGCCTTCTCAGTTAACTGGGATAAGATTGCGACGATTCTTGAGTAGATGAACATCCTTTGTATTTACCTTATGAGTTAACCGCTGCAAAACTTTTTGCTGCGTTTCTGGGGTCCAAAATATCTTCAAGCGCTCTCTTGTTCGAGTTACAGCAGTGTAGAAAATGCTATGTGATATATCGTCTTCGTTCGCATCTGTGATAACAATCTTAACAGAGTCATATTCAAGGCCTTGTGCTTTGTGAATTGATACTGCGTAAGCAACTTGAAAAGGCACTGTGGTATTCAAAGAGTCGTCATCTTCATCGCTGCTGTTAGGGAGATCATAAACAGTAAATTGTACTGTTGATTCAGCAATCCATTTGAGTTCATCATTACCAAACACATCAAATGCACTAAGCGGTCGGTCAAGCTTCACATCGAATTGAATCCAACCAGGTGCTTGCACGATGCGGCGTTTTTCAAGATAGTTGTCACCATTGACCGTTTTAAGCGGCCTGTTT
>JAFIFR010000269.1 GCA_020831935.1 Alkalimonas sp.
CCACCATGGAAAATCACCGGCTGCAAGGTATGGCTGGCCACATTCAGCAAGGCATCCAGCTGCTCTTGCGCCATGGTAACCTCCACGCCATCGCGACTAAAACGCAATTGCTGCAAGGTGGAGCTGACCAGACGGTGTGAGTCCACCACATCCTGACTGCTCAGACTGCGGGAGTCGACCTCCCCCTTGGTCGTCAATAACCAAAACAGCCCTATGGCAAGCAAGCTCAGACCGATGACCAGTTTTAAACTAAAGCGCGCCAGCTTTTTCCACATGCATTTCATCCACTTACGCCACTACCTGGGGTGACTCCCCGTATCAAAATCGTAATTTCAGACCGCCGTCACGGGCACTTTGCTGAAAGTCGATGTACAATACTACAGATTTTTGTTAAAAAAGCATCAGTCTCTTCCTGCGACTGTTCGCGATTCAATTGAAAGGATGCCTTATGTTAAAGCCTGTCATTATGGCTGGTGGCTCAGGAACCCGCCTCTGGCCATTGTCCCGTGGAAACTACCCGAAGCAGTTTTTGGCCCTGGCCGGAAACAACAGCATGTTGCAACAAACCCTGCAGCGCCTTGAGGGGCTGCAGCATCAGGCCCCGCTGGTGATTTGCAACGAAGAGCACCGTTTTTTGGCGGCCGAGCAAATCCGCCAGCTGGGGTTAAAAGATACCAGCATTGTGCTGGAACCTTTTGGCCGCAATACGGCGCCCGCCGTCGCCCTGGCCGCGATTCAGGCGATGCAAGCCGATGGCGATGCCACCTTGCTGGTGATGGCCGCCGATCATGTCTTTGCCGATGTCCAAGCACTGCAGCACGTCATCGGCCAGGCCGAGCAGCTGGCCGACACCGGCGCCATGGTGACCTTTGGCATTACCCCAACCCAGCCTGAAACCGGCTATGGCTACATTCAGCAGGGCAGTGCACTCAGCCATGGCGGCTTTAAAGTGGCACGTTTTGTTGAAAAACCCAACGCCGAACGGGCAGCTCAGTACCTGGCTGCCGGCGACTACCTGTGGAACAGCGGCATTTTCGTGTTTAAAGCCAGCCGCTACCTGGAAGAATTGCAACAGCACCGGCCCGATATTTACCAGGCCTGCCTGGCGGCCATGCAGCAGCAAACGCCGGATCTGGATTTTATCCGCATTGACGAAGCCGCCTTTGCCAACTGCCCGTCCGAGTCCATTGACTACGCGGTGATGGAAAAGACCGATGCGGCTGTGGTGATCCCGCTGTCAGCCGGCTGGAACGATGTCGGTGGTTTTGCCGCCTTGTGGCAAATTCTGGATAAAGACGAGCATGGCAATGTCTGCCGCGGCGATGTGGTCTGCCAAAGCACCCGCAACAGCCTGATCCACAGCAGCGACAAACTGGTGGCAACTGTGGGCGTGGACGACCTGGTGATCATCAACACCAAGGATGCCGTGCTGGTGGCGCACAAAGACAAAACCCAGGACGTAAAACAAATTGTCGAAGCGCTGAAAGCCGATGATCGCAGCGAAGTCAGCTTCCACCGTGAAGTCTACCGCCCCTGGGGCAAGTACGACTCCATCGACCACGGCAGTCGCTTTCAGGTTAAACGCATTACCGTCAAGCCCGGTGCCAAACTCAGTGTGCAAATGCACCACCACAGGGCCGAGCACTGGATCGTGGTCTCCGGCACCGCCAAGGTCACCATCAACGACACCGAGCAGTATCTGACCGAGAATCAGTCGGTCTACATTCCGATCACCGCGGTGCACGCCTTAGAGAACCCTGGTAAGGTGGATTTAGAGCTGATCGAAGTGCAATCGGGCTCTTACCTGGGTGAAGACGACATCGTTCGCTTTGAGGATCGCTATGGCCGCGCCTGAGTACAGCAGCAAACAATGGATAGCGAACAGCGGCATTGCCTTTGGCACCAGCGGTGCCCGTGGCCTGGTCGAGCAGTTTAGCCCGGAGGTCTGCGCTGCCTTTGCCATCAACTTTGCCAAACTGCTGCAGCAAAGCACTGACAGCACGGCGACGACGGTGGACATCGCCATCGACAACCGGCCCAGCAGCTATGCGATGGCGCAAGCCTGCGCCGCTGGTTTGGCACAATTGGGCATGGCGTGCCAGTACCACGGGGTGCTCCCTACCCCGGCGCTGGCGCACTTTAGCATGGCGCAGCATCGGGGCTGCATCATGATTACCGGCAGCCATATCCCGTTCGATCGCAACGGCATTAAGTTTTACCGGCCCGATGGCGAAATCAGCAAAGCCGATGAAGCCGCCATTGTGCAGGGCGATTACCCGGTGCAGCCGGTAGGCGCTTTACCGCCCCTTAGCGCCAGCGGCGCGGCCCAGCAAGCCTACGTCAAGCGCTATCTCAGCACGTTTCCGGCCAATTTGCTGCAAGGCAAAACCATCGGTCTTTACCAGCATTCGGCGGCCGGGCGCGATCTCTACCCGGCACTGCTCGAAGCCTTGGGCGCCAGCGTGATCCCACTGGGTCGCAGCGATGCTTTTGTCCCCATCGATACCGAGGCGGTCAGTGCCGACGACCGGGCCCAGGCCAAAGCCTGGACTGCACAGTATCGGCTGGATGCGCTGTTTTCCACCGATGGCGATGGCGACCGCCCCTTGCTGGCCGATGAACAGGGCGACTACTTTACCGGCGATGTGCTGGGCTTGCTGTGCTCGGATTACCTGGGCATCCGT
>JAFIFR010000270.1 GCA_020831935.1 Alkalimonas sp.
CGCACCCGGATATCTATTTTACGATCCTGCACCGAAAACTGACCGGCCACATCGCCGCCCACATAGACAGCAACCCGCTGCGCCACTTCACGAGCCGTCAGACCAAGCTGCGCCAGCCGGCTGTGATCAAAGTACAGGGTCAGCTCTGGTTGGCCGGGGCGCAGACTGCTTTTGACATCGCTAAAACGACCTTCCTGCTGCAAACGTTGCACCAGCGCATCCGCCGCCAGCTTCAGCTCTGCCAGCTCATAACCGGCCAGTTCAATTTCCAGCGGTGTGCTAAAACTCAGCAGCTGCGGCCGTTCAAAGCGGGCCTGCACATCCGGATAACCTGTCAGGAACTGCCGCAGCTGCTCGATGCTGCGCGCTTCAGCAGCCGGATCGGCGCCACCAGCCAGCACCAGTGATAAGCGCCCCCAGTGACTGCCACCAACGCTTGGGTCCACCGTCATCTGACTGCCGGTACCCGCCTGACCATAACTGCGGTCAATCTCCGGCAACGCTGCAGCAAACACCGCCAGCTCGGTCATCAGTGCGCCGGTCTGTTCAATGGCCGAGCCGATGGGCAATTGCACTTCCACGTAAAACTCGCCCTGCGCCATTTCCGGCAACACATTGGCGCCAAGGCGTGGCAACACGCTGTAGCAAAGGGCTGCCACAACTAAGGTCACACCGATGGTGCCAACCTTAGCTTGCAAAGCCACACCAAGCAGTGTGCGATAAGCGCCGGTCAGGTAGTGCAAAGCCCCCTGCACCAGCCAAAGTAAGGGCGAAAACAGCTGCCCCAGCAACCAGCTAAGCGCCCGCCATAGCAGCAACAGTAGCGCCAGCACAGCTTGCAGCGATGTCTGCAACCCTTTCAGCGCCCAGCGCAGCGGCTGTAGCGGCCACTGGTACCAGCGATCTGGCAACCAGCGAAAATTGGCTGGCTCTGCCAGGCTATCCGCATCGCCAGAGACAACCGGACGGCGTAACTGCCGAGCCGCCATCGTCGGGATTAAGGTTAATGCGACCAGCAAGGACACCAGCAGCGCAAAGGTGACGGTTAACGCCTGATCGCGAAACAGCTGGCCGGCAATGCCTTCAACAAAAACCAACGGGAAAAACACGGCGACCGTGGTCAGGGTTGAGGCCGTAATGGCCATCGCCACCTCGCCGGTGCCTTTACGGGCAGCCGTGGGCGCATCCGCGCCCTGCTCACGATGACGGGCAATGTTCTCCAGCACCACAATGGCGTTATCAACCAGCAGCCCTACCGCCAGCGCTATGCCGCCCAGGCTCATCATATTCAGGGTAATGCCCTGACCATACATCAAATTAAAGGTGGCAATCACCGACACCGGAATGGACACCGAAATAATCACGGTCGCCCAGACATTGCGTAAAAACAGATAGAGCACCAGCATCGCCAAAGCACCACCAATTAAAGCGGCAGATTTGACATCCGCAATGGCTTGCTTGATAAAAGCCGACTGGTCGTACACCAGCGTCAGTTGATAACCGGCCGGTAAGCGTCGTTGCAGGTTGGGCAGCTCGGCCAGCACCCGCTCGGCAACCTCGACGGTATTGGCATCGCCTTCTTTGTAGATGGCCACTTCAATGGCTTCCTGACCATTGACGTAGGTAACACTGCGCCGGTCGGCATAGGCATCCCGCACTTCGGCAACGTCTTTCAGTAAAATGCGGCTGCCATCAATGGTGGTCAGGTACAGATTTTCCATATCGCTGAGCTGTTGAAACTGATTGATGGTGCGCACCAGGTAATCGTAGCCCGGCGTTTCCAGCCGGCCACCGGCCAGATTCAGGTTTTCCTGCTTCAACCGGGTGCTGATCAGATGCACATCCAGTTGCAGCTGACTGAGCTTGTTCGGATCGACCAGCACCTGGATTTCCTGGTTCAGGCCGCCATCCGGCCGAACGGCCGCCACACCTGGCAGCGCCTCCATCCAGCGCCGTAATTCTTCGTCGGCAAAGGTGCGTAGTTCGACCAGTTGGCGCTCGCTGCTAAGGCCTTGCTCCCGGCTAAGCGCTAAGCGCAGCACAGGTTCCAGATTGGGATTAAAACGCAGTAGGACCGGTTTGTCGCTATCGAGCGGCAGCATCAAGATGTCGAGTTTTTCCCGCACATCCATGCTGGCCAGATCCATATCGGTGCCCCAGTCAAACTCCAGCACCACATCGGAGCGACCGGCCCGTGACACCGACTGCACCCGGCGCACGCCTTTGACCACCCCGAGCGCTTCTTCTATCGGCTTGCTGATCAGTTGCTCCACTTCGGCCGGCGCTGCGCCGGCAAACTCGGTACGCAGCGTCAGAGTTGGGTAGGATAAGTCCGGTAATAAATTCACCGCCAACCGGCTTAACGACACCAGACCGAACAACAGGATCCCAAAAGTGAACATCCAGATAGCTACGGGGCGGGCAACCGCGACATCAACCAGTTTCATAATGCGTCCTTAGTTAAAATCGCGGGTGTGAACAACCTGCACCAGGCTGTCATTTTTCAGGGCGGCATGGCCGGCAATCACCACCTGATGACCGCTTTCAAGACCGGATAGTACTTCTACCGCCTGCTCAGCCTGATAGCCCAGTACCAGGGTCTGGCGCTGTACCCGGCCTTCGCTATCCAGCACAAAAACACTGTGCTGATTGTCGCTGCTCATCAGCGCCCGTTTTGGGATCA
>JAFIFR010000271.1 GCA_020831935.1 Alkalimonas sp.
CCTTGCGCATCCTGACTGACTTGCTGCTTGGCTTCGGTGACATAGCGGTTGCCAGGGCCAAAGATTTTATCGACTTTGGCAATGCTCTGTGTGCCATAAGCAAGAGCAGCAATGGCCTGAGCGCCGCCGATGGTGAAAATCTGGTCAATACCGCACAGCTCAGCGGCATAGACAATTTCCGGCGCGATATCCGCAGCCGTTGGTCGCCCAGGAGGCGTCACCAACACAGTACGGGGACAACCGGCCAGCTGGGCTGGCACACCCAGCATCAGCACGGTGGACGGCAAGGGGGCACTGCCGCCCGGAATGTACAAGCCTACTGAGCCAATCGGCCGCTGGCGCAGCTCACAAAACACGCCCGGCGTGGTTTCCACCTGAATATCGCTCGGTTGTTGGGCGGCATGAAAACGGCGGATATTGCCATAAGCCAGCTCAATGGCGGCTTTGCGCTCCGGCTTAAGCTCGGCGATTAATGCGGCTCGCTGTGCTTGGGACAGCAACAAGACATTGTCGGCCAGCCCATCAAATTGTTCGCTCAGGCGCTTCAGGGCTGCATCGCCATCGCGGCGCACTTCAGCAATAATGCCGGCCACTGTGGTTTTTAGCGCTGCTGAGTCCGGCAGGCTGGGCCTGGCCAGAGCGGCGGCTTGTTCGGCAGCATTGAGTTGCTGCCAGTTCAGACACTGCGTCATGCCTTACTCCATCATCTTCTCAATCGGCAGCACCAGAATGGAGCTGGCGCCTAAGGATTTTAATTGCTCCATGGTTTCCCAGAACAGGGTCTCGCTGCTGACCACATGCACTGCCATCTGATCGTCGTTGCCAGCCAGCGGCAGCAGGGTTGGGTTTTCTGCGCCTGGCAGCAGCGCAATGATGTCGCTTAGTTTGGCTTTGGGGGCATGCAGCATGATGTATTTGCTTTCGTTGGCTTGCATCACGGCGTTGATGCGTGGCATCAGGGTGTTGAGCAGCTTTAACTGGGCGGCATCGGCCAGATCTTTGCGCTGAATCAGCACCGCCTTGCTGCGGTAAATGACTTCAACTTCCTTTAAGCCATTGGCTTCCAAGGTCGCGCCGGTGGATACCAGGTCACAGATGGCGTCGGCCAGGCCGGCCCGTGGCGCCACTTCCACCGACCCTTTTAAAGTAACGATGCGGGCCTGCACCCCTTGCTGCTTCAGGTAGCGATTGAGCAGCCGCGGGTAGGTGGTGGCAATGGTTTTGCCGTTCAGGCTGGCCGGGCCATCGTAGGCCGACTCTTGCTGCACAGCGATGGATAAACGACAGCCACCGAAATTCAGCCGGCTTAACACCGTATAATCGCACGGTTCGTTATCGAGCTGGCGCTGCAAGGATTCTTCTTCCAGCACGTTTTCGCCAACGATGCCGAGGTCGCAGACGCCATCCATCACCAAGCCAGGGATGTCGTCGTCGCGTACCCGTAGGATATCAATGGCCATGTTTTCAACATGCGCAATCAAGCGCTGCTCACGTAAATTAATTTTCAGGCCGCAGCTGCCAAGCAGTGCCTGTGATTCCTGCGACAGGCGACCGGATTTTTGCATCGCGATGCGCAGGCGGTTGGAATTTTGGTTCAACGTCATGCTGGTACTCCGAAATCAATAAGAAAAAACCCCGGGCTCTCCCGGGGTTTTTGCAAGCTGCCACCGGAGGAACCAAACATCAGCCCTCCGACAAAGCCGGATGGCTTAGTAATGATGATGGTGGTGGTGAATGAGATTCAGGTTCATCGCTTGCTCTTTTTTTGCTTGTTTGTTGTTATACAACTTATCCTTTTTAGGCTGAGCTTGCAAGAGTTTTCAATTAATAAAAAACTGCCTCAGTTTTGATTAAATATTTGATTTTTATGTATTTGTTGTTGTGTTGATCGTTATGTCATGAAAATCTCATACCTAAACCATGCTTGGTAATACGTTGTTACTGGCTGTATTTTAGTCGTGTTGTATAGTCATTTGGGGTTGAATGCAGGAACCTGTATGTTTTTCTGGTATCAAATATGAAATACTGATGTAAAACCACACTTAATTTTTTTTGTTAGCAGCCGATAACACGCTAAGCTTGTAACGATTCTATCAACGGAGGCGGGCAATGGATGTCATTATTCCATTTTTGCAGCGCACCCCGGGCACTCCTGTTGAGCAGGAGCCCAGGGTAGTCCCTCCTGTGTTTAAAGAAGCCCGGTTAACTCCACTGAAAAAGGAACGTGATCAGCGTGATGATCACTATGGCGGCAACAAACGCCAGGCCAGCAGCCTGCCAGAAGCCCCGGAAACCACACCCGAAGAGCAACAAACCGTCGACGAGGACGGGCATGTCGATATCTATATCTAAACCTTTTCTGCTACCATAGCGCCACAAAATTATCTTTACCTTGGTAAGTCAGGCATGGCATCCATTCGCGCAGAGGTGGCAGCAGCATTTCGTCCGGCAGGGCCTTTGGCCCGTCAGATCCCGGGCTTTCGTGCCCGTGATGCCCAGTTAGAGCTGGCTGATCGCATCGCCCATGCCATTGAAAAGCAAAGCGTGCTGCTGGCCGAAGCCGGTACCGGCACCGGCAAAACCTTCGCCTATTTGGTGCCGGCGCTTTTATCCGGCCAGAAAGTACTGATCTCGACCGGCACCAAGAATCTGCAGGA
>JAFIFR010000272.1 GCA_020831935.1 Alkalimonas sp.
ACCCGGGGCGAGTACTACTACGCCGCCTTTGGTGCCACCCAGCCGGATCTGAATCTGGAACACCCGGATGTGATCGAAGAAATGAAGCGGATGGCCAAGTTCTGGCTGGATAAAGGGGTCGATGGCTTCCGGCTCGATGCGGTGCGCTTTGTGATAGAGCGCGGCCCTAGTGGTCAGGCCGACTTGCCCGAGACCATTGATTACTGGAAAGACTTCAATGCCTTTGTCAAAAGCGTCAATCCAGAAGCCTACTTAGTGGGCGAAGCCTGGGTCGATATTCCGGTGGCCGCGAAATACTGGGGGGAAGGCAAAGGGCTGGATCAGGGCTTTGATTTTGAGTTTGGTTACATTGTGCTGGATATGCTGCAGCAGGGGCTGGCTACCGAAGCGCAGTTTGGCACCATGAGCCAGCAGTCCGGCCAGGCGGAAGACGGCGAACTGCATCCGTTGGCGCAGAATGTGCAGCGCCGGTTGGAGTCGGGCGCACCGCTGGCCTTCTTCACGCCGTTTTTAACCAATCACGATCAGGACAGGGTTGGCTTTCAATTGCTGGAAAACCAGGCCAAAGCCAAACAAGCGGCGGCACTGTTATTTAGCTCGCCGGGCAGCAAGTACATCTACTACGGTGAAGAAATTGGCATGACCCAGCTCAAAAGTGGTCACGATGTCTACAAGCGCGCGCCGATGTTGTGGGATCAAGGGCATCAGGCCGGCTTTACCCAGGCAGAAAAGGCCTGGGTGGAGCAAAAAGATTTATTCAGCCGTCATTTTGATGCCTGGTGGCCGGATTTTCTGGCGCAGCAGCTGGCAGCCGGCGATCGGACAGTGGCAGCACAGCGCGCTCAACCGGACTCCTTGTGGAACTTGCACCGTCTGCTGATCGCGATGCAAAAGCAGCGGCCGGAAATGCGTTTGGCGGGCTCGTACCAGGTGCAATCGCCACAGCAGGGTATTTTGACGGTGGTGCGGGAGCTGGATAACAGCCGCTCGGTCTTTGTGTTGAATCTGGCTGGTGAAACGGCCGATATCGCATCGGTGATGGCTGCCTACGGCGAGTTGTCAGTCACTTGGGGCTTTGACCTGGATGGCAGCTTGCTGGCGACCGATGGCCTGGTTATCTTGCAATCGCGGTAATACCCAGCAACGGGCTGTGCCTTGCGCAGCCCTTCGCTTATCAGCTAGTTTCCCAGTTCTTTGCCTATTCGTTCCAGCAACTCTGTTGTTTCATCCATTTTTTTCTTCATGGCCTTTTGCGCGTTGTTGCATTTGGCAATGTTGGTGTCTTCGCCTTTTAACCCCAGCTCAGCACATTGCAACATGACTTTAGCCAGCAGTTCAGGATCCTTGGCCAGTTGGTCAACGGTCGGTGCGCCACCGCAGGCCAGCAGCAGAAGACAACTCAGGGGCACTAGTGTTTTTTTCATCCGGTTATCCTTTGGGAGGCGTGCCGCAGGAGCGGCGTACCACTATCTTGGGCTCAATCTGATTGGTTTCAATGGCTTGGTTGTTGACCAACCGCAGTAGGTTTTCGACCAGCATCTCACCGGCCAGGCTGGTGTCTTGTTGAATGGTACTGAGTGGGGGTGTGGTGTAGGAAGCCACCGGAATGTCATCGAAGCCCATCACTGCAATATCGTCCGGTACCCGCAGACCACGTTTTTGAATGCCCTGCATCACCCCAATGGCAATTAAGTCACTGGCGCAAAAGATGGCATCAACCGGCTTGCCGCTATCCAACAGGTTTTGCACTGCGAGCTGGCCTGCTTGTTCAGTCGAGATGGCATTAAACTGGGCAATGGCGTTGTGGCGGATGCCCGCTTGTTGCAAGGCATCGCTAAAGCCCAAAAAGCGTTGATTAAACTCAGGGCTGCCAGCCGAGGCATTGCCAATAAAGGCAAAGCGCTGGTGGCCCAAAGCCAATAAATGCTCGCCCGCCAAACGACCACCCTGGCGGTTGTTGCTGCGAATGGTAAAATCCGGGTGGCCTTCGACATCGGCTCCCCAGCAGACAAAATGGGTTTCCTGCGCCAGCAGTTTGTTTAGTTTTTCTTCGTAATCCTGGTAATCGCCATAGCCCAGCAGAATGATGCCATCGGCTTTTTTCGTGTCTTCGTAATCGGCATGCCAGTCATCGCTGAGCTGCTGAAAGGACACCAGTAAATCCTGCCCACGCTGCGCGCAGGCGCGGGTGATGCTGCCGAGCATGGATAAAAAGAAGGGGTTGATCAGCGACTCGTCGGTGGTTGGGTCTTCAAACAGCAACAAGGCCAGAGTGCTGCTGCGTTGTTTGCGCAGATTGCTGGCATTTTTATCCACTTTGTAGTTCAGCTGTCTGGCGATGGCATGCACTTTGTCCCGGGTCTCTTTATTGACCTGAGGGCTGTTGCGCAAGGCTCGGGACACCGTGGACTGTGAAACACCAGCCAGGTAAGCAATATCAAAGGATGTGGCTTTTTCTTTCATGGAATACGCTCATCTATGGCTCGTGGCCTGAATGGCTTGGTTACGAGCCAGGCAAAGAAAGATTCGGAGCGACAACGACTTATCATGGCCTTTGCTGACACCTGCTTCCTATCATAGTCGGAAGCGGAATGGGATTCAAATGCTGGTGTTAAGCAGGCTGCAATACCGGTTGCAGCAAGCGGAAAGT
>JAFIFR010000273.1 GCA_020831935.1 Alkalimonas sp.
TCCTGATCCGACTATTTTTTCGTACTGTCCGTCTCATCCTCACTCCCTTTATGCTCATCGCTGAAAAGCTCAGCACACCCGCTCCGATAAAACGGCAGCCCGAAGCCCAGGCTGAGATCGATGCCGCCTGCCAGCAACTGGCGATGTATCAGTTTGCGGCCTGCCCTTTTTGCATCAAGGTTCGTAAAGAAATCGCCCGGCTCGCCCTGCCCATCGAAAAGCGTGATGCGCAGCACAACACAGCTTTCAAAGCTGAGCTTGAAGCGGGTGGTGGCCGGGTGAAAGTGCCCTGTTTGCGTATTGAGCACGCACAGGGCGAGGTAGTATGGCTGTATGAGTCCAACGACATTATCGCGTACCTGCAACAACGCTTTGCTGCGTAACACCTCAGCACCTCTGAGTTGATTTGGTCACCATTTGTACTAAGATTGAACGATTCCGTTAAATTTTGGTGCTTTTTATGGCCGTAGACCTTGGCAAGCCGCCACGAATTCTGGTGGTGCATGGTGTGCAAACCGGCAGCAACGCAAGCATTCAACTGGCGCAACAGGTACAAGCCCTGATTGATCCGGTGTTAGCCGCCAGTCATATTCGTGAAGACTACCAGGTGCTGCAATACCTGTACGAAGATACCAACGACGCGCACCCAACGGTGCAACTGGCGAAGCAACTGGCTAGCGCGATTGCCAAAGGGCGACCACTTCGCCGTAAGGCGTTAACCATGACGGTGGACTTAATCGGTGATGTGGTGATTGCCGCTGGCCAGGGCAGCACAGCCGCCACCATCCGCGCAGGCCTGCGGCAGAAAATTCTGGACTCTCATCAACAAGGGCACCGTGTGTTGCTGCTGGCACACAGTTTAGGCAGCTTTTACGCCTTGCAGGTGCTGAATGAAATACTGGCAGAGCCCGGCTTGTTTGCCGGCGAGGATCGCCGTTTCTGGCCCGTACAAGGTCTGGTAACCCTGGGCAGTCCGCTCGGGCTGGCACTGGCGCTGGGCCCATGGCAAATTTTCCCCAAAATTGAGCTGAACCCTGTGCCTGCTGCGCATGAGCGTCTGCCCTGGCACAATTTTTACAGTCGGCATGATCCCATCGTCAGTGGCCGGGTGTTTGGCAATAAAGTTCAGGTGGCAGGCACCGAGGGGCCCGTCGAGTTACGCTACCGCCAGGGCTGTGATGCCAAAGGTTGGTTGCTGCATGGTCATTATGTCCATACCGGCCAGCGCTGGTTACTGGCCCATACCGCCTACTGGCAGGATCCTTCGTTGGCTATGCGCCTGGTGGCAATGCTATGGGGGTAAGATGAAAATTGTGTTTTTAGCGGTATTACTCAGTGTATCGGCTTGCAGCATTGTGCATTACACCGCCGAGACAGACTTCCCTGATACCGAGCCAGGCGCGGCTGTTTTGCATTACCGTCAGGGCGATAGCATGGTGCACATCCTGCGCTGCCAGGCCGTGCCGCTGATTTTGGTTCAGGGCCTGCATGGCGAGCAAGGGCTGCAAAGTCAGGACTATCGCGATAACAGCGGGGCCAGTTGCATCTTGCTACAACAAGAAGGGCAACCAGCCCGCTTAGCGCAGTTCGAGCAGGGCCAGATTTATCAGCTGGAGGTGCAATGTCAGCAACGGTTGCTGCCTGCCCCACATCGCTACACCTTCACGCCGTTGCAGCGACAACGGCAATGGCTCTGGCCCGGGCGGGCCAAGCCATGGAGCCCCAGCCCCTGCCCTGACAACCATTAAGGCTGCAAACGGTAAAGTACCTGCACCGATTGTTGAATGCGAATGTGTTTGGGCAGCACCAGGCTGCTTTCGGCCATATCGGCACTGGCAGTTCTCATCACACCATAGACACCACTGCCCGCACCAAAACCAAAATCAGAGCCCAGGTTGCCCCAGCTACGATGCCCCTCAGTGATGGCAAAGACCGAGTGGATCTCCGCGCCCTGGGCTCTTGCCAGCCGTTCGGCCCGCTGACGGGCATCGGCGCCGGCTTTGGCCATCAGCTCCTGCTCCAGCTGCTGTTTTTGGCTGGTTTCAAACTGGCCCTGAATGGAAAAAATAGCCGGCTGCCTGAACAGATGATCCATCACGTCGACGTAATGCTCCAGGCTGCGCAGTTGCACCACCACCGGCTGCGTTGCCGCATAGCCGGTAATGAGGCGGCTGCTGTAGTCCTGATAGGTCGCCTCTTTGTTGATCTGAGCCGCTTCAATATCGGCCAAATCCACGCCTTTGCTGGCTAAATAGTTCAGCAGGCTACGACCTTGCTGATAGACCGCGCTGGTGGCGGCATCTGCGGTTTCGGCGTTGGCCCGGATGACCAGGGTAATGCGGGCCGAGTCTGGCGCCACTTCCATCTCAGCCGTGCCGGTAACGGTCACAAATGGAAAGTCCGGCAAGGGGCTGGCCTGACTGCTTAACGGCAGCGCCAGCATCAGAATGGCGGTTAGTAGTATGCTTTTCATTGATAGTCCTTGGTCTGGCTGGTTTTCAGACCACAGCTTAGCCGCAGCGGGTGAATGCTCACTGAACTGCATCAAGGGGCCATTACCCGCCCCATAAATAAAATGGCGCCGGTCTCGTGCTCTTCAATCAGGTAGATAAATGGCCGGTTCAATGCCAACTCGGCCAAAGG
>JAFIFR010000021.1 GCA_020831935.1 Alkalimonas sp.
GTTGACGACAAATCTCACTCCTGGTTTTGTGGTGGCCCATAGCCATCGTTTGGAAGACTTAACCGCGGTGGCGGTGCAGTTTATGGCCAGCTACCCGCTGGCTCCACTGGAACAAGAAACGGTGTTGGTGCAAAGCAATGGCATTGCCCAGTGGCTGAAAATACACTTGGCTCAATCGCAAGGCATTGCCGCCATGCTGGATGTGACTTTGCCGGCGCGCTTCGTCTGGAAAGCTTACCGCACCGTGCTGGGCGATGACATTCCGAAAACCTCGCCATTTGATAAAGACCGTCTGAGCTGGCGTATTATGCGGTTGTTGCCCAGTTTGATTGCTCAGCATCGAGATACAGACAGTCAGGCATTTCGGGTGCTGGAGAACTATTTAGCAACCACAGGAAGCGGCGCTGCCGGGCTTGCTGACGAGCTCAATGAACGCAAACTTTTTCAGTTAAGTGCCCGCATTGCTGACTTGTTCGATCAGTATCAGAACTACCGGGCCGATTGGCTCGAACACTGGGCTGATGGCCGTGCCATGCTAAGCTCTGAAACTGAGCCGGTTGCCTCGGATAGTCGTTGGCAGCCACTATTATGGCAAGCTCTGGTGAATGATATTGGCACCGATTTAGTTTGGACCAATAGAGCGGAGCTGCACCGGCGCTTTGTCGCCAAAGCCAAAACCTTGACGACACCACCTGGCGGGCTGCCCAAGCGGCTGGTCATTTTTGGTATTTCGTCACTGCCGCAGCAAACGCTCGAAGTGCTGGATGGGCTGAAAAGCTGCATGCAAATTGTGCTCTGCGTGCACAACCCTTGCCAACACTACTGGGCCAATATTGTCGATGGCAAAGAAGCGCTAAAAGAAGCACTGAGGCAGGCAGGCAACAAGCGGCATCATGTAAAGCCAGGTATGCCTGAGGACACACCGGACGATGCGCTGCATTTGCATGCCCATCCGCTGCTGGCCAGTTGGGGCAAGCAAGGCAGGGATTACATTCATCTGCTGGATTTGTACGACGAAACCCTGCAAAAGCAGGGCGCATTTGACGCCATGAAGTTCGAAATTTTCGACGAAGCACCGGTGCACAACAGGCTGCAGCAGCTGCAAAACGATGTGCTGCATTTGCGTTCGGTGCAGGAAACCCGAACCAGATGGCAGGTTGAAAACCTTTCTAAGCAGATGGACGACTCCATTCAGTTCCACAGTTGTCACAGCATTCAGCGTGAAGTCGAAGTACTGCACGATCAACTGCTTGCTGCCTTTGAGCGTGACGCGAGTCTGGAGCCGCGTGATGTTATGGTGATGGTGCCTGACGTCAACGCTTATGCCCCGCACATTGATGCGGTATTCGGCCGGCTGGACGACCATCGCCGCATTCCATACAGCATCGCCGATCAGGGGCAGCGCCATGTGCAGCCGCTGATGGTGGCTTTGGAGCAACTGCTGACCATTGAGCAATCACGGCTGAGCCAGGCCGATGTGTTGTCCCTGTTAGGTGTTCCGGCGATTCAACAGGCATTCGACTTGTCCGAACAAGAGGTGTTGCAACTGCGGCAATGGCTGGACGAAGCTGGCGCGCGCTGGGGCCTTTGCGCTCAGCATCGAGCCCAGTTTGATATGCCCGAACAGGAGCCGACCAACAGCTGGTGGTTTGCATTGGAGCGCATGGTGTTCGGCTACGCCATGGGCCGACCGACGGACGATGCCCAAGAGCGCTGGCGCGCCATTGAGCCCTACCATGAGGTGGCGGGCCTCTCTGCCGATGCTGCCGGAAAGCTTGGGCTTTTTATCCAGCTGCTGAACCAGTGGTGGACTTTTGCCAGCGAAGAGCACGCCCTGACCGAGTGGGCCTCTGCCGCCGAGACGCTGGTGGCGCAGGTATTTAAACCGGCCAGTGACTCGGATTTAACGCTGATGGGGCATTTGAATGCGCAGCTTGTCGAGCTTCTGGCCTTGGTCAAAGAAAGCGGTTTTCAGGCACCGCTGACATTGGCCACCTTTAAGGAAAGTTGGCTGGGAGGCATTGACCAGCCCAGTTTAAACCAGCGTTTTTTAGCCGGCTCGGTCAATTTTGCGACCCTGATGCCGATGCGCGCTATCCCTTTTAAGCAGATTTATCTGCTTGGCATGAGCGATGACGCTTACCCACGACGTCAATCGGCCATTGACTTTGATCTGATGCGCCATCAATACCGACCTGGGGATCGTTCCCGTCGTGACGACGATCGTTATCTGTTTTTAGAGGCCTTGTTGTCAGCGCGCGAGAAGTTTTCTATCAGCTGGGTAGGGCGCAGTGCTCAGGATGGCAGCGAGTGGCCGCCGTCGGTGCTGGTGGCGCAATTGCGTGATCATTTGGTCAAGGGCTGGTGCCCGGCTGGAGTGGCGCCGCAAGACTTTTTGGCCGCTTTAACAACCGAGCACAAACTGCAGCCTTTTCACCCGGATTATATGACTGCCAGCAGTGGTTTCTTTACCTATGCCCGTGAGTGGCAAGCCGCGCGCGCGCCAAGCGTTAGCGAGAGTGAGCCACAACCGCTCCCCCCCTGGACTGCGGAGCACGATCAGCGTTTGCAGCTGAATTTGCGCACTTTGCTCAATTTTCTGCGGGAACCGGCACAGCCTTTTTTCAACCAACGGCTGGGCACCTATTTTGGCAGCAACGAGCTGCAAACCCGGGACAGCGAAACCTTTGCACTGGATAGCCTGCAGCGCTGGCAGCTTAGCAGCGAGCTGTTGCAGAGTGGCATTGCCCAGCTGTGTGCGCAGTTAAAAGCGGGCACTTTTGAGGTGCTGGACGATTTGCAGCCTTTGCAGCCTGCTTTTGCCGCAATCTTTGCCCGGATGGAGCGTGAAGGAGCACTGGGGGTCCGCACCATCAGCGAAGGGATCCAGCAACAGGCGCTGGAGCGTGTCAGCGCGCCCTTGCTGGAGCTGTCAACGCAATTGGCCGGCTGGCAGCCCATCGCCGATGAAGCGGTGCTTTATGAGTTTCGAACAGCAACAGGCATGCCGATGATGATTGAAGAGCGTGCCACTCAATTGTTTAGCAATGCGGCCGGTGAGGTGTTGCAGCTGGCCGTGACGGCCAGCAAACCCGAGGCGAAACATCGATTTTTGCCTTACCTGAAGCACTTGTTACTGACCGCGGCTCGTCCGCAAAAGCCGCAGTTGGGAGTGGTGACCACCATGGCGTTGTACCGCAAAGACAAGGATAAAGCCGAAGTACACTGTCTGCCTCCGGTTAGCTCAGATCAGGCGAAAGCTGTGCTTGAACAGTTGCTGGCTGCTTATGCCCAGTCGTTGTCGTGCCCATCCGCTGTGGTGGGGGAATTGGCGGTCAGCTGGCTCGACACTTACTGGAAAGCGTTAAATGGCAACTTGACCTTGGCCCGGAAAAAACTGCCAGCCTTTGACGCGGATGGTGCAAGCGTTGAGGCAACAGAGCGACTGCTCAATGCGCTGGATGGCCAGGATGAACTGGCTCAGAGTTACCCCTACGCAGCCCGGGTCGAGCCGGATTTTTCGCTGTTGCCAAATGACAGCGCCTTTGTGGCCGCAGTGCAAACTCTATACGCCCCGATGATTCGATTGGAACAGGGGTTGGCTCTGTGCTGCGAGCTGCCAGCCCTTGAGCAGGATGGCAGTCAGGGAGGTGCGCTATGAGTACGACAGCCAATCTGTTGACCAACCCGCTGGACTTTCCGCTGCACGGCAGCCGCTTGATTGAAGCCAGTGCCGGCACTGGAAAAACCTACACCATTGCCGCCTTGTATCTGCGCCTGGTGCTGCAACATGGCGGCCCTGAGTTGTGTTTTCCCCGGGAGCTGTTGCCAAAAGACATTCTGGTGATGACCTTTACCCGGGCCGCTACCGCTGAGCTCTCGGATCGGAGCCGAGCCCGGTTAAGCGAAGCCGCGAGCTACTTTCGGGACCATGAAGCGAGCGACGGGGATGCCTTTTTACAGAACCTCAAAGCCGATTACCTGCAAGCTGGCTGCAGCGATGCTGAGCTGAGCCGGCTGGCCCGGCGTTTAGAGCTGGCCGCCGAGTCGATGGACGAGTCGGCAGTGCACACCATCAATGGCTGGTGTCAGAAAATGCTGACCGAGCATGCCTTTGCCAGTGGCAGCTTGTTCGAACAAGAGGTCAACACCGACGAAGACGCCCTCAAACTTGCTGCCGCCGAAGATTATTTTCGTCGCTTTATCTACCGGTTGGAGCCTGAGCTGGTCAACGACATCATCGCTCTGGTCGAAACCCCGGAGCAGTTGGTCAAAAAAATAGGCAGGGCGCCTGAAGGCGAGTTGCTGGCAAGCCGGGATTACCAGCCGTTGGCAGCAACGCAGCAGCAAGCGCGCGCCAAAGCCGAAGCTGAAATACAACCGTTAAAAGCCCGTTATCGCTCTGCTTCGGAGCTGTTGGATGCTATTTTGCAATTACCAGACAGCGGCAACAAAGGTCGAAAAGCGGCCGCGCAGTCGCTGAGCCGCTGGCTGAGTACGGACACCATCGCCATTGAAAAAAGTTCAGATGCTAAATACTTACAGTACGATGAGCTAGCCAAAAAATTCAAAACCAAGCTGCCAGACAGTGCCGTGGTGTTTCAGGATTTTGCCGCCGATGTCGAGCGGAGCAACACCATCGCAAAACAGGCCGACTCGGCCTTGCTGCAGCATGCCAGTGGCTATATTTATGCCCGTTTTCAGGAGCTGAAACAACAAGCTGCCATCATGGGCTTCGACGACATGCTGACCCGGCTGCGCGATGCCTTGCGGGGGCCCAATGGCCCGTTTTTAGCGCAATGCATCCGAGAGCAGTACCCGGTGGCGCTGGTGGACGAGTTTCAGGACACCGATCCGGTGCAGTATGAAATTTTCGATACCATTTATCGGGTGACGCGCAATGATGCTGAGACTGGAATCTTTTTAATCGGCGATCCCAAGCAAGCCATTTACAGCTTTCGTAACGCCGATATTTTTACCTACCTAAAAGCCCGCCAAGCCACCGAGGGAAGGCATTACAATCTGGCGACAAACTTCCGCTCCAGTGAGCCAATGGTGGCGGCGGTCAATGCGCTGTTTCGTCGTGCCGATGACAGCAGCCGCCGCGGGGCTTTTTTGTACAAAGACGACATTCCCTTTGTCGAAGTTGCTGCCAACGGCCGGAACAAGGTGTTCAAAGGGCTGGATGGCAACGAAACTGCTTCGCTGCACTGGCATCTGGCCTCAGAGCCTGCGGCCAATAAAGAGGCCTACCAAAAACCAGCAGCCCGCTACCATGCCAACCTGATTGCCCAGCTGTTAAACAGCGATAAAGCAGGTTTTTATCAAGGGGATGTCCGTACCGCGGTGGCTCCGAAAGATATTGCGGTGCTGGTGGCAAACGCCAAAGAAGCGCGACTGATCCGGTCCGAGCTTAGCAAGCGGGGGATTCGCAGTGTCTATCTGTCGGAAAGTGATTCTGTCTATGCGCAGCCGGTCGCCAACGATTTGCTGGCGCTGGTGCAGGCCTGCGCCCAGCCAAGGGAGCCGGGGCGGGTGCGCCGTGCCCTGGCGGTACCTTTATTGGCCGAGCCTCTCAGTCGTCTGATTGACTATCAGGAAAGCGAGTTGGTGTGGGAAGCCGCGGTCGAGCGCTTTATGGGCTACCACGAACTGTGGCAGCGTTTTGGCATTTTGGCGGCGCTGCAACGTTTATTGCATGATTTTCAGGTGCCGGCGCGGTTGCTGGCCGATGCGCGCCAGGGGGAGCGTCAACTGGCGGACGCCCTGCATATCTGTGAACTGCTGCAGCAAGAGAGCATCAAGCATGAGGGCATCGCCAGCCTGGAGGCGTACTTTGCGCTGCAGGTTCAGGAATACCGCAATGCGGCTGGCCCAAACGGCAGCAATGGCAAGCGCACCAACAGCGAAGCCTTGCAATTGCGGCTTGAAAGCGACGAAGCACTGGTGAAAGTGATTACCTACCACAAGTCGAAAGGCTTGCAGTACCCTCTGGTGTTTATGCCTTTTGCTGCTTATACCGTGGAGCAAAAATATCGGTTAAGTGAGCACCGGTTTCCGCAGCGTTATCATCTGCTCACTAGTGAGGGGGAGCGGGTTAAAAAAGTCGCCTGGAGTGCCGGTGACGAAGAGGCAAGGTCCTGCATCCTTCGGGAGATGCTGGCAGAGGATGTGCGCAAAATGTACGTGGCCTTAACCCGGGCCGAATTTGCTACCTTTGTTACCTTACAGGCGCTGGGCGAACCAGAGCACAACCCGCTGTTTTATCTGTTGTATGGCGATGAAACCATCAGCAACAAGCAAAGCGATGTGCTGGAAAAAGCGCGCGAGCGTTGGCAGCCCGCCGGCGTACTTCACACCGAGGTTTCTTTAATGCAAGAGACCGAGTTGGTGCAACTGAAGCTTGGGGGGGCGTCCGAGGCGTCACTTTCCGCCCGCGTATTTACCGGCGATTTTAAGGCGCGCTACTGGTCGGTCAGCAGCTACAGTGCGCTCAGTTACGGCTCTGAGATGCTGACACCCGATAGCCCGCTGCAGATGAACACCCTTGAGGGAGCACGCGATGATGGTGTGTCAGCTGCGGTGGTCGATGATCATGCTGGAATAGCCGGGCTCGAACAGGCAGCAGACAAGGTGATTCGCACAGAAAACGGTTCTGGCCGCATTCATCATTTGCCCAAAGGGGCAGGGCCGGGCACCTTTTTGCACACTTTGCTGGAAGAGGCGGCTGAACTTGGTTTTGCCGAGGTTGCGCAAAACCCAGAGGTACGAGCGAGCATGCTGGATAAAGCCTGTCAAAGTCCGTTTTGGCAAGAGCACCGTACCACGCTCGATAGCTGGCTGCAGCAGTTTTTGCAGCTTCGTTTTGAGTTGCCAGGCGCAGCGGAGTCTTCAGGCGGCAGTGTTGCGCTGGCTGATTTGACCAGCTACAAAGCCGAGCCTGAGTTTTGGTTTGAAACCCGCCAGGTCAGCACCACACGGCTGGACGCACTGATAGCCCAGCACATTCAGCCGGCGTATCCGCGGCCGAAGCTGGACGCGACCCGACTGAACGGCATGCTCAAAGGCTTTATTGACCTGGTGTTCGAGTACCACGGCAAATACTACGTGGCGGACTACAAGTCGAACTGGTTGGGGGAGCACGACACCGATTACAGCCTTGACGCCATGCGCAGCAAAATTCTGGCCAGCCGCTACGATTTGCAGTACGTACTCTACACCCTGGCGCTGCACAAATTACTCAAA
The DNA here is from genome assembly GCA_020831935.1 of Alkalimonas sp. Taxonomy (GTDB): domain Bacteria; phylum Pseudomonadota; class Gammaproteobacteria; order Enterobacterales; family Alteromonadaceae; genus Alkalimonas. The sequence continues at coordinate 7,246 of JAFIFR010000021.1, forward strand.
GCCAGACTGGGCGAGGCCTATTGCTACGATCGCCATGTCGGTGGCGCCGTCTATTTGTTTTTGCGCGGCCATCATGCCGACAGCCGTGGTGCTTTTATTGACCGGCCACCTCGGCAGCTGATTGAAGCCCTTGAAAATGAGTTCTTGGCACAAGGAGAAGCCCATGCCTGAAGCCAGCCGCTTGTTTGCAGCCAAAAACACCATCGAACTTTGGCAGCACGAAGGACTGCTGCGCGCCATCGACGCTCAGCTCGGTATTGTGTTGCTGCGTGCTGGTGCCCTGGAGCCCATCGCGGCTCTTGGCGCTTTGGTGTCGTATCAGGTTGGCCGCGGACATACCTGCTTATCCTTGCCACTGCTTTTGCGCGATCCGGTGAAAACCCTGGGAATCGATGACAGCAGCTCTGAGTTTGAAGCACAATTTCGTGACTTGATGCCGGATCTGGCGCAGTTGGTGGCAGCACTTAACCGCTGTGATTCGGTGCTTTGTGTTGCAGGTGCCGATGCAGTCGATGCCTTGCAACCTTTGGTCTGGGATCCGCAGCGTCAGCTGCTGTATTTGCGCCGTTATTGGCAGTACGAGCAGCGCATAGCCAAATGGCTGGACACCCGGACCGCACAACTGCAACAGGCTGGTGCTACCGAACCGCTTCGCGCTGTTATTGCGCAGCTGATTGCGCCGAAAAACGATGCCATCAGCTGGCAACGCTTGGCTTGTGCCAATGCCGCGAAACAGCACTTCAGTGTGATTACCGGCGGTCCTGGGACCGGCAAAACTTATACGGTGGTGCGGGTGCTGGCGACTTTGCTGTCCTTTCATGAGCACTTGCGAATTGCGCTGGCCGCGCCAACCGGCAAAGCAGCTGCCCGGATGGAAGAGTCGGTCAATGCGGCCTTAGCCGATACCGACAACCCGGCGCTGTTGCGGGTGAAGTCGGCGCTCAGCCGCAAAGCCACCACCTTGCACCGTTTGCTGGGCTCGCAGCGCAACAGCCGTTATTTCCGTCACAACAGTGCCATGCCACTGCCTTTTGATGTGGTGGTGGTGGACGAGGCATCGATGATCGATACCGAAATGTTCGATGCGTTGCTCGATGCAATCGGATTGCACACCCGGTTGATTTTGCTCGGCGATAAAGATCAACTGGCTCCGGTGGAAGCCGGTTCCATTTTGGCGTCCTTATGCCAGGGCGCCGAGCATCGTCATTACTCAGCAGCGCATCGACAGTGGCTGATGGCTGCCAGTGGTGAACCCCTCCCAGAGCCAGCTGCCTCCGTTGCGCCAGGGTTGCACGACCACATTGTCATGCTGGAAGGCTCCGAGCGCTTTCAGGGCGCCATTGCCGATCTGGCGCTGGCTGTGAATGCCTGCGATGTCGACGCGGCCAATCAGGCGTTAACCAAGGTCAGGCTGCTGCCTGCTCCCGTTGCGGTGGTAGGCCAATCCATGCCGACTCTGGCAGCCGACCCGAAAGCCAGCGCATTTTGGCGTGAACTTGCCAGCGGCTTTGCAGGCTTTATAGCGCTGTGCAATCAAGGTGAAGCCGGGGAGGAAGAAGCCATCAATGCCTGGGCGGCCAGGGTGTTGTCGGCCTATGCCGATTACCAGCTGCTGACAGCCCTTCGATCCGGCCCTTGGGGCCAGCAGCAGCTGAACCGGATGATGGAGCAGCTGCTGCGTTCAGGCTCTGCCAGCGGGGCTGGCGCCTGGTACCACGGTCGGCCGGTGATGGTTACCAGCAATGACTACAGCCTGAATTTGAACAATGGCGATATCGGCATTGTGCTGAAGCACCCCAGTGATCAGCGGCTGCGGGTGGTATTCCCGGCACCTGTCACTGAGGCCAATCCCGCTGGCGTTCGCTGGATTTTACCCAGTCGGCTGGATGCGGTGGAAACCGTCTATGCGATGACGGTGCACAAATCTCAGGGGTCGGAGTTTCGCCATGCGGTGTTGATTCTACCAGACAGGCCAACCCCAGTGCTGACCAAAGAACTCATTTATACCGGCATCACCCGTGCCAAAAAGGACCTAACACTGGTGATCCCAAATCAAAACGTGTGGCAGCAGGGGGTGCTGACACGTATTGAGCGTTTTGGGGGATTGGGCTAAATGTGTGCGTTAAGCCTTGCTGTATTTGCATTGCTTGATCAATACAGCGGCGGAAGCGCAGCTGCGAGTGATCGCTTTGGGATTGTCTCGTCTAAATATCGAGGCGCAAGTTTTCCTGTATTTCATCTATCAGTGTCTGTGGTACATCCCATTCCTCAGCAAGCTGACGCCAAGTTGATACGTGCTCAATCGTTGTATCAATAATATCGTCGATCTTTCTTTTGTTAAAAATAGGACTCAGTTTCTCTAAGCTATAGAAATCACTGCGTGTAAAGTTATCTCTTTTACCATTCAAGCTCATCCAATGGCTATTCACCCATTTACTGCCTGGTTTATAGCTGTAGGCTAAATCATAGGCTGGTGCGAGAGACCACTTGTCTTGCTTTAGCATAAAGGCAAAGTTCTTTGAGTGGTCGTCATGATTTCGAGCAATGATATTGAACGTCATGCGCTTGAATAGCTGCTCAGCTTCAACCGCGGAAAGCTTCAACTGCCTGGCAATGCCAAATAACTCTGCGTAAGAAAATGCCCCCGGCTTTTTATAATCAACGTGGGCAAGACCGTTTAGCGTTTGTACGTGTACCTTGCTGTTTTTCATTCGATCAAACCGCTGTGTAATAAAGTGTCGACGATTGCCCTCATGGAGTATGCGGCATGGCATCATATCAACACCGCATTTGCTAGCCATTCGATGATAAACAAACTCCATGGCTCCATAACCTAATGGATCACCGAAGGTTTCTTGGTGCTTGTTATGCTCACTCACACCATCAAACTTCATCAAATAATGCGTAAAACCGGCTGGCACCTTAGCTTGGCCGGAGCGAACTTGAGTAAAATCGTCATTAAATGCCAATACTGCTTTCGGTCTTGCCCCTCCAGCACTCATGCCAACAGATAATAAAGCCATCATTGCCTCTCTATCATCTTGGCCATTTTGTTTGAGTTGTACTTCAAAATTACCCCGTGCATCTAAGATTTCTTGTGCAATTGAAACGAGCGAGTCGATTTCTACCGGTTGTGAAGCATTCAAACTTCGTAACTGTGTAGCTGGTGTATATTCAAGAGCTCCCATGCCTCGCTTGCCCGTATATTGGAGGCGTTGCAGTGGTGTAATGTCACTCGGTGAACGGCCTTGAGCTGCAACCCATGCATTGAGGACCGCGTTACCAAAATCATCAGGTAAGGAATCAGCAATTAAACCTGGTAGTCCTTTAAAGGTATTGAAGTTCAGTTCGGGAAAGCTATAAATGCGATTCGATAATGGCATTTTTATCGGAGACAGCTCGACACCGTTTCTGACGAAGCCTGGATCATATTCAAATGACCCAAGTCCCTTTTCAGTGTCAAAACTCACTGCGCCCACGACATCGTCTTGGTAAGTTACTTGAATTGCTTCCATTACCATTCTGGTGTTACCTCCTCTTTGTTACTGCGCTGGCCAGAGGCTCTCTGTCGTTTCTTTCCTTGCAATTTGGCCAGCTGTAAGGGAGATATTTCTTGTTCAGGGAGAAATAAATCAATCTGCTGCGTGAGGTCTAGCGCCATTAATATTGCAATCAGGATGTCGAGCTGCACTTTTCCTTTTTCTGCATTCAAAACCGTTTTACGGGCAATGCCAGCAAGCTCTGCAACTTCAGATTGTGTTAGGTTCCGATTGAGTCGAGCTTGCTTCAACCTGCCGCCGATCTCTTCTGCTAATGCTGTAGCCGTCATACCTTTCATTTTAAGGTTCCCTTTTGGTTGCTTTATGGCTTTTTTAATCACTTAATGTCCTTAACTTAGGACTCTGTGCAAATATTGTCAAGTGCTCCAATTAATATCCATAATTGGTTTCATTAAATGGGTTTTAATCGATTAGAGTAACTCTTTTGGGACTTTGTGTATTTTATTGGGGCCTTTGTGCCGCTCTGGATAATTGGCTGCATTACATGTTCTGGGTTGCCCAGCTGGATTGGGCTGTGCTCAAATTGGAAAAGAGCTGATACTATGAGTTTTAAATTTCCGGGGATACCTTAGGTAACTCTGCGTACAGATGAGCACCAAGACCGACAGTGCAATGAAGGAGAAGAGCAGAATGCATGATCCAAAACGGTGGTTTAAGGTGGTCTGGGGGGCGGCCTGGCTAAGCTTGGCCAGTCATGCGGCGTTGCCGGACTCATCGCAACTGGATGCATTGGCCGAGCAGGCGATGGCCGCCTTTGCCACGCCGGGCATGACGTTAGCGCTGGTTCAGGGGGGCGAGGTGCGGCATTTGGCGGCCTACGGCTACCGGGATCTGGCCCAGGGCCTGCCGGCTGAAACGAGCAGCTATTTTCGGCTGGCGTCGGTCAGCAAGGCTTTTACCGCTGCCAGCGTGGCAATTTTGGTGGATGAAGGCAAGCTGCACTGGGACGATAAGGTGGTGGATCACCTGCCTGAGTTTCGCTTGCAAGACCCCTGGGTGACGGCTGAGTTTACCCTGCGCGATCTGCTGTCGCATCGCAGTGGCTTGGTGGGGGGCGCTGGTGACAGCATGATCTGGCCAGAGCCTTCCGGTTTTAGCCGCCAGGAAGTGCTGCACAACCTGCGTTATCTGACCCCTGAGTTTGGTTTTCGCAGTCAGTACGGTTACAGCAATGTGTTTTACATTGTGGCCGCCGAGCTGGTTGCGCGGCTGGCCCAGCAACCCTGGGAAGACTTTGTGGCGGAGCGTATTTTTCAGCCGTTGGACATGGCCTGTTATGCCGGTGCTGTGCCGCAGACGGTGCTGGATAATAGAGCGGTCGGCTATGGCGAGCGTGATGGTGATTTTTTCATCATTGAGCGCAATGGCATCGATGGTCCCGGCCTGATGTCGGCAGCGGCCGGAGGTGTGGTTTGCAGTGCCGAGGCCATGCTGCCCTGGCTGCGCTTTTTGCTGGACAGTCATCATGGCCGAACCACTGAGAAGCAGCCCTTCAGCCCGCAGCAATTGCAGGCCATGTGGTCGCCCAGCACCCTGATGACGGTCACCGGGCGCAGCCGGCAGCTGCATCACACCAACTTCAGTGCCTATGGCCTGGGGTGGCGCTTGCAAGACATGCATGGCCATAAGGTGGTGCATCATACCGGCACCTTGTCGGGTTTTCAGGCCTATGTGGCCTTGGTACCGGAGCTGGACTTTGGGCTGGTGCTGCTGAACAATGGTTCCGACAGTGGGGCCAGGACGGCGGTGGTGCAATCCATCCTGGATGCCTATTTAGCGGCAGCTGAACCCATGGACTGGGTGGCGTTGTTGCAACAAGAGCGCGAGGAGCGCGCGCAACATCCTGTTGCAAAGCCGGTTGGCACCGGCGAGGTGCTGTTGCCGCTAAGTGCTTACGCCGGTTATTTTGCCGATCGCTGGTTTGGCGGTATCGAGATCCGTCACAGCCCGGAAGGGCTCAGCTTTCACTCATCACGAATGATCAACAAGGTTGGCAGCATGGAGCCTTTTGCCGATCACAGCTTTGTGATCCGCTGGCAGGACCCGAATGTGGCCGCCGCTGCACGGATCCAGTTTCAATTGGATGCACAACGTAATGTTACCGGTTTTGAGTTGCTGCCGCATCGGGTAGAGGTTGGCAGCCGGCACCCCTACCGGGATATGGCTTTTCGCAAGGTGGCAGGGCAGGCCCCGGTAGCCGACGAAGCCACCGGGGAAGAGTAGACGCTATGCTGAGCAGAGTTAGCGCTGTGTGGCCGCTTTCATCTGCTGCACGAAGCGGGTTAATTCTTGCAGCAGTTGCTCGGGTTGATGGTGCAAGGTTTCAATGCGTTTGACAATGGCGGAGCCAGAAATAGCACCGGCAGCACCGCTGCGAAGCGCAGCTTTGACATGCTCTGGCTCTGAGATGCCAAACCCCAGCAAGGTTGGCGCGGCATGGTACTCGGCCAGCTTATCAATCAAATGATGCGCCGGACTGGCCGCCTGGGTTTCGGTGCCGGTAACACCGGCCCGGCTTAGCAAGTAGGTGTAACCACGGCCATAGGATGCGACCTGACGTAGGGTGTCGTCGTCGCAGTTGGGCGGCACAATGAAAATCGGTGCCACGCCATGCTGCATCGCTGCCTGCCGGAAGCGCTTGCTCTCGTGCAGCGGCACATCGGCAATCAGCACCGAGTCGACGCCGGCGGCAGCGGCTTGCTGGTAAAACCCATCAATGCCTTTGGCCATCACCAGATTGCTGTAAAGCAGCAAGCCGATGGGTAAATCCGGGTAACTGGCCCGGATCTCACTGATAAGCTGCAGTGCCTGACCTGGAGTGACACCGGCTTGCAGCGCCCGTATATTGGCGCCCTGAATGGTCGGGCCATCAGCCACCGGATCGGAAAAGGGAATGCCAAGCTCGAGCGCATCGGCGCCACCGGCGATGAGGGCTTCGATAATCTGGCGGGACAAGGCAATGGACGGATCCCCCAGGGTAACAAAAGGTACAAAAGCCCCTTGCTGTTGCTGCTCAAGGCGCTGAAACATCTGCTGGTAACGACTCATGCCTCGGTCTCCTGCGACGATTGTGGGTTTAAAATGCTGTGGACATGGGCCAGATCTTTGTCGCCCCGGCCCGATAAGTTGACCAGCAGGATCTGTTCTTGCTCGGCCTCGGCCGCCAACTTCAGTGCATAGGCCAGCGCGTGCGAGCTTTCCAGCGCAGGAATAATGCCTTCGTGCTTGGCCAGCAGTTGAAAGGCCGCTAAGGCTTCATCGTCGTCGATGGCGACATAACTGGCGCGGCCACTTTGCTGCAAATGAGTGTGCTGGGGGCCAACCGCCGGGTAATCCAAACCGGCTGAAACCGAATAGGACTCTTCAATCTGACCATCCGGGGTTTGCATAATAGCGGTGTAGGCACCGTGCAGGATGCCATAACTGCCGGTGCTCAGCGCCGCACCATGCTGATGGCTGCTAAGCCCCAGGCCACCGGGTTCGACACCAATCAGCTGCACGCCGGTCTCGTCGATAAAGTCGGCGAACATGCCGATGGCGTTGGAGCCTCCGCCGACACAGGCAATAACGGCATCCGGCAAGCGGCCTTCTTCTTGCAGCAGCTGGGCCTTGGCTTCTTCGCCGATCATGCGCTGAAACTCACGCACTATCGTCGGGAAGGGGTGTGGGCCGGCGGCGGTTCCCAGCAGATAGTGGCTCTTTTCGTAGGTGGCAGACCAGTCTCGCATGGCTTCATTGACCGCATCTTTTAATGTGCCAGAGCCGGAGGTGACCGGGATCACGGTCGCCCCCATCAGCTTCATCCGAAACACATTGGGTTGCTGGCGCTCAATGTCTTTGGCTCCCATGTAAATACGGCACTTTAGGCCCAGCAAGGCACAGGCCAGGGCCGTGGCCACGCCGTGCTGGCCGGCGCCGGTTTCGGCAATGATGTCGTTCTTGCCCATCCGCTTTGCCAGCAAGGCCTGGCCCAGTACCTGATTGGTTTTATGGGCGCCGCCATGCAGCAAGTCTTCCCGCTTTAAGTAAATTTTAACTTTGGGGTTGGGAGAAATATTGCGGCACAGGGTCAGTGGGGTAGGCCGGCCGGCATAGCTGGTCAGCAAATGCTGAAATTCGGCATGAAAGGCCGGATCGTCCTGGGCTTCAATAAAAGCCTGTTCCAGTTGCTTTAAGGCCGGCACCAGCAGTTCTGGCACGAACATGCCGCCATAGTCGCCGAAATAGGCAGATATACTACGCTTTGTCATAAGAAAACTCTCGGATCCGGTTAAAAGTAATGGTTAATTTGTGCTGATCTTTGATGCCAGGCACCTGCTCAATGCCGGAGTTGATATCCAGCCCGGCTACCGGCAGCTTCAGTGCGGCGACCACATTGTCTGGGTTCAGACCGCCGGCCAGCATCACTGGCACCCTGGTGTCCAATGGCTGCAGTAACTGCCAGTTAAAGGTCTGGCCGGTCCCGCCGGCAGTGCCGGCCTGGTAGGTATCCAGCAGCAGACGATCGGCTTTGCTGGTAAAGTTGGGCAAGCTATCACCAACCCGGTAGGCACGCCAGATTTCGGTACCTGCCGGCAGCAAGGGTTTCAGTTGGTCGATATAGGCATCGTTTTCCTGACCATGCAGCTGCACAGCCGAAAGCCCAAGCTCTTGGGCGGTGCTGGCCACCTCGTGGGGCGCGGCATCAACAAAGACGCCGACAAACTGCAAGGCCCCCGTGCTGTGCAAGGACGCAGCAGCTTGCGCCTGTGCGGCGGCGACCAGGTGCTGAGCCTGCTCCAGGCTGACTGCGCGGGGCGATTTGGGGTAGAAAATCAGGCCGGCGTAGCAGGCACCGGCCTCTGCCACCGCCAGCACGTCTTCGGGCCGGGTCAGGCCACAGACTTTGTGCTCGCCGCGGGTCAGGCGCTTGCAGGCCAGGGCCAAATCGGCTTGCGCCATTAAGGAGCTGCCGACCAAAAAGGCGTCGGCCACTTCGCTAAGCTGCCGCACCTGCTGATTGGTGTAAATGCCGGACTCAGAGACCACGGTGGTTTCGGGTGGAATAAAGCCGCGCAGGGTCACGCTGGTGGTCAGGTCGGTCGATAAATCGCGCAGGTTGCGGTTGTTAATGCCAATCAGCCGGGCACCGAGTGCGACGGCTCGCTGGGTTTCCTCGACAGTGCTGACCTCGGTCAGCACTGTCATGGCCAGCGCATCGGCCACCTGGTGCAGTGCCTGATACTCGTCATCATTTAATACCGACAACATCAGCAGCACCGCATCGGCGCCATGCCGCCGGCCCAGGTACACTTGGTAGGGGTCGATGATGAAGTCTTTGTGCAGCAGCGGCTGGTCCACCAGAGCCCGCATCTGGCTCAGGTTGTGGTAACTGCCCTGGAAAAACTCGCTGTCGGTCAGCACTGAAATGCAGTCGGCGTAGCGGCCATAGACTGCAGACAATTCACTTAAATCGAAGTTTGGCCGAATCAGCCCTTTGGATGGCGAGGCTTTTTTGCACTCCAGAATAAAACGTGGACCAGGCTGCTGCAGTGCTTTTAGAAAATCACGCTCACTGGGTTTGAGCTCGGCCAGGAAGCTATCCAGTGGTCGCTCCGCTTTTTGCCGGGCGACTTCCAGACGCTTGGCATCGATGATTTTGCTGAGAATATCAGCCATTGGACAACTCCTTCATTCGTTGCAGGCGTTGATAGCCCTGGTCGCCTTGCAGCAGCTGTTTAATATGGGCTACGTTGTCTTTTAGATCGCTATGTTGGCCACAAATAACCATCATGGCAGCGACATTGGCGGCAATGGCATCCTGATGCGCCGGCAGGCCTTTGCCCTGCAAAATAGCCAAACTGGCGGCGGCGTTTTCTGCCGGGCTGCCACCGGCCAGTTCGCTTAAGGCGCGCTCTTTCAGGCCAAAATCAGCCGGGGTTAACTGAAATTGACGGATGTTGCCATCGGCCAGCTCGGTCACCTCTGTTGGGCCGTGCAGCGCAATCTCATCGCAGCCGCTGCCGTGCACCACCCAGGCCCGGCGCACACCCAGTTGCGCCAGAGCCTCGGCCATGACCGGACCCAGGGCCGCATCGTAGACGCCCAGCAGTTGATATCCGGGAGAGGCGGGGTTGAGCAAAGGGCCCAGTACATTAAACAGAGTCCGGGTTTTAAGTTGCTGCCGTACTGGCATCGCATGCCGGATGCCGGCATGGTACAGCGGGGCGAATAAAAAGGCGCAGCCGGCTTGCTGCAAACTGGTTGCCGCCTGTTGCGGCGACAGTTGAATGTTGACGCCCAGACTTTCCAGCAAATCGGCAGAGCCGGACTTGCTGGAGACACTGCGATTGCCGTGTTTGGCGACCGACAGCCCGGCTGCGGCAGCAACAATGGCGGCAGTGGTGGAGATATTGATGGTGTTGCTGCCATCACCACCGGTGCCGCAGCAATCAATGCTGTCGCTGGCAACGATCGGAAAAGGCGTGGCGGCCTGGCGCAGCGCCTGAGCCGCACCGGAAACTTCTGCGGCATCAATGCCTTGTAACTTACCGGCCACCAGCACCGCCGTTAATTCGATGGGGTCAACCTGGCCGTCCACCACAGCACGAAAAAACTGCCGGGCTTCTTGCTGGTCAAAGCGACCGCCGTTTAAACGTTTTTGCACCAGTTCAGTGATCATACAAGGCTCCTTGACAGCAAATAATCCAGACTTTGTTTTAACAGCGGCTTGCCCAGCGTGGTCAGAATTGACTCCGGGTGAAACTGAAAGCCAAGTACCGGCAACGCTTGGTGGGCAATGGCCATCGGCATCTTGCCCAGTGCCGCAATGACACTCAGACACGCAGGCACTTCAGTGGCGATCAGCGAGTGGTAACGGGCCACCGAGAAGCTGCGTGGCAAGTCAGCAAAGACCGGGTGCTCCGTCAGCGCGATGGCCGAGGTTTTGCCATGCACGGTTTCACCGGCCTGACCGACGCGGCCACCAAAGTGCTCCACCAGGGCTTGATGGCCAAGGCAAATGCCCAGCATCGGGAACTGCCCTTCGGCCAGCCGTATCAGCTCTGGCATTGAGCCAGCCTGGGCTGGCGCGCCTGGACCGGGCGACAGCACCAGAGCGGTTGGGCCTTGCTCTTGCTGCATTTGTTGCAGAATAAAGGCCGCGGGCACGGTGTTGCGGTAAAGTTTCAGTTGATACCCCAGTTGTTCAAATTCGTCGACCAGGTTGTAGGTAAAGGAGTCGATGTTATCGAGCATGTACAAGGTGGTCATGGCGCCTCCTGCGTGCTGGCGGTTTGAATGGCGCGGATCACCGCCTGAGCTTTGCTGCGGGTTTCATCGGCTTCGGCTTGAGGGTCGGAGTCAAACACCACACCCGCACCGGCCTGAATCGAGGCCACACCGTCTTTGACAAAGGCCGAGCGGATCACGATGCAGCTGTCAAAACTGCCATCGCCTTGCAGGTAGCCGACCGCGCCGCCATAGCTGCCGCGGCGTTTTTGCTCCACCCGGCGAATCAGCTCGGCGGCTTTGACTTTCGGCGCGCCGACCAGGGTGCCCATGTTCATGCAGGCCTGATAGGCGTGCAGTGCATCCAGCTCCGGTTTTAAGGTGCCGATCACCCGGGAGACCAGATGCATTACGTAGGAATAGCGATCCACCTTCAGCAGCTCCTTGACGAAACGACTGCCCGGCACTGAGATGCGGGCAACATCGTTGCGGGCCAAGTCCACCAGCATCAGATGTTCGGCTTTTTCTTTTTCGTCCTGGCGCAGCTCCAGTTCAATCCGGCTGTCCAGATCGGCATCGATGCTGCCATCGGCATGAAAACCACGGCGTCGGGTGCCGGCGATCGGGTAGATTTCCACCTGGCGGTTGCTGGCGTCGAATTTCAGCGCCGATTCAGGGGAAGCGCCAAAGAGACTGAAGCCTCTGTCCTGCATAAAAAACATGTAAGGGCTGGGGTTCAGTTGCTTTAAGCGGGCGTAGGCGGCCAGTGGCTCGGGGCAGGGCAGACGAAAACAGCGTGACGGCACCACCTGGAAGATGTCGCCACAGACAATGTGTTGCTTTAATCGCTGCACCTGGGCTTTAAAATCGTCATCGCTGATATCCACGGCCACGCTGCTGTCACTGGCGGGCTGCTTTGTGGGGCGAAAGCTGTGCTGTTGCAGGCTTTTTTGTTTCAGCTGTTCCAGCCGTTTGCCGATGGCAAAGCAATTGGCTGCTGCGCCTTCACCGCAGAATACATTGCCAATCAGCCGACTGCTCTGTGCCTGATGATCGGTAATCAGCAGGGTCTCGGCCAGATAAAACAGGTAATCCGGGCAACAATTGTCGCCATCCGGCACCTCTGGCAGGGTTTCGACGGTGGCAATCATGTCGTAGCCAATAGCACCGCCCAGGAAAATGGCAAAGGGCTCATCGCTTTGATTGTTCAGCTGCGATTGAATGCAGCGCAGCACACTAAAAGGATTGGCCAGTTGCAAACGGCTGACCTCATCCAGCAGCGGATCGGCAGCCGGATACTGCACCTTCAACCGCTCGCTGCTGAGCTCGACTTGGGCTTGCTGCTGCAGTTTATCCGCCAGATAGGGCAGCAAGGTTGCGCCATTGGCGCTCAAGGCTTCGAGTTCCACCTGCTGGCCACGGCATTCAATGCGCAGCGCCGCATCAATCAACAGCAGGCTTTTCAGATTGTCCTTGCTGTCAATTTCAGCCGATTCCAGCAGCAGGGAGCAGGGGTTGGCCGCTGCCAGTTGCTGGTAACACACCAGCGGATCAGGCTGGTAGTCCATTGCCATGGCAATGCTGGCAACTTCACCGGCTTGTTCTGTTATGTGACTGAAAATCATAATACTCTCTGCATCTTAAAGCGCTCTGCCTCTGAAACGCTCTGAATTTGAAGCAAAAAAAAGCCCGTTTCATCGAAACGGGCTTAGGTTATTAAAGCTAAAACAACGCCTACAACACACGCCCGTTGGGAGTGTGCCACCACCAGTTGATTGCAGTGAATGAACAGGCATTGAGAAGTTGCATTAGCTTTAATCACGTTCTTAATTATCGTTTGTGCTATAAAACCGCGATTTTCCATTCAGGTCAAGAGGCCGGATGAAAAAAATCGCAACAGTTTAAGCCGGCATTATAAACTGATAAATGTCTGGATGGCCATTATGAATTTGCACCAATGTTCAGATTCCATTCAGCGAGCAGCAACTAAGGTTCAATTTTTTACAATTGTATGGAAACTGTTGGTATGTCTGTGTTGTTTCGTTCACTTGTTTGGAGCCGTTGTCTGTTGCTGCCGCTGTCACTTGCAGCTGCTTCGTCCGACGCCAGCCCAACTGTGCCGGCACTGAGCCTAATTGCATCTAGCGACTCTACGCCGGGTTTTCAGGCCAGGGATGTGATTACCCCGTATTCACGTTATCGGGCAAGTCCCATCAAGAAGAAGCAACGTCTTCATGGGGTAGTGGGGGTGAGTACCGAACTGTTGAATGATACCTTGCACCCAGGTGGCTATCTGGCGGCACAAGTCCGTTTTGCTGACTACTTTACCGAAATCGGTGTGCTTGGGCAACGTCTCCCTCGAGCTGGCGCCGAGCTGTCGGATAAAACCCGGTACTTTATGACGGTGCGCTTTACCATGAATCAGCCCATAGGCCCTTACGCTATGATTGGCTTGAATCCATTGCAGTGGTTGGATAGTGTGGAAGACATGCGTCTTGATTTGCATGCCCAGGCCGGTCTGAGTTGGCAGAGCTCTGGTTCTTTGCTGCGCCTGGATGCCTATGGTGCGATGTACTCCTTTGAAAGTCGCAGGCCGTATGACCCAACGGAATCCAGCTTTGAGCGGGAGCGTAAAGGTGAGTTTGCTCGCAGCACCCAATGGGGGGCCGGACTTCGGCTGAGCCTGATGTTTTGAATCGTTATTGGGACTAAAGTATGCGATAATGTGAACTCAAGCAGGAGTTCGCATGAAAATCGATTTGCACAGCCATACCCGCCATTCCGACGGCTTATTAACGCCGGTCGAGCTGCTGCAGCGCGCCGAGTTGCGCGGGGTGGATGTGCTGGCCATTACCGATCACGATACGGTGGCGGCGATCCCGGAAGCGCGGGACTATCTGGCAGCTCATGGCAAAGGCCTGCAGCTGATCCCAGGTGTAGAAATTTCCAGCCGTTGGCACAGTTTTGAAATCCACCTGGTGGGGCTGAACATTGATGCCGATTGCCCGGTGTTGCAGCAACGTTTGCAGCAACAACTGCATAAACGCACCGAGCGGGTCCAGGCCATTGCCGAGCGGTTAAGCCGGCGCTGTAAGTTGCCCGATGTTTTTCCGGCACTCGAAGCCATGGCCGATGGCGCTGCTTTAACCAGGGCCCATGTCGCCCGTTATCTGGTGCAGCAAGGTGTGGTGGAGACCATGGGCAAAGCTTTTGATAAATATCTGGGGCGAGGCAAGTCCTGTTATGTCGCGCCCAACTGGGTCGAGCTGGCGGAAGCCGTGGTCTGGATCCAGCAGGCAGGTGGCCAGGCCGTGCTGGCGCACCCACTGAAATACCAGCTTTCGGGCAAGTGGCTGCGTCGTTTGGTGGTGGATTTCGCCAGCGCCGGTGGCGATGCCATGGAAGTGGTGTCCCCTCAGCAGACACCGCAGCAGCGGGCAGAGCTTTGGGCTCTATGCCAGCAGTATGGCTTGTTGGCCTCGGTCGGTTCAGACTTTCATCAGCCAACGCCTTGGAATGAGCTGGGAAAAAATCTATATTTAACCGAGGCCATGACGCCGGTCTGGGCCAACTGGGCTCTTACCGGCCAACAGGCTTTACCGCTTTCGTCGGAATGAGCCGAGGCTTAGCGAGCAAAGCCTAACAAACAGCTATAACCATAAGAAGAATCCCATGAGTCAGTTTTTCCATCTTCACCCCGATAATCCACAGCAACGCTTGCTTAAGCAAGCCGTGCAAATCATTCAGCGCGGTGGCGTGGTGGTGTATCCAACCGACAGTGGCTATGCCCTGGCCTGTCATTTGGGCGATAAAGCGGCCCATGATCGCATCCTGCGTATTCGGCAGATTGATGGCGATCACCACTTTACCCTGATGTGCCGAGACTTATCCGAATTGTCTTTGTTTGCCAAAGTCGACAACACCGCCTTTCGGTTGATTAAAAACAACACGCCGGGGGCCTACACTTTTATTTTAAAAGGCACCAAGGAAGTACCGCGGCGTTTTCTCAATGACAAAAAGAAAACCATTGGCCTGCGTATTCCGCAGAACCGCATTGCCCTGGCGCTGCTTGAAGAGCTGGGCGAGCCGCTGATGTCGACCACTTTGTTGCTGCCAGGCAAAGAATTTGCTGAGCCGGATCCGGAGGAAATGCGTCTTCAGCTGGAAAAGCAAGTCGATCTGATCCTGCACGGCGGCGTGATTGCCGAGGCGCCGACCACCGTGGTTGACCTATCCGATGGCGAGCCGGTCATCGTGCGGGAAGGCCTGGGCGACGTGCAGCCATTTCGCTGATCGCTGCTGATGGATGAACCGGGCGATCTGACTCCGCTAACGGTCCAGCAGCCGCTGCCACTGGCGTTTATCCGTGGCGAGGCCGTGCTGGAGCGGCCGGACGACCTGTACATTCCGCCGGATGCGCTGGAGGTGCTGCTTGATACCTTCGAGGGCCCGCTGGACTTTCTGCTTTACCTGATCCGAAAACACAAATTCGACATTGTGCAGCTGCCGGTACTGGAAGTCACCCAGCAGTACATGGAATACATTGATCTGATGCAGGAGCTGAACTTTGAGCTGGCTGCTGAATACCTGGTGATGGCGGCTATGCTGGCGGAGATCAAGTCCCGCTTGCTGCTGCCAAAGCATCAGCACAGCCAGGAAGAGGAGCAGGACCCCCGCGCCGAGCTGATCCGCCGTTTGCAGGAGTACGAGGTCTTTAAACAAGCGGCCACCGATCTTGATAGCCTACCGCGGCAGGAGCGTGACTACTTTGCCGGCCAGGCCAGTCTGGCGGACAATTTTCAGCCCCTGGTGATCCTGCCTGACGTGGCGGTTGAAGATTTGCTGCTGGCGTTAAAAGACATAATGAAGCGGGCGAAAGACTTTCAGCACCATCATATTCAGCGGGAGCAGATGTCGACCCGGGAGCGGATGAGCCGGATCCTGGCCTTGCTTCAACAGCACGATTACCTGCCGTTTGAAGCTTGCTTTGAGCTGGCCGAAGGGCGGGATGGCGTGGTGGTCAGTTTTTTGGCGATTTTGGAGTTGAGCAAAGAAAAATTGATTACCCTGACGCAAGTGGCCTTGTTTGGCCCCATTCATTTAAAAGTGGCAACCGGAGCCGAAGCATGAAACGGGTGATTTCTGAGCTGCAGTTGCTGCAACTGGTGGAAGCGGCGCTTTTTACCGCCGAGCAGCCCTTGTCGTTGGAGCAGCTGCAAAACTCCGTGCTGGAAGACTTTGCCCTGAGTAAAAAGAAAGTGCAGCGGATTCTGGCGCAAATCGAGCAAGATTATGCCGGCCGTGGTGTACAATTGCAGTTAACGGCTTCTGGCTATCATTTTCAAAGCCGGCCTGAACTCAGCGAGTTTTTGGCCAAGCTTTGGCCGGAGCGTTCGCCACGCTATTCGCGGGCGGTGCTCGAAACCCTGGCGCTGATCGCCTACCGTCAGCCGATCACCCGGGGCGAGATTGAAGATATCCGCGGGGTCAGTGTCAGTTCGCAGATCATGCGGACCTTGCAGGACAGAGGTTGGGTCAAAGTGGTGGGGCACAAAGAAGTACCAGGGCGACCTGGCTTGTATGCCACCACCGCCCAGTTTTTGGATTATTTTGGGTTACAGAGGTTGGAACAGCTACCAGAGCTGATGGCCTTTCAGCAACTTGGCATCACCGATGCCGGGGAATTACCGTCGGGACGACAGGAGAGCAATGCATGAGTGAAAAGTTACAGAAAGTATTGGCGCGGGCCGGGGTTGGCTCGCGTCGTGAAATGGAAACTCTGATCAGCAATGGCCGGGTCTCCGTCGATGGCAAGGTGGCTTACCTGGGCGACAGGGTTGAAGCCCAGCAAGTGATCCGGGTAGACGGCCATGTGGTGAAAACCATCAGTGAAGACGCCCAGGTCTGTCGGGTGCTGGCTTACCACAAACCGGAAGGTGAGATTTGTTCGCGTCATGATCCGGAAGGGCGCGCCACGGTGTTTGATCGCTTGCCCAAATTGCAGGGCAGCCGTTGGATTGCCATTGGCCGGCTGGATATCAATACCTCGGGCTTGTTGTTGTTTACCACCGATGGTGAACTGGCCAATCGCCTGATGCACCCTAAGTTTGAAGTAGAGCGTGAATACGCAGTGCGGGTGTTTGGCGAAGTCACCGATGCCACCATTCAGAAACTGCGGACCGGGGTGATGCTGGAAGATGGCAAAGCGCACTTTAAGAAAATCAAAGTACTGCCGGGCGAGGGGTTAAACCGCTGGTTTCATGTGATGCTGACCGAAGGACGCAACCGTGAAGTGCGTCGGATGTGGGAGTCGCAGGGCACCGTGGTCAACCGCTTGATTCGGGTGCGCTATGGCGACCTGCACCTGCCCAAGCACATCCCAGCCGGCGGCTATGCCGAATGCACGCTGGACGAGGTCAATTACCTGCGCGAGTTGGTGAAGCTGCCCGCTGAAACCCAAAGCCTGCTTAAAGCCGAAGACCGCAGCGAACGACGTCGCCGTATTGCCGGTATTCGCCGGGCGGTGCGTAAACACCAGATTGCCGAAAAAACACCGGCCAAAAGCACGGCTGTCAAAGCCAAGCCCAAGCCAAAGCCTGCTTCGGAGTCAGCGAAAAAGCGTCCGGCTGCAAGGCCCGCCAACAATAAGCGCCCCAGTCGGCAGGGACG
>JAFIFR010000274.1 GCA_020831935.1 Alkalimonas sp.
CCTACAAAAACCTGTTTGGTCCTTTTCCGGCCGATATTTTCCATGCGCCTTTTCCGATCCCATACCATGGGGTTTCGGTTGAACAGGCCTTAAAAGCCCTGCATGCGCTGTTTAAAACTGACATAGCGCCCGAGGATGTCGCGGCCATTATTATTGAACCCGTGCAGGGGGAAGGGGGCTTTTATCCGGCACCGAAAGAATTTATGCAGGCCTTGCGGCAGCTGTGCGATCAGCACGGCATGGTGTTGATCGCCGATGAAATTCAAACCGGCTTTGGCCGTACCGGCAAATTCTTTGCCACCGAATACAGTGGCATCGAGCCGGATCTGATGACCATGGCCAAAGGCATAGCCGGTGGCTTCCCGATTGCGGCTGTGGTGGGCAAAAGTGCGATCATGGACGCGCCACTGCCGGGCGGTCTTGGCGGTACCTATGGTGGCTCGCCGGTCGGCTGTGCTGCGGCCTTAGCTGTGCTGGATGTGCTGGAGCAGGAAAATCTGGTGGAGCGCAGCCGCGCCATTGGCACTGCGTTTTCCGAAAGTTTGCACAGCCTGCAACGTCAGTTCCCGGCTTTGATTGGCGATATTCGCCAGCAAGGCGCCATGATTGCGATGGAGCTGGTAAAAGACGGGGACCCCAATCAGCCCAATCCGGAGCTGACGCAAAGCATTATCAAGGCGGCAGAGCAACACGGTTTGATCCTGCTGGCCTGTGGTTTTTACGGCAATGTGATCCGGTTCCTGCCACCACTGACCATTGAGTTTGAGGTGATGCATGAAGGGCTGGAAAAGCTGGAGGTGCTAATGCACTCACTGCTGCAACGGCAGTGAGGATCTCTTTGCTGACCACAGACTGTTACAGCCTTGTTGGGTAGCGCTAGTCAGCAAGGTTACTATTGATAAGAAGTGTGCTGTTTTCGTCGTTTTGACCGGATAAACCTGTCAAACCGGCCATTTTCTGGCTTTTAAGCCGGAATTCCTCTACACTACGCGCCTTTTTCTGTCATCAGTGCTAAGGGCGCGGGCCAATGTAAGTGTTTTTCCTACGTACGATCCAATGAAATTGCTGGGCTGGGCACTGCGCTAAGTGGTGGTACTGCAACATCAGCACTCTTTACTTTCAACCGAACGACGCGGGACGAACAACATGCTTGCTTCTATCAAACAAAACTGGTTTTCCAATCTGCGCGGTGATGTGCTGGCCGCCATCGTGGTGGCGCTGGCGCTGATTCCTGAAGCCATCGCTTTTTCCATTATTGCCGGGGTCGACCCCAAGGTCGGCCTGTACGCTTCTTTTTGTATTGCCGTGATCACGGCGTTTGCTGGTGGCCGGCCGGGTATGATTTCGGCGGCAACCGGTGCCATGGCCTTGCTGATGGTCACTCTGGTGCGGGAGCATGGCCTGGAGTATCTGCTGGCCGCGACCTTGCTCTGTGGTCTGCTGCAAATTATCTTTGGGGTACTTAAGCTCGGTGAGCTGATGCGCTTTGTCTCGCGCTCTGTGGTCACCGGCTTTGTGAATGCACTGGCCATTCTGATTTTTATGGCGCAGCTGCCGGAGCTGACCGGCCAGCATGGCTCTGCGCTGGTGTACAGCATGACGGCTCTGGGCCTGGGCATTATTTATTTGTTTCCTTATGTGACCAGAGCCATCCCATCGCCGCTGGTTTGCATTGTGGTCCTCACTGCCTTGGCGTTGTATTTTGGGCTGGACCTGCGCACCGTTGCCGATATGGGCGAGCTGCCGGACAGCCTACCGATTTTCCTGTGGCCGGATGTACCGCTGAACTTTGAAACCTTGGCCATCATTTTCCCGTACTCGCTGGCGCTGGCTGTGGTGGGTATTCTCGAATCCCTGATGACCGCCACTATTGTTGATGATTTAACCGATACCAGCAGCGATAAGAACCGTGAATGTGTCGGCCAGGGCGTGGCCAATATCGGCTCAGGTCTGATTGGCGGTATGGCTGGTTGTGCCATGATTGGTCAGTCGGTGATCAACGTCAAATCCGGTGGCCGTACCCGGCTATCGACTTTGTTGGCTGGCATTCTGTTGCTGATCCTGGTGGTATTCCTGGATCAGTGGGTGGGTCTCATCCCGATGGCGGCTCTGGTGGCGGTGATGATTATGGTGTCCATTGGGACCTTTGACTGGAGCTCAGTGCGAAACTTAAACTCCAATCCGAAAAGCTCCAGTGTGGTGATGATTGCCACTGTGGTGGTGGTGGTCTTTACCCATAACCTGGCTTATGGTGTACTGGTGGGTGTGCTCTTGAGTGCGCTGTTTTTTGCCAACAAAGTGGGCCGGATTTTGTACATCGGCTCCAGTTTGTCGAACGATGGTCAGGAGCGCAGTTATCAGGTGGTTGGTCAGGTCTTTTTCACGTCGGCCGAGCAGTTTATTGCGGGCTTTGATTTTAAAGAAGCGGTGGAAAAGGTTCGCATCGATTTAAGCCGGGCCCACTTTTGGGATATCACCGCCATCAGCTCGCTGGATAAGGTGGTGATCAAATTCCGCCGCGAAGGCACCGAGGTGGAATTGATTGGTCTGAATGAGGCCAGCGCTACCCTGGTGGATAAATTTGCTGTGCACAACCGCCCGGATGCGGTCGAAAAACTGATGG
>JAFIFR010000022.1 GCA_020831935.1 Alkalimonas sp.
CGGATCTGATCCCAGCTCATCACCGGCCCGGTGCGGTTGTCGATGTCGCCCGGGCTGATAAAAATGGTGTAGGGTAGGCCATACTCCATCAAAATAGGGTGGGCGGTGGTGTAATTGTTGGCGTAGCCATCATCAAAGGTAATGGCAACCGCATTGTACGGCACCGGCTCACCATTTTTCAGCTGTTGCAGCAAGACATCGAGAGGCATGACCTTAAAGTTGTGTTCCTTCAGGTGGTCCAAATGCTCACGCAGTTCGGCTTCGGTGGTGCTGCTGACTCTGGGCGTGTCTTCGGCAATGTGATGGTAGATCAGGATCACCGCGGCCTGGGCTGGCGAGCAAAGCAGCCAGAGCAACAGCAACAGACTGAGTAGCATTGATTTCACAGGGCCTCCTTGTTCTAATTTGGGCCGACCGGGCATTTTAGTAGTATGAGTGCTCACCACGCTGATGTTCGGTTACATCTTTCACGCCGGTTAACTCGCCGGCAAAACGATTCAGCAGCTCTTTTTCGATGCCTTCTTTCAGCGTTAAATCAACCTGAGCACAGCCGTTGCAGCCACCACCGAATTGCAGCACCACAACGCCGTCGGTGTTCAGCTCGACCACCCGAACATTGCCGCCATGATTGGCCAGCTGTGGATTAATTTCGGCATCAATCATGTATTGGACCCGTTCGCGCAGCGGAGCATCGTCACTGACCTTGCGTACCTTGGCGTTCGGCGCTTTTAGCGTCAGCTGTGAGCCCATCTGATCGGTGACAAAGTCAATTTCAGCATCCACTAAGAATGGCTGGCTCTCGGCATCGACCACGGCAGAAAAACCAGTAAAAGGCAGCTGCGTATCGGTGGCTTCCACCGAGTCGGGCGGACAGTAAGAAACGCCACACTCCGCGCTGGCCGTGCCTGGGTTGACGACAAAGACCCGGATATGGGTGCCTTCGGGCTGCTTCTCCAACAGCTTAACAAAGTGACTCTGTGCACTTTCAGAAATTGCGATCATCGGTAGTACCTGACTAAATTACTAGGTTATAGCCTATGATACTCTTCCTGACGAAGGGTTTCCAGCCCGGCTTGAGTTTGGGTGGCCTTTATTGGACACTTATACCAAGTATCCTCACGATACGGGTTTTCAAATCCGGAGACAACTGCATGAAACACCTGTTACTGACGTTGCTGCTGTGCAGCTTTCACCTGCAAGCCATCTGGCCAGAGAGTGCGCTTGATCCTGAGGTGCCAACCCCAGCCCAAACATCCGGGTACGCCATGGGCGAGTGGCATTGGCGTCATGACCAGATACAGCAGTACTTTGAGCGTCTGGCAGCGCATTCTGCGCAGGCTGAGTTGCAGGTGATTGGCTACAGCCATCAGCGGCGTCCTTTGCTGCAACTGATCGTCTCATCCGAAGCCAACCTGAGCCGGTTGGAGCAAATTCGCCAGCAGAATCAGGCGCAGAGCTTGGGTCAGGCCCTGCCCGATGATGCTCCGGTGATTGTTTGGTTGGGCTACGGTGTGCATGGCAACGAACCCAGTGCCGCCCACGCCGCTGTGGCTCTGGCTTACTACCTGACCGCCAGTCAAAGCACCGAGGTGCAGCAATGGCTGGACGAAGCTGTGATCATTATTCAGCCTAGCCTGAACCCGGATGGTCACGATCGTTTCTCGCATTGGGTCAATATGCACCGTGGCAAAACGCCGGTGGCGGATCCGCAGCATCGTGAGCATGTTGAGCCCTGGCCCAACGGTCGACCCAATCATTATTGGTTCGATCTAAACCGGGACTGGCTGCTGTTGCAGCATCCGGAAAGTCAGGCTCGGATAGCGGAGTACCATCGCTGGTTGCCCCAGGTGCTGGGTGATTTTCACGAAATGGGCACCAACAGCACCTACTTTTTTCAGCCCGGGATCCCAAGCCGCAATTACCCATTGACGCCTGAGCGCAATTTCGAACTGACCCGCATCCTGGCGGAGTTTCATGCTGCCAGTCTGGATCAGGTGAAAGAGCTGTACTACACCGAAGAAAGCTTCGATGACTTTTACATTGGCAAAGGTTCGACCTACCCGGATGTGACCGGTGGCGTTGGCATACTGTTTGAGCAAGCCAGTAGTCGGGGCCATGCGCAGGAATCCATTCACGGCGTTTTGACCTTTGAGCGTACCATTCGCAATCAGTTGCTGACCTCGCTGTCGACCATTCGGGGCTCGGTGGAATACCGCCGCGAACTGCAGCGCTATCAGCTGGACTTCTTCCGCCTGGGGCAAACCGAAGCCCGGCAGGAAAATTACCGTGGCTACATGCTGACCGAAGGACAGGATAAAACCCGGTTGCAGGCATTGCTGCGGTTGTTACGGCAGCATCAGATTGAGGTCTACCCGCTGGTGCGCGACTGGCAGGATGGGCAGCACAGTTACCGGGCCGGTGAAAGCTACTTTGTGCCCTTCCAGCAGCCACAGTACCGCCTGCTGAAAGGTGCATTCAGTACCCGGAAAAACTTCCCGGATAACACCTTTTACGATGTCTCCAGCTGGACCTTGCCTTACGCCTTCAACATTGAGTTTCGACCGGTGCAGCGGGACCCATCCCGGGTACTGAGCAATGACAACTGGCAAGAGATTGCTCAGTCCGTTGCTGCGCCTGAGCCAGGCGCCTATGCGTACGCCTTTGACTGGCAGGATCAGAATGCGCCTTTGTTGCTGCAAGCGTTGCTGGCCGATGGGGTCGTCGCCAAAGTCGCTCAAGCTGATTTTACCGCAGTGACCCCGGATGGACCCCAGCCTTTTGTCGCCGGCTCGGTGTTGATCCCGGCCGGTTTGCAGCAGCAGTCCGACTGGTTTAGCCGCTTGCTGGCAGCGCAGCAACGGCTGTCATTGCCACTTTATGCGGTGCAAACGGGTTTAACGCCGCAGGGCAGTGATCTGGGCAGCTTCCGTTTTGTGCCGGTGACCTTGCCTCAGGTATTGCTGCTGGCCGGGCCCGGCATGAACTCAACCGAGGTCGGTGAGCTGTGGTACAACCTGGAGCGTCTGGCGGGCATTTCGCCCAGCATGGTGGAGCCTGATCGTTTCAGTCGAATTGATTTAAGCCGCTACAGCCATATTATTTTGCCCGATGGCAATTACCAAAGTTGGAACAGCGCCGAGTTGGAGCCATTGCGACGTTGGCTAAATGCCGGTGGCATCCTTTGGGGGCAAAAGCGAGCCTTGAGCTGGCTGGTGCAGCACGAGCTGTTGCAAGCGCAATTGTGGCACCCAGCGGAGATGAACCGGCTGATTTCCCACCAAAACCTGCGCTATGCCGATCAAGAGGTGTTGGCAGGAAGGCAGCGGATCGCCGGCGCCATTTTTGAAGCCGAGTTGGATCGCAGCCATCCACTGGCTTTTGGTTTGCCACGTGACCGGCTGCCGCTTTTTAAAAACAGCACCTTGTTGCTGCAGCCTTCGCATGCTCCTTTTGTCAATGTGGCCCTGTACAGTGAACAGCCGCACTTGGCTGGTTACACCGCACCGGAGTTTGTCCCCCGTATTGGCCAGGCAGCGGCGCTAATTGCGCACAATCACGGTCGCGGTCGGGTGATTGCCATGACCGACAATCCGGTGTTTCGTGGCTACTTTAAAGGCTCCAGCCGCTTGCTGATCAATGCCTTGTATCTGGGACACACCTTTTCCGCCAGCCCGCAAACGGACGAAGAGGAGTAGGCCTTAGCGCGGATTACGCCGGTCTTTGGCCGTGATGGCCAACGTCCAGAGCTGAGGCGGACTGGCCCCCTGCTGCTGCAAGCAGCGGCAGGCTTGTTGCAAGGTGCTGCCGGTGGTGATCACATCGTCGACCAGGGCAATTCGTCCCAGCTCGGCCAGGCGGCCGTGCCAGGCCGGATTGAGCTGAAACAATTGCCGGCTGTTTTTCAGGCGCTCGCCCCGTGTTAACCGCTGCTGCTTTAACCCCTGACGGCGCCGTTTCAGCAGTGGCAGCAGTGGCCGATCCCAGCAGCTGCTCAGCACCTGCGCCAACAACCTGGCCTGATTAAAGCCCCGTTTTAGATAACGCCATGCTGGCATCGGTATGTAGCAAATGGCATCCGGCAGCGGCTGTCCCTCCGCGCGGTAGCGCACAGCCATCTGCCGAAACTGCTGCATCAACCAGTGGCCGGCGGCCAGTTGATGTTGGTGCTTCCATTGGCTGATGGCATAATCGTAAGGTGCCTGATACCAGCTCAGGCTCAGCAAGCGCTCGGCATAGAGTTTGGGCAGGCCTTGCTGCACAGCAGGCAGCCACAGCAAATTGCCCTGATAAAAAACAATATCAAAGTCTGGCAAGGCGGTTTCACAGCAGCTGCACAGCTGTTGCCCCGGCCGGTGCACCGCTAAATCACACCAGAGGCAGCGGTTTGGGATCAGTGAGTGCAATAGTTTTTGTAGCATAAATGTTTATTCATTGTTTTTAGGAGTATGGTGCAGGTGGCAAAACAGGGCAAGCCTCAACTGGTATTGTTGCATGGCTGGGGGATGAATCAGGCGGTGTGGCAGCAGTGGCTGCCTTGGTTGCAGCAGGATTGGCAGGTGCAGACGCTGGATTTACCGGGCTTTGGCCTGAATCGGCAGTGCCCGAAACCCTACAATTTAGCGGCTCTGGCTGAATTGTTGCAGCCGCAACTGCCGACCAGAGCTGTACTTTGTGGCTGGTCGCTGGGTGGTTTGGTTGCCATTGAGCTGGCCAGACGCTTTCCGCAGCAGGTGCAAGCGCTGGCGCTGCTGGCGGCATCGCCTTGCTTTATGGCACAAACCGACTGGCCGGGGATGTCGGCGCGCATTTTTACCCAGTTTCAACAACAGCTCAGCCACAACATACCACAAAGCATTCAGCGCTTTTTGGCCATTCAAGCGATGGGCAGCCCCAGCGCAAAAGAAGACATCAAGCAGTTGCGCCAGGCCATTTTGCAGTTGCCTGAGCCACAACCAGAGGCCGTACTGGGCGGCTTGGAATTGCTGCAGCATGGCGATCTGCGAGCTGAGCTGGCCCGGTTACCGATGCCGGTTTATGCTGCCTTTGGCCGGCTCGACACCTTGGTGCCCAGTGCTGCTGAACTGGCATTGCAGCAATTAGTGCCATCAGCTCAGACCCATTGCTTTGCTCACGCCTCGCATGCGCCTTTTATCTCGCATCCGGCTGAAAGCGCTGCCTGGTTGCTGCATTGCCAACAGCAATTACCGGCTTAAACGCTTTATTTTTTACCCAAAATGGTTAATAATTAACCAGTGACGTAAGTGAAATGAGGTGCCTATGAACATTCAGTCGGCTTTTGCGTCCGGCCTGCAAGGTCTGCAATCGGCCAGTGATGGCATGCGGCAGAGCACCCAGAACATCAACCAGCAAAGCCGCCCGCTGGACGCGGTTCAGCCGGATGACAATGCGGCTGTGTCTGAACCAACAGCCACCGGCCCCAGCTTGGAAGCCAGTTTGGTGGATCTCACCGTGCAGCAGCGACTGGCGGAAGCCAATGTCCGCTCCATCGAAACCGCTAGCAGTGTGCTGGGCACCTTGATTGATACGAAGGCTTGATGCCATGTTGATCACGTCGCATTACCCCAACGTCAGCCTGAATACCGCCAACCCGGCGACGGAGATGGCGCGGCGTGATGGTGAGCGCCGGGATCTGTTTCAGCCGGTACAAGAAGCGGCCAAAAGCGCGGCGGAAAAACCGGTTGCCACCGATGACAAAGCCAAACAGCAGCAACCAGTGCCGGGCAACAATGCGCAGCGCAGTGAACAAACCGCGACAGAAACCAATGCCGCGGTCCGTGGCCGGGAGCAGGACGCAGAGCGGGATCCAGACAGTCGTTCTGAGGATGAGCAACAACGCCAGCAGGAGCGGGCTGAGCAGCAGGAGTTGCGTGAGCTGCAGGCGCGGGATCGTGAAGTCCGTGCTCACGAACAAGCGCATGCGGCGGTGGGTGGCCAATACGCCAGTGCACCAAGCTACACCTACGAACGCGGCCCGGACGGCAATCAGTATGCCGTTGGTGGTGAAGTACAAATCGATATCTCTGAGATCCCCGGTGACCCACAGGCAACGGTGCAAAAAATGCAGCAAGTCCGCGCCGCTGCTTTGGCGCCTGCTGAGCCCTCAGCCGCTGATCGGCGAATTGCTGCTGACGCCAGTCGTCGCATGCTGGCAGCCCGAGCCGAGATGGCGAAAGAAGCCATTAGCCGAAGCAATGAGCCGTCAGCGCCGCGTCGGGCGAGGGCCGATACGGCAGCCGAAGACCAAATCCGTGTGCCTGCAGCCAATACGGCTGCAGTGTCTGACACAGAAACACTGCAGCGGCGTAGCCAGGTAATTACCGGCTATTACCAGCGTGCCACCCAACCCAGTCAAAGCAGCCTGCGCCAATTGGCCTGACGCAGCTTCTCAACCCCTATTTCTTTAACTTCGCCAATGCATCGGCAAAGGCATTGCCCATAGCGGCATTGGCCGGGGCGGCCGCCTTGGCAGGCTTGGCCGCGCGTGGCTGCTGGCCTTTCCCTTTGCTGGTAGGGCTCTTTGATGCTGCTGCCTGGCCAGGCTGCTCGTCCATCCGCATGGTGAGCGCGATGCGTTTGCGTTCTTTATCCACATCCAGCACCTTCACTTTGACGATGTCACCGGCTTTCACCACTTTGTGTGGGTCGCTGACAAAGGTGTCGGACAAGGAGGAAATGTGCACCAGACCATCCTGATGCACGCCAACATCGACAAAGGCACCAAAATTGGTGACATTGGTGACCACACCTTCCAGCAGCATGGCAGGCTTTAAGTCGTCGATGGTCGTGACGCCTTCTTTGAAACTGGCCATTTTAAACTCCGGCCGTGGATCCCGACCCGGTTTTTCCAGCTCGTTTAGAATATCGCTGATGGTTGGAATACCAAAGTGGGCATCGGCAAAGTCTTCGGCTTTCAGCTTGCTGATAAAATCGCGGTTGCCCAGAATGTCCTGCAGCGATTTTTGGTGCTGGGCCAGAATTTTTTCCACCACCGGGTAGGACTCCGGGTGTACGCCTGAGGCATCCAGTGGATTGTCACCGCCGCTGATGCGCATAAAGCCGGCGGCTTGCTCAAAGGCTTTGGGGCCCAGCCGGCTTACCTTTAACAGCTCTTTGCGGTTTTGGAAGCGGCCATGCTGCTCCCGGTGCAGCACGATATTTTGCGCCAGAGTTTTGTTGAGGCCAGCGACCCGGCTTAGCAGGGGCACTGATGCGGTATTTAAGTCCACGCCAACGGCGTTCACACAATCTTCCACCACTGCTTCCAGCGATTTAGTGAGCAGACTTTGGTTGACATCGTGCTGGTATTGGCCGACACCGATGGCTTTGGGCTCGATTTTCACCAGCTCTGCCAATGGGTCTTGCAACCGGCGACCAATGGAGACGGCGCCGCGGTATGAGACATCCAGATCCGGAAATTCCTGAGCCGCAAACTCCGAGGCGGAATAGACCGAAGCTCCGGCTTCCGACACCATGATTTTGGTCAGTTTTAACTCCGGGTGCTTTTTCATCAGCTCGGCCACCAGCTGATCGGTTTCACGCGAAGCGGTGCCATTGCCAATCGCCACCAGCTCAGGTTTAAATTGCTGACACAGGTTTTGCAGGGTGCGCAGCGACTTGTCCCAGTGGTTTTGTGGCGCGTGTGGGAAGATGGTCTGGCTGCTCAGCAGCTTGCCGGTTTCATCCAGCATCACCACTTTCACCCCGGTACGCAGGCCCGGGTCCAGTGCCATGGTCGGACGCAGGCCAGCGGGAGCTGCCATCAGCAGGTCTTTCATATTGCGGGCAAAGACTTTGATGGCCTCTTCTTCGGCACGCTCACGCAACTCGCTGAGCAAGTCATTTTCCAAATGCAGGTGCAGCTTTACTTTCCAGGTCCATTGCGCCACGGTCTGCAAAAAAGCATCGGCAGGGCGGCCTTCATTGCTGAGGTTAAAATGGCTGGCGACCAGGGCGATGCAACGCTGGTGCGCTTCGGTTTCATCGCTGTCCGGCAGCAGTTGCAATTGCAAAAAACCTTCGTTGCGGCCGCGAAACATGGCCAGCGCCCGGTGCGATGGCAGTTGGCGCCACAACTCGCTGTGCTCAAAGTAATCGCGGAACTTGGCGCCTTCCTTTTCTTTACCGGCAACCACACTGCTTTTCAAGACGCCATGCTGACTGAGTTGTTGGCGCAAACGGGCCAGCAAATTGGCGTCTTCGGCAAAGCGTTCCATCAGAATGTACTTGACGCCATCTAGCACGGCTTTGTTGTCGCCATAGCCGGCTTCAGGGTTCAGGTAGCCGGTCGCTTGCTGCTCCGGGTCCAGCTCTGGCTGGGCAAGAATGGCATTGGCCAAAGGCTCAAGACCAGCTTCAATCGCCATCTGGCCTTTGGTGCGGCGTTTGGGTTTGTAGGGCAGGTACAAATCTTCCAGTCGGGTTTTGTTGTCGGCGGCAAGAATTTGCTGCTGCAGCTCGCTGCTGAGTTTTCCCTGGTCGTCGATGGTTTTTAAAATCAACTGACGCCGATCTTCCAGCTCCCGCAAATACGACAGGCGTTGTTCCAGGGTCCGCAGCTGGGTATCGTCCAGACCCCCGGTGACCTCTTTGCGGTAACGGGCGATAAAGGGGACTGTTGCACCGTCATCCAGCAGCTGAATGGTGGCCAGAACTTGCTCTGGGCGGGCGGAGATTTCGGTGGCAATCTGGTGTTCAAGCTTGATGGTCATGCATGCTTCCTATGGCCGGCTTTTAGACGCTAAGCTGGCGATCACAAAATAATTGGGACGAATTGTCCCTGTTCTTCCAATAAAAATCCAATGGCAATTGCCTAGTCAGAGTTAGGGGCCAGTTGTTGGTAGCTAATTTGATTGATAAACCAGCTTTTCCGGCCATCGGGTGTATTGACCTGGACTTCATCGTCCACTTGTTTGCCCAACAAGGCTCTGGCCATGGGCGCATCGATGGAGATGTAGTCATGACGGCCATAAATTTCATCCGGGCCGACAATCCGAAACGAGCGCACCTCGCCCTGATCGTTTTCCACCTCGACCCAGGCACCGAAAAAGACTTTGCCTTCTTGCTCGGGGGCATAGTCGACCGGACGGAGTACTTCCAGTCGTTTTCGCAAAAAGCGAACCCGACGATCGATTTCGCGCAGCTGCTTTTTGTTGTACTGGTAATCGGCATTTTCACTGCGGTCGCCCAGACTGGCAGCCCAGCTGACTTTTTGCGTTACTTCCGGTCGTTTGACCCGCCACAAGTGCTCCAGCTCTTGTTGCAGCTTAAGGTAGCCCTCGCGGCTGATTAAGTTTGTTCTCATGGCTCATCTATTTCATGACGGTTCTACAGATAACACTGTGATATGGGGGCTGCTGGGGCTATTTAAAGTCACTTATCGCACCCAATGCACCTTTCAGCACAATGATGCGGCTTGGGCATCTGCTGGTTAAAAAATAGACTATACTTAAGTGGAAGTTATTGCCTTGCAGGAGGTGTAGAGTGAATAAGCTTGGCTTAATTGCAATTCCGGCTCTGGTGATGCTGTCTGCATGCAGCAGTCAACCGCCAGGCGATTACGTCTGGATTAAAGATTATGAGCAGATTCAGCGAATTGAGGCTGCAAACCGTAACAGTGCCATGAGCAATAAAATCCAATGGGTGAATCCACCGATGAAGCGGATATCGCGGGCGGAGTTCGAGCAAATGCGGCAGCAAGAATGACGCTTGGATAAACTTTGTAACACTGTTTTCAAACCCGGAGTGCATCTCCGGGTTTGTTTTGGTTTATAGTGGCATAAAAAGAGTGTTGGGATGGCTGATTATGACCACGGAAACCACCAAAATTCTGGTTGTTGATGATGATGTACGCTTGCGCGCTTTGTTGGAGCGCTATCTTGTCGAGCAAGGTTTTATGGTGCGAGCGGTGGCTGATTACGAGCAAATGCAGCGTTTGATGGAGCGTGAGCATTTCCATCTGATGGTGCTGGATCTGATGTTACCGGGTGAAGATGGTTTGAGCATTTGCCGCAAGTTGCGCCAGCAAGAAAATCAAATTCCCATCATTATGCTGACGGCGAAAGGCGATGAAGTGGATCGCATCATTGGGCTTGAAATGGGCGCCGACGATTACCTGCCTAAACCCTTTAATCCGCGTGAGTTGTTAGCCCGTATCCGCGCTGTACTCCGGCGTAAAAGCAAAGAATTACCCGGTGCACCGGCGCAGGAAGAAACCATTGTCACCTTTGGGCCTTTTCATTTTAATCTGGCCACCCGTGAAATGCGCAAAGGCGAGGACGTTTTGCCGCTGACCAGCGGTGAGTTTGCCGTGTTGAAAGTGCTGGTCAGTCATCCGCGTGAGCCGTTATCCCGGGATAAGCTGATGAATCAAGCCCGTGGTAGGGATTACTCTGCGATGGAGCGCAGCATCGATGTACAGGTCTCCCGCCTGCGCCGGATGCTGGAGGATGATCCGGCCCACCCACGCTACATTCAAACCGTGTGGGGCTTAGGGTATGTCTTTGTGCCGGACGGTGCGGTTCGTTCATGAGACTGCTGCCGCGCAGTGCCTTTGGTCAGACGGTGTTGTTGCTGGGTTCTTTGCTGCTGATCAACCAGCTGGTGTCCTATGTCACTGTAGCCTTTCATGTGATCAAGCCGACGGCTCAACAAATCAACCACTTGATTGCCAAGCAAATTAAAGTGGTATTTATTGATCACGATCAGGACCAAGCGTTGCTGACAGAGGCCATGGCGCAGCGCTTTCAGGATGCGACCGACATTGAAGTTTACCCGGAAACGCTGGCGCTGCAGCATGGCTTGCAGCAGGCACGTTTCTATCAGTTTATGTCGAGCGCCATGTCGGAGGAGCTGGGTGGACCGGCGGAAGTGCGCATCGAACAGGGCCAACAGCTGGCATTTTGGGTGCGGGCACCACAAGCACCGGATTTTTGGATCCGGGTGCCGC
The DNA here is from genome assembly GCA_020831935.1 of Alkalimonas sp. GTDB lineage: Bacteria > Pseudomonadota > Gammaproteobacteria > Enterobacterales > Alteromonadaceae > Alkalimonas. The sequence goes on from JAFIFR010000022.1 coordinate 10,967, forward strand.
TAGCAGGGCTGGATGAAAGCAATTTTTCCTTGTTGACCTTTTATTTATTGATGATAGGGGTGCTCAGTGTCGCCGGGGGCTGGTGGTTTGCTCGGACCTTGAACCGGCCATTAAAAAGTCTGCAGCAAGCGGCCTTAAAAGTTGGCCGCGGCGAAATCCCGGAGCCACTGGCTGAAAAAGGCTCCAGCGAAATTCGCTCCGTGACCCGGGCCTTTAATCAGATGGCCACCGGCATCAAGCACCTGGAGCAAGACCGGGCCTTGTTGATGGCTGGGGTATCGCATGATTTGCGTACACCTTTGACCCGAATCCGATTGGCCAGTGAGATGTTGCCAGAGCACGATGCCTGGATCCGGGATGGCATCATCAACGACATCGACGACATGAATGCCATCATCGATCAGTTTATGGACTTTATCCGCCACCACAAAGATGAGCCTTTGCAAGCGGTTTGCCTCAATGATCTGATTGAAGAGCTGCTGGAATCTGAACACCTGCAACAGCGGCAGCTGCTGCATGAGCTTGCCGCCGACTTGCCTAAGGTGCCCTTGCGTCGTATTGCGATGAAGCGGGTGCTCAATAACTTGCTGGAAAATGCGCTACGCTACAGCTCGGGCGATATCGAAATCAGCACCGGCTTAGAGCGAGGTCGACGCATGGTTTACCTGCAAGTGCGGGATCATGGGCCGGGGATCCCGGAAGCGAAAATGCAAAGCATGTTCGAGCCCTTCACCCAGGGCGATAGTGCCCGGGGCTCGGGGGGGGCCGGCCTAGGGCTTGCCATCATCAAGAAAATTATCGATATGCATCATGGTCAAATCACTTTGCACAACCATGCCCACGGTGGCCTGGTAGCCCGGGTCTATCTGCCGCTAAAAGCCAGAACACCGAAAGAATAGTGCAGCGATCAATCCTGCGACTGTTGCAGTGATTGCAGCAAAGCGTCAAGGTCTGCGCTATCAAAGTGGTAATTGGTTTGACAGTATTCACAGCGAATATCCAGCTTGCCTTCGGCTTGATGCTCTGCAATAGCCGCGGCCCCCAGGTTCAGGATGGCCGACTCGCACTTTTGCCGGGAGCAACCACACTCAAAGCGCACCGGCTGCAGTGGGAAGGCTTCCACCTGCTCTTGATGGAACAGTCGGTGCACCACTTCTGCGGCAGGTAGCTCAAGCAGCTCTTTGGCCGTGATGGTATCGGCCAGTATCACCAGCTCATCGAAATCCTGCCGTGATTTTTGCTGTTCCACCGGCAACACCTGCAGCAACATACCGGCGGCTTTGGCTTGCTCGGACTGAACATCGCTAAACAGGTAGACCCGGGTCGGCAGCTGCTCGGATTGAGCAAAGTAGGCTTCCAGGGTTTCTTTTAAGCTGTCGCCTGTGAGCGGAATAATGCCCTGATAACGTTCACCTTGCTGTGGTGTAATGGTGACCAGCATATAGCCGTCACCGACCAGGGCTTTTAAGCCCTCTCCCCGGACTTCAGACTGCAGCCTAACCACACCGCGAAACACCTGCTGATCGCTGCCATTGACTGTGGCATAACGGATGGGGCCATCGCCTTGCAGTTGCACCGAAATCTCCCCTTCAAACTTTAGTGTGGCTGTCAGCAGACTGGTGGCGGCAACCAGTTCGGCCAGCAATTGTTTTACCGGGTAGGGGTAGTCGTGGTTCTGCAGCATCTGTTGCAAACTGCTGGCCAGATCGACGATTTCACCGCGCACATTACGCTGCTGAAATAAAAAGCGAAATAAAGTATCGGAACTCATAGCGTCTCTCATTGCTGGGATTTGATCAGCAGCAGTTGCCGCCGCATCTTTTTATCGGGTTTGGTTTCCGGGTGCGGCGCAAACAAGGAATTGGTTTTGCGCAACTCGGCGCGCTCTTGCCGCAAAGCCAGGCTTTGCTCGGTTTCCTGATACAGGGCCTGAGCCAGCGGTGCCGACAGGCGTTTTTCGGCCAGAGCCAGCACTTGGACTGTTTTTTCATCGAACCCTTGTGCCAGTTTGATGGTGGCACCGACCTCAACCAGCTTACTGGCTTTGCAGCGCTGACCGTTGTAGTGAACTTTACCGCCATCGATCATGCTTTTGGCCAGGGTGCGTGTTTTGTAAAAACGACAGGCCCAGAGCCATTTATCCAGCCGGACAGAGGGCGTTATTTGACTTTGGCTGCTGTTCATCATAATCCTCTGGTTGTTGCTCAACTTCTGTTATACAGTAGGTCAGAATCAACCGGGTTGCGGTTAACGGGGTGTGAAAGTTTTTCGCGCCCCTTGTTGTCTGTACGACAACTCAGTAAGATGAGCTGTCTCCTATTATAAGAATTTGACCGATGAATTGGCAGTCCCTTTCGTTACAATTGAATCAATTTGCCCGGCATTTGCCGCAAAAGCAGCTCAGCCGGGTGCTGGCTGCCTTGTTGATTCTGCTGTTGGGGTACCTGTTGGCCCGTCTTAGCTGGCTATTGTTGCCACAGCCTGAAACCGATCCCTGGCAAGCGACAGCTGCTGTTCAGACTGGCAGCAGTCGCAGCGGTACCGACTTGCAACGTTTATTGAGCTTTTCTTTATTTGGCAAAGTTGATGCAGTGCCCGAGCGTCGACCTGAACCGGTGGTGACTGAGGCGCCCAAAACCCGCCTCAATGTCAAATTGACCGGCCTGGTGGCTGGCAGTACACCGGATAGTGGCAGTGCGGTGATTGAAAGCCGTGGCACTGAACTGGCTTACCGGGTGGGTGACGACATTGAAGGCACCAATGCCAGCCTGCATCAGGTGTTTCCAGATCGGGTGCTGCTTCAGGTGGCCGGTCGTTTCGAAACTCTGATGCTTGATGGGGTGGAGTTTACCCGCATTGCGGAAGCCAATGTCGGCTTAGGACGTCAAGATGAAGAGCCGATGATGCAAAGCCCACTGGCGGAAGCGCCTGAGCTGGAGCAAGCGGAGCTGGCGGCGCAACGGGAAGCCATTCTGGCGGAGCCGACGCGCTTCTTCGATTTTATTCGGGTGACACCGCATCATCGTGAGGGTCAATTGGCGGGTTTTCGGTTAATGCCGGGCCGGGATCCCGGCTTATTTCAGCGGCTCGGCTTTCGACCCAATGATCTGGCGGTCGAGATCAACGGTATTCCGTTGACTGACCTGCAACAAGCCAATCAGGTGTTAGGGCAACTCCGTGAAGCAAGCGATGCTTCGGTGCGCATAGAACGGGATGGGGAGCTGATCGATATTCAGTTCAACCTGTCCCAATAATAACGATTCAGCAGATGGTGATAGTCAAGATGCAGTCAGGGTCTCTTATCGCGCGGTTTGGCCGCAAAGTTGCCATATTTGGTTTGGCAGCAGCACTCAGCTTTTCCGTGCACAGCAACGACGAGGTGTTGTTCTCGCCCAATTTTCGTGGCACCGACATCAATGAGTTTATCAACATTGTTGGCATGAACTTAGAGCGGACCATCATTGTGGAGCCGCAGGTACGGGGCCGGGTCAATGTGCGCAGTCATGAAATGCTCAGCGCCGAGCAGTACTACCAATTCTTTTTGAATGTGCTGGAAGTCTACGGCTTTGCTGTGGTGGAAATGGAAAGCGGCATTTTAAAAGTAGTACGGGCCAAGGACGCCAAAACCTCCAACATTCCGGTGGTCGGTGATGACAACCCAGGCGTCGGCGATGAAATGGTGACCCGGGTGGTGCAGGTGCGCAATGTCTCGGTGCGTGAGTTAGCGCCCTTGTTGCGTCAGTTCAGCAATCAGGCGGGCAGTGGTCATGTGGTGAACTACGATCCATCCAATGTTATTATGATGACCGGGCCGGCAGCCGTGGTAAACCGGCTGGTGGAAATTATCCAACGGGTCGACCGTGCCGGCGATCAGGAAGTAGAAATCATCCGGCTCAATTATGGCTCTGCCACCGAAATGGTGCGGGTGCTGGAAAGCATCTACCGCTCGCAAGGCCGTGGCGAGCAGCCGGACTTTCTGATACCCCGTATCGTGGCGGACGATCGCACCAATAGCGTGGTGGTCAGTGGTGAGCCGCAGGCAAGGCAGCGGGTGGTGGATTTAGTGCGCCGGCTGGATGCCGAGCTTGAGACCAGCGGCAACACCCGGGTGTTTTACCTGAAATACGCTAAGGCTGAAGAGTTGGTACCGGTGCTGAAAAGTGTCGGCGAAAGCATTGTCAGTGACGCCAGTGGCTCGCAACAACAGCAAGGCCAGCCGCGGCGTAGCCCCCAGGGCCGGGGTGTCAGTATTGAGTCCCATGCCGACAGCAATGCGCTCATCATTACTGCGCAGCCGGATCTGCTGCGTTCGCTGGAAGAGGTGATCCGCCAGCTGGATATCCGCCGTGCTCAGGTGTTGGTCGAAGCCATTATTGTCGAGGTGTTCGATGGCAGTGGCACCGATCTGGGCGTGCAGTGGATCAACGAACATGGTGGTGGCACCAATTTCCGCTCCGGCAATGTGGTGCCGATAGTGGATGTCGCTGCTGGCGCTGCTGTGGCCTCGCAAATTACCCGGGGCACCACCACCCGGACCCGTGATCCGAATACCGGTGAAATCATTGAGACACAAACACCGGACTCCAACCGGGACTACTCGGTGCTGGCTCAATCGCTGCAGGGGCTGAACGGTGCCATGCTGGGGATTTACCAGGGCAACTGGGCGGCCTTGCTGCAAGCAGTTCGGACCAGCACCAGCTCCAATATTCTGGCCACGCCGCACATCACCACCATGGACAACCAGGAAGCCTTCTTCCTGGTGGGGCAGGAAGTACCGGTGATTACCGGCTCGACCGTTGGTTCCAACAACACCAACCCCTTCCAGCAGGTCAACCGACAGGAAGTGGGCATCAAGCTGAAAGTGACGCCGCAAATCAATGAAGGGGACGCGGTGCAGTTGATGATTGAACAGGAAGTCTCCAGCATTGGTGGCGCCACGGCGGTGGATATCACCATCAACAAACGGGAAATCCGTACCTCGGTGATGGCCGACGATGGCGCTGTGGTGGTGCTGGGTGGCCTGATTGATGAAGACGTGCAGGAAAGCGTCTCCAAGGTGCCGCTGCTGGGTGATATTCCGGTGTTGGGGCATTTGTTCAAGTCCACCAGCGTCAGCAAACGCAAGCGCAACCTGATGGTCTTTATCCGGGCCTCCATTGTACGGGATGGCGCTACCATGTCGGACATCAGTCAGCGCAAATACAATTACATTCGGGCCGAGCAGTTGATCCGCGATGAGCGGGGGATCCCACTGATGCCCCGGACACCGCAAACCGTGCTGCCCGATTGGGACGACAGCCTGATTCTGCCTCCCAGCTTTAACGAATACCTGCAGCAGCAACAAAAAGGGAAGCGTGACTGATGAGCGAGTTGTTGTCAGAATCGATCGACAACCCGCAGGACGAGGTGCAGCCGGTCAGTACCCGCATCCGGTTGCCATTCTCCTTTGCCAAACGGCATGCGGTCTTGTTGCAGCAATTGCCCGAAGGCTTTTTGTTGTCGGTGCAACCGGCTACCCGCCCCGAAGCCGTGCAGGAAGTGCGGCGTATGCTGGGCGAGCCCTTTCGTATTCAGAAGCTCTCTGGCGAGGCCTTTGAAAACTTGTTGGAGGCCAGTTATCAGCGCGATTCATCCGAAGCGCAGCAGATCATGCAGGACATTGGCAACGAGGTGAATCTGGCTTCGTTGGCAGAGGATATTCCGGAAACCGAAGATCTGCTGGATAACGAAGACGATGCGCCCATCATTAAGCTGATCAATGCCATGTTGGGCGAAGCCATCAAGCTGGGCGCGTCCGATATTCATGTCGAAACCTTCGAAAAAGCCCTGGTGGTGCGTTTTCGGGTCGATGGCATTTTGCGCGAGGTGCTGCGGCCAAACCGCAAGCTCTCCAGTTTGCTGGTGTCGCGGATTAAGGTCATGGCCAAACTGGACATCGCGGAAAAACGGGTGCCGCAAGATGGCCGTATCAGCTTGAAAATTGCTGGTCGGGCAGTCGATGTGCGGGTATCGACCATGCCATCCAGCTATGGCGAGCGGGTGGTGCTGCGCTTGCTCGACAAAAACACCTCCCATCTGAATCTGGCCGATCTGGGCATGACACCGGCGATTCAGCAGCAATTTTCCCAATTGATTTTAAAGCCGCATGGCATCTTGCTGGTTACCGGGCCAACCGGCTCGGGTAAAAGTACCACTTTGTACGCCGGTTTAACCGAGATTAACACCAAAGACCGCAACATTCTGACGGTGGAAGATCCGATTGAATACGAACTGGAAGGCATCGGCCAGACCCAGGTCAACCCCAAGGTCAATATGACCTTCGCCCGGGGCTTACGTGCCATTTTGCGGCAAGACCCGGACGTGGTGATGGTGGGTGAAATTCGCGATCTCGAAACCGCGCAAATCGCGGTCCAGGCCAGTTTGACCGGCCATTTGGTGATGTCGACCCTGCATACCAATACTGCAGCGGGCGCCATCACCCGGCTGGAAGACATGGGCATTGAGCCTTTCTTGTTGTCGTCCAGTTTGCTTGGGGTGCTGGCGCAGCGCCTGGTGCGAACCTTGTGCCCACACTGCAAAGAGGCTCATCAGCCGGACAAGGAAGAGCGCAAACTGCTCGGTGTGCAAAAGAAAGACGAGGCCATTATTTACCGGGCTACTGGCTGTGAGCACTGCAACTTTACCGGTTATCGCGGCCGGACTGGCATTCATGAACTGCTGGTGATAGACGATCACAGTCGGGAAATGATCCACAACAGAGCGGGTGAACAGAGCATTGAAAAGTACATCCGGCCAAACTGTCCCAGCATTCGCCGGGATGGCTTCGACAAAGTGCTGGCAGGCTTAACCACGCTGGAAGAAGTGCTGCGGGTGACCCGTGAGGATATCTAGTGGCAGCTTTTAGTTATCAGGCGCTCGACAGTCGCGGTAAAAAGAGCAAAGGGGTGCTGGAAGCCGACAATGCACGTCAGGCCAGACAACTGCTGCGCGAGCGTAAACTGACGCCGCTCAGTGTGGACTTGGCTGCCAATCAGGAAAAAACCTCGGCCAGTCGCCGCAGCTTTTTCAAGCGCTCGATTCCTACCGCCGATTTAGCCTTGATCACCCGTCAGCTGGCAACCCTGGTTGCAGCGGCATTGCCGATTGAAAATGCCTTGCTGGCCGTGGCGGAGCAATGCGAAAAGCCGCGGTTGAAAAACATGCTGATGGGGGTGCGCTCCAAGGTGGTCGAAGGCTACAGTCTGGCCGAAGGTCTGGCTGAATTTCCGCATGTGTTTGATCATCTGTACCGCTCCATGGTGGCCGCCGGTGAAAAATCGGGCCATTTGGACCAGGTACTCAACCGGCTGGCGGATTACACCGAGCAGCGGCAGCATATGCGCAATCAAATTCTGATGGCGTCGATTTACCCTGTGGTGATGGTGATCGTGGCCCTGGCGGTGATTGCCATTTTACTGGCGGCCGTGGTACCGCAAATCACCGAGCAGTTCGAGTACATGGGGCAGCAGTTGCCTGCCTTAACCCGTTTTATGATCAGTGCCAGCGATTGGGTGCGTGATTACGGAATTTGGGCCTTGCTCGGGATATTATTGCTGGCTGTGCTGGTCGAACGATTATTGCGCCGGCCAGACATGCGTTTTCGCTACGATCGCTTTTTACTGCACAGTGCTGTGCTCGGCAAAGTGATCCGCAGCATCAATACCGCCCGTTTTGCCCGGACCTTAAGTATTTTAAATGCCAGCTCAGTGCCCTTGCTCGAAGCCATGCGCATCAGTGGCGATGTGCTGGGCAACAGTTACATGAAGCAAGCGGTGGCGGATGCGACTTTGCGGGTGCGGGAGGGCAGCTCGCTGCGCAATGCACTGGAGCAAACCAAGTTGTTTCCGCCGATGATGCTGCACATGATCGCCAGCGGCGAGAAAAGCGGTCAGTTGGACAGCATGCTGATCCGCACGGCGGATACGCTGGATCGGGAATTTGAAATGACCATGACGGTCACACTGGAAATTTTTAAACCTGTGGTGGTGATCACCCTGGCGATTCTGGTGTTTTTGATTGTCTTGGCCATTTTGCTGCCAATTTTAGAACTTAATCATATGGTAGGTGGGTAACATGAACAAACAACGTGGCTTTAGCTTATTGGAACTGATGGTGGTGATTGTCATTTTGGGCATCATCGCCAGTTTGGTGGTGCCCAATGTGATGGGTAACAAAGAAGAGGCCGATCGGCAAAAAGCGGTGGTCGATATTCAGCAGCTGGAAAACGCATTGGATATGTACCGGCTTCGTAATGGTTTTTACCCGACCACAGAGCAAGGTTTGCGTGCTTTGGTCGAACCCGCCACGATGGAACCGGTGCCGCGTTCCTTCCCGGAAGGTGGCTTTATCCGTCGCTTGCCGCGCGATCCCTGGGGGCAAGACTATCAACTGGTTAGCCCGGGACAGTATGGACGAATTGATGTTTTTAGCATGGGGCCGGATGGCATTCCAGGCACCGATGACGACATCGGCAACTGGGACATCGACAACTAAGGCATTGGCTCCGATGCATGCATCCCGGCGATCCGAGGCAGGCTTTACCCTGCTGGAAATCATGCTAGTGATGGCACTGCTTGCGGTGGTGGTGGCCGTGGTGCTGGTGAATTACTCCGGCGATAGCCGGGATGATAAGCTGAAACAAGAAGCCTACCGTTTTCAGCAACTGTTTCATTACGCTGCCGAAACCGCCTTGATGCGTCAACAAGAGTGGGGCGTGTTGGTAAAGCCCGATGGCTACAAGTTTTTGGTTTATCTGCCGGACGAAGATCGGTGGCAGCCGGTGGAAACGCCGGCGTCTTTGGCCTGGCATCAACTGCCTGAGCAGCAGCAACTGCAACTGGAATTGGAAGGTTTGCCCTGGCAGCAAGACAGCTTGCTCGGGGCTTTGAATGCCCAGCGCGAGCGGTTGGAACATCTGCAGACAGATGACGAAGAAGAAGCGGTATTGCCGCATATTTTTATCCTGTCCTCGGGCGAAATTACCCCTTTTGAGTTGCTGTTTCAGGATGAAAGTCAGCGTCCTTTTTGGTACCTGCAGCTGCGGGGGGAGTTTAGCATTCCGCTGCTTCGGACAGAGCTGCTGGACAGGGCACCATGATGCGCCGTGGTTTTAGCCTGATCGAGGTGCTGTTTGCCTTGGCGATTTTTGCCACTGCTGGCTTGGCGGTGATGCGTACCGTGACCGAGCACATCCGTGCTGTGGCCTGGCTGGAGGACATGACCTTTGCCAGCTATGTGGCCGCCAACCAACTGGTGTTGTTGCAGTTGGACACCAGCTGGCCGCCCTCCGAACAAAGCCGCGGTGAAGTCGAGATGGCCAACCGGACCTGGCTCTGGCAGCAGCAGGTGAGCCAGGTGGCCGATGATGATCTGCGTCAGGTCGTTGTTAAAGTCAGTCTGACCGAGCAGCCTGAGGATGTGGTTTATCAGCTGACCACCTTTATTGGACGGCCCCATGCGAATTAACCAGATAGCAGCAAGGGGCCGGGCCCGAAGTTTCGGCTTTACCTTTATCGAAATGCTGTTAGCGATGGCTATTTTTGCGATGGTGGGCATGGCGTCATTTGCAGTCCTCAATAGCGTTACTGAAGGTGACCGTTTATCGCAACAGGCGGCCGATCGTTTGCAAAAGGTGCAGTTTGCTTTGTTGCTGCTGGAGCGGGATCTGATGCAGATCAGCAGCCGGCATATCCGGGTGCAGGGCGAAGCGCCACGCAAAGAGCGTTTGCTGGGTGGGCGCTTTTTGTTGGAAAGCGATGGCGATGCACTCGCCTTTACCCAGCATGGCTGGCGCAATCCCGGTATGATCCTGCCGCGCAGTGAGTTGCAGGCGGTCGGTTACCGGCTGCAGGAGGAGCAACTGCAGCGGCTTTATACCCTGTATCCAGACGCCGTCACTGGCACCGAGCCCAGAGTGCAAACACTGCTGCAGGATATCACCGAGCTGGAGTTTCACTTTCTGGTCGGCGAGCGCTGGGAAGAGCGTTGGGCCGATGCTTTGTGGCCAGCTGCGGTGCGGGTGAGGCTGGAGCACAGCGAACTGGGTGTGATTGAGCGGGTGTTCCTGCTGCCCGATGCCAATGTGCAGCCAATGGAGACCAGCCGATGATGCGGTGGCAACGCCAGCAGGGTGTGGCCCTGGTGATGGTGCTGATGATTGTCGCCATCGTGGTGGTGATCGCTGTGTCGATGAGTGGTCGCTTGCAGCTTACCTTGCAACGCCAGCAGAACCTGCAACAGCAGCAGCAAGCTCTCTGGTATGGGCTGGGCGCGGAAGCTTTTGCCCGCCAGGTGCTGCGTCGCTCCTTGCAAGGGCAGGAGACCAGCCATCTGGGCCAGGATTGGGCCCAGCAAGGAGCTCAGTTTCCGGTGCCTGATGGAACCATCAGTGGCGTGATCAGCGATTTGCGTAGCTGTTTTAATTTAAATGCCTTGTATATGGCACCGCCGCCTGCTGGTCAGGCTCAGCCAGAAGCCAGTCTGGAGCAGCGCAGCTTTCAGCGTTTGCTGGAGTTGGTGGCCACCGAGCTGTCGATGCCTGCTGAGTTTTTAATGGCGCGCATCGCTGACTGGCTGGATGAAGACAGTTTGCTTCGTACCGCCGGCAGTGCCGAAGATGACGATTATGCAGCCTTGCCCTATCCGTATTATGCGGCCAATACCCTGATGGGGTCGGTCACCGAGTTGCGGGCCATTTACGAGGTGACGCCGGATGATTATCAGCTGTTGCAGCCTTATGTTTGCGTGATACCCGACGATCAGCAGTTGCGCATTAACGCCAACACCTTAACGGAAGAAACCGCGGTCTTGCTCAGTGCCATCGTGGCAGAACTGGATATGTCGGCTGCGATGGAAGTGATTGCCAGCAGGCCGGACAATGGCTTTAGCAGCACGGACGAGTTTTGGGGCACAGGCCCGCTCGCCGGTATTGAAGTGGAGGCGGCCGTGAAAGAGCTGATTACGGTTCAATCCGAGTATTATCAACTGACCGCCCGCATTGGCTATCAGGAAAGCGGCTTGCGGTTGGAGTCCATTCTGAGGGTGCAGGATGGCGAACGGGTCACCGTAGTGGCCAGACGAATTGGAGGAGCAGGATGAGTGAACAATTGCTGATCCGTTTGGGCAGCAGGGCCGATCAGGCCATCAGCTGGCTGGTGTGGTCGTCGCAGACGCAGGAAGTGATTGCCTCGGGCGATTTGCCTACGGCGGCGGCCTTAACAGAGCTGGCCGAACGGCTGGGGCCAAGGCCGGTGACGGCGTTGGTGCCGGCTGCCGATGTGGTGCTAAAAGAGGTCCCGTTGCCGGCCAAACCAAACCGGCAACTGCTGCAGGCTTTGCCCTACTTGCTGGAAGACGATGTCACCGAGGACATCGAACAGTTATGGTTGGCGCTGGGACAGGTACGAAAAGAGCAAGAGCAGTATCTGCAGCGAGTGGCTTTGTGTAAAAAAGCGCAGCTGGAACAGTGGCTCAGCTGGCTGACCGAAGCCGGTTTCCAGCCGCGTCAGTTGGTGCCGGATGCCTTGCTGTTGCCGGCAGATGCTTTGCCTGCCACCATCGAGCTCAACGGCAGCTGGTTGCTGCGTCAGGGCGACTGGCAGGCCACCAGTGTCGAGCAAGCTTGGTGGCCGGACTATCTGGAACTGGCGGCCCTGCCTGAACTGACCAGTTTCAGCCCCTGGCCAGACAGCGTGGTGCAACCCCATCAGCTGGCCGAGCCTGAGTTGCCGCTGGCACTGTTGGCGCGGCAAGCGCAGCAGCCCGGCATCAACCTGTTGCAAGGGGACTATGCGCCGAAACGGGCCGTGAATAAAAGCTGGCAGTTGTGGCAACCAGCGGCAGTGTTGGCCTGCCTCTGCCTGACCGGCTATCTGACATTAACCGCGGTGGAGGGCTGGCGCTATGGCCAACAAGCCAGAGCCTTGCATCAGCAGGCGGTACAAACCTATCAGATGGCTTTTCCCGGCGAGTCGGTGGTGAATCTGCGTGCTTTGGTGCAGCGCAAGCTGCAGCAGGCCGGTTTATCGCAGCAAGAACAGCACTTTTTGGGCTTGCTGCTGGATTTGCAAAACAACCTGGCAACGGTCACCGATATGGAGCTGGACAATCTGCGCTTTGATGCCCGGCGCACGGAGCTGCGTTTTCAGGCCAAAGCGGAAGGCTTTCAGAGCTTCGAACGGTTGAAAAATCAGCTGGAGCAAGCGGGCTATCTGGTTGATCAGGGCGCTCTTAGCAACGATGGCAGCAAAGTGCAGGGCACCGTTAGTATGAGAAAAGCAGCATGAGGAAGCCAGCATGAAACAGCAACTGCAACAACAAGTTCAGCAGTGGTGGGGCGGCCTGCAGCAACGTGAGCAGTCCTTGGTGCTGCTGTGCGCCATGGCCATTGGGGTTTTCCTTTTTTATTACCTGATCTGGCAGCCGGTGCATCAAAGTAAGGCACGCAATCAGCAGGCATTGATGCAGGCGGAACAGCAACTGGACTGGTTGCACTCGGTCCTGCCACAATTGCAACAGGCCGGTACCGGCGTTGAGCGCAGCTCCGGCAGCTTGTCGCAGGTGCTGACCACCAGCGCCCGTCAGCATGGCATTCGGGTGAGCCGGATGCAGCCGCAAAATCAACAGATGCAACTGGTGCTGGACGATGTCGCCTTTGAGAGCCTGGTGCGCTGGTTGCACGCCTTGCACTACCAACACGGTTTGCAGCTGGTCAATCTGGACGTCAGCGCCGCCAGCCAGCCGGGTGTGGTGCAGGTCCGACGAATTTTGGTTGAATAACGCATGTCGATAAAAAAACTTTGTGCGCTTGGGCTTGCCAGTTATCTGCTTTGTTTGCTGGTGTTAACGCCAGCCAGCTGGTGGCTGAAACTGGCCCCACTTCCACCCGAGCTGCGGTTAAGCCAGGTGCAGGGTACCTTATGGCAAGGTCAGATGCAGGCCTTGTCCTATCAGCAGCTGGAGCTGCGACAGCTTCGCTGGCAGTTGAGTCCCTGGCGCTTGTTCACGGGGCAGTTGGTGGTGGATCTGCAGGCCGGTGATCTGGCCGAGCAAGAGCTTGCTTACCTCAATGGTCAGCTGCGTTATGGGTTGGGTGGGGTGCAGCTCAGAGACAGCTTACTGCGTTACCCGGTTGCCCAGATAGCACCGATGCTGCAACTGCCATTGCCAGTTGGTGCCGATGGCACCCTGATGCTGGACATCGATCTTTACCAGCAAGGGGCGCCCTGGTGCAAAACACTGCAGGGACAGGCCAGCTGGCAACAGGCGCGGTTGCAGCCACCGACCGGCTGGATTGATTTGCAGCATATTTTTGCCAGCCTGGCCTGCGATAACGGTGAGCTGGTGTTGAGCACCGATGGTCAGAACCCACTGGGGCTGGATGTAACCGCCCGGCTGCAGGCCGCTGGTCGTTTCTCGGTAGAGGGCACCTTAAAGCCCGATGCGTCGATGCCAGACGAAGTGCATCAGGCGATGCAATTTGTCGGTGC
>JAFIFR010000023.1 GCA_020831935.1 Alkalimonas sp.
TTAAAAGGTGGTATGGCGCTGATTAGTTGAAAAAAGGGCCAGCATCAGCTGGCCCGAAAGGTTGGGTGTTGATTAGTAAAACAAGTGCTGCAGCGGATTGAGTAAACGGGTGATGCCTTTGTTAAATTGCAGCGGCGCACTTAATACCGACAGACACAAACAGTCTTCATCCGGCAAGGTGCGTGGGGTATGGGTGTCATCCGGCGTGTTGATCAGAATGTCACCCACTCCATAACTGCCCTGTTCATCAACAATACGGCCACTTAAAACCAGCGTAATTTCCAGCCCTTTGTGGGTATGCTGCGGTATGGCAGTGTCTTTGTCGATGTAGAGCAAAGAGACATGGCGTTTATCACCAGCCGGAAGCTTGTTGGTGGCAATGCTGCCAAGCTGGGTCCACTTGGTCTGCTGCTCTACCAGCCGAGCCAGAGCTCTGGGCACAGTAAAGGTTTTGTCCTTCAGCTGGACTTGAACATGCGATGCTTGCTTGGTTGTCGTGGTGGATGGCTCGAGTGGCGCCTCGGCCAAAATATCGGCCAACATGCCATCAAAATCGGTGCTATCCATCGAACTGGCCGGTGCGGTCTGCTCCAACTGCAAACCTTGCTCCGCTGTTAGGTCCAGGCAGAGTTGTTGGCAATGCGGGCACAGGTCAATGTGGGCAGCGACGGCCAGGGCAATGTCTGCTTCCAGCGTGCCTTCAATGTACTGTTCCAGTAACGGAATGCCTGGATGATGTTTAACTGCGTGTGTCATCGAGTGCCTCTCTCAAACGATCCAGTGCCAGACGAATTCGGGATTTGACGGTACCCAGTGGGATTGCCAGCTCATCCGATACTTCCTGATGCGACTTTTCTTCTAAATACACCTTAACCATCACCAGACGCTGTGCCTCAGGCAGTCGTTCGAAGTGTGGAGCCAATTTTTCCGTCATCAGCACGGTATCCCACTGATGACTGCCAGAATCTTCCAGTTCCGGGTAATTGCCGTCGTACCAAAGGTCGTCGGCACTGATGTCGTCTTTGCGACTTTGCTTTTTGCGCAACATATCAAAGCGGACATTACGCGCTATGGTAAAAATCCAGGTCGATGCACAGCCCCGGCTGGGGTCAAACAAGCGGGCTTTGCGCCAGACATTGAGCATGGTGTCCTGCACCATTTCCAATGCCTGCTGCTCATTGCCAAACATTTTCATGCCAAAGGCTTTTAACCTGGGAGCAAAGTAGCGGAAAAGCTCCGAGTAAGCGGCTTTGTCCTGGTGAACTGCGACGTAGCCAAGTGCATCTTCCCACTGACCAGTGCGAATATTAGGCGTGGTCTCATCCTTTGGTAACATGGTAGGCTCAGTTGATGAAGTCGTGTTGCCATCATGCCTCTGAACGTATGCCGAATTCAACATCATTTGTAATTTCCGGGTTGTGTTGCATCGTCATGGTTGTTGTAGTGTCTTATACGGCCAGAAAACGCAATTAGGTTTATCTCATTTTTTAGAATGATTGTGGCGATTAAATGCGATTTTCATTCTGTTTTATTCCTTTATTATGGCTGCATAGTCCAAATAGGAGACAACACGATGAAAACTGTATTGGTCATTGAAAGTTCGATTAGCGGTAAAGCCGGAAAATCCAGCCAGCTGGTGGCCTCTTTTTTAGCAACCTTGCCGTCTGAGGTACAGCTGGATCGGCTGGACCTGAACGCTGAACCACTGCCACATCTGGACATGAATGAAATTGCGGCCTGGATGACGCCGGAAGAAGAACGTACTTTGCAGCAAGCCGCCTTGGCGCGCCATTCCGACGATTTGATTGCACGCTTTAAGCAGGCAGATGCCATTGTGCTGGGGGTGCCGATGTACAATTTTGGCATTCCATCGCAGTTGAAGGCGTTGCTGGATCGGGTTGCCCGTGCCGGTGTTACCTTTAAGTACACCGAACAAGGCCCGGTTGGCTTGCTGGATGCGAAGCCTGTGGTGGTTTTTGCGACCCGTGGTGGCTTGTATCAAGGCACTGCAGCCGACAGCCAAACCCCATTTTTACAACAGTTTTTCAACTTCATTGGCTTGAATGAGCAGCACTTCATTTATGCCGAGGGGTTAAATCTGGGCGAAGAAGCGGCAACCAAAGCGCTGGAAAAAGCGGAGCAACGCCTTGCTGAAGTCAGTCGTGAGTTGGTCGCAGCTTAATCTTTCTGTCAGTTAGCAACAGTCGTCGCCTGCTGGCGCCTGACTGTTGCGATTAAACCTGTTTCTTCCCCCCTTAGTCCTGCTTTGCTTGCATCCAGACGGTAGCCTTTGTATAAAGGCGCATAGTCCATACGTCCAACAACCAAAAAAGTACCACTATGAAACCATTATCGATTTCCTTGCTGGCCATGGCGCTGGCCGGTGCCACGCTATTGGCTTCGCCTGTGCAGGCCAAGCCGGAACCCAGAACCTACGCTGTTGAAACCATTCAGTTGGATCCGGTTTATCCGGGCGATGCCAGCATTCGCTTGACCATGGAGCAGATTATGGCGCACCCGGATTGGCTGGGGCGTCAGGCGGAAAATGAGTTCTGGTCGGCCGACAGCCAGTTCATTTATTACCAGCGCAAACGTGAAGGCAGTGAGCTTCGCGATTGGTATCGTCGCTCAATTCACGACAGCAGCCGGGACAACGGCGAGCAGGTGCCTTTGGCCGAGCTGCATCAAATGGGAGCGGCCAACGCTGTATACTCCAGCGATGGCCGGCTGCAGGCTTATATTTTTCAGGGCAATCTGTTTGTCCATGACAGCGAAAGTGGGGCCATCCGTCAGTTAACCCGTACCCAGGATGCGCAGCGCGATCCACAGTTTCTGACCGATGGTCGTCTGGCTTACCGCACCGGTTGGCAGTATTTTGCGGTTGACCCGCAGACGGGTCTGACCGAGCAATTGTTCAGTATCCGCACCGAAGATGCACCGAAAGCACCGGCCGTGCCTGCAAGCTATCTGGCACAAGAGCAGCACAAGCTGATTGACTTTATTGCGTTGCAACACCGCAACCAGCAAGAGCGGCATCAGCAAGAGCAAACCCTGAAACAACAAAACCCGGCGATGCCGCCGCAAAGCATTTACGTTGGCCGCAACAAGCACATTGTTGATGCCAGCTTGTCACCGCAGGGCAACTACCTGCTGGTGGCCGTTCGTGAGCAGCAAAGCAGCAACGATCGCGACATCATGCCCAATTACATCACGCCGAGTGGTGACATCATTGCCGAGTCGGTTCGGGCCCGCGTCCATGACTTCAAACCTTTGCCGCAGGAGTTGATCCTGGTTGACTTAAGCGATGGCAAGCAGCAAGTACTCAGTTACAGCCGTTTGCCTGGCTACAACGAAGACGTGCTGAAAGACGTGAAAGCTGAGAATGCCCGGGCGCGTGGTGAGCGTTACCGCAGTGAAAAAATCATTCGCGATATTGGGCTGATGACCGACTGGTACTGGACTCAAAGTGCCATGCGCTGGAATGCGCAGGGCACCGAAGTGGCTGTGATGCTGAAAGCCTTTGACAACAAGGATCGCTGGCTAGCCACCGTCGACTTTGCCAACAAACGGTTGGTGCCACAGCACCGGTTGCACGATCCGGCCTGGGTCAATTACGCCTTCAATGATTTTGGCTGGCTGCCTGCCGGCGATACCATCTATTTCCTGTCAGAAGAAAGTGGTTTTTCCCACCTCTATACCAAGCAACTGGATCAGCGCCGGCCACAAAAGCGGACCGAAGGCACTTTTGAAGTTGCCAACCCGGTCCTGACCCGCGATGGCCGTTTTGTCTACTTTAAAGGCAACCGCAATCACCCGGGCCAGTACGATGTGTTTCGGTTGCAGCTTAGCAACAACAGCTTGCAGCAAGTGACCCAATTGCCAGGTGCCATTGATTTTCAATTGTCTCCAGATGAAAGCCGTTTGTTGTTGCGTTACTCCAACAACCTGAAGCCGCATGAGCTCTATGTCACGGCAGCCGAGCCTGCGGCTGAGGTGCAGCGCCTGACTTATACCATTTCCGATGCCTTCAAAGCCTTGCCACTGCAAGCACCTAAGATTGTGCCTGTGCCATCAAGTCATCAGGCCGATCCTATCTACTCCAAGCTGTATTTACCGGAAAACCACGGCCAGGGCGAGCGCCACCGAGCGGTGATCTTTAACCATGGTGCCGGCTACCTGCAAAACAGCGATCTGGGCTGGTCGGTGTATTTCCGCGAGTTCTTGTTCCACAACTTGTTGGCGCAGCATGGTTACGTGGTGCTGGATATGGATTATCGGGCATCGAAAGGCTATGGCCGTGACTGGCGCACCGCCATTTACCGGCAAATGGGCACGCCGGAAGTAGAAGATCTGGTGGATGGCGTCAACTGGATGGTGGAGAACGTTCATGTTGATCGCAACCGGGTTGGTACTTACGGTGGCTCCTACGGCGGTTTTATGACTTTTATGGCTATGTTTAACGAGCCGGAACTGTTCCGCGCTGGTGCCGCTCTGCGCCCGGTTAGCGACTGGGCCTATTACAATCACCCTTACACCAGCAATATCCTGAACACGCCGGAGATTGATCCCATTGCTTATGAACGCAGCTCGCCGATTTACTTTGCAGAAGGCTTGCGTTACCCGCTGCTGATCAGTGCGCCTATGGTCGATCGCAATGTGTTTTTCCAGGACGTAGTTCGCCTGGTTCAGCGCTTTATTGAGCTGGAAATCCCGCACTTTGAAACGGCGATTTATCCAGTCGAAGATCACGGTTATGTTCAGCCCAGCAGCTGGCTGGATCAATACCGCCGTATCTTTAAGTTGTTTGAAGACAATTTATAAATTGTGTAGGTATGACCATGAAAAAACCGGGCTCGTTGGCCCGGTTTTTTGTGGCTGCTAAACAGCGGGATTATCGTTGCTTTCTTTCTGCATCAACTCTTCCATCCGCTCACGGAATTGCGCCAGGCCTTTCAGCACATAGTCGTAGGTGGCATCGACATTGCTTTCAATCTCACCTTCGTACACATTCAGGCCTTTTAAAATGTCTTTGGCTTCGCTAAAGCCCTGATCGATGGCACCGCCAATGATCTTTAAGAAGCTGTCCAGCCGCTCCTGCTCATCCATATCCGGTGTCATTTTTTCATAGCGGCCATAAAATTTGGTGGCAAAGCTGACAATGCGCTCGGCGGTCGCTTCCGGTGAGACATCAATGCCGGAGTCGTAGGTTTTCTGGGCGGCATTTTCGCCCAATACCGGCTCCAGCTCTTTGTTAATCGCTTCCAGTGCGGTTTTGTAAAGCAGCCGCAGGCTCTCGCTGTTGGCTTTCAAACTGACCTGCTCGTTGGCCGCCAAAATAGCTGCATTCTGGGCATTCTTGGCTGTTTCTTTGGCAGCGCGATCCGCAACGGCTTTATCCAGTTCGGATTTAGGGGCTGCCTCTTGCTTGCTGCTGGTCTCGGCAGCTTTGGGGGGAATAGGTGCAATTGCCATAATCAGTGCCTCGTGTTTCAAATGCAGTATAGCTTATCCAGGCTATCGGCTGAAAATTGCACAACTTGAGTTTTTTAATGGTTCACCAAGAAATGAGCGCAGCCACGATGCAAAGGCCAGCCAAGCGTCAGGCCCCGCAGCAGCATAAAGAGCGACAGCGCCAGCCAAAGTGCATGGTTATCCAATCCCTGCAGCAAAGCGTAGCAGAGCACAAAGCCAGCAAAGGCCAGCAGCATGCTGTTTCGCATTGCTCTTGCTTTGGTCGCACCAATGTAGATGCCATCCAGCAGGTAGCTCCAGACCGCAATCAGCGGCAAGCCATAAAGCCAGGGCAAGAACAGACTGGCTTGTTGCCGAACCTCTTCAATGCTGGTTAACAGTGCAATCAGAGCCGGGCCACCCAGCCAGAACAGGCTGCTAAAACCAAGACCCAGCACCAAGCCCCAGCCTGCCAATAGTCGGAACAGGGTGTTTAGCTCGGATGGATCACGGGCACCAACGGCTTTGCCCGTTAGGGCTTCGGCGGCATAGGCAAAGCCGTCCAGTGCATAGGACACCAGCATCAGAAAGGTAATCAGCACCGCATTGGCTGCGACGATGGCATCGCCATAACTGGCACCCCGAAAGGCAATGAACACAAAAACGCATTGCAGACAAAGGCTGCGAATAAAAATATCACGGTTGAGGGCAAACAGCCGTTGGTAGCCAGTCAGTTGCTTGAGTTGTAGCAGGCTAAAGGGAGGAAGCTGATGCTGCTGCCATAGTTTTCGGACCAGCAGTAAGGCCAGCAGTAAAGTACTGTAATCGGCCAAAACGGAGGCGGCCGCCACACCGGCTACTTTCCAGCCAAAGCCAAGCACAAACAGCAAATCCAGCACAATGTTCAGGCTTTGATTCCAGATCAGCAGCATCATCGGGTAACGGGCATTGTGCAAGCCCAGAAACCAGCCAAGCAACACCATAGTAAGCAGGGCAGCTGGTGCGCTCCAGATGCGGATCTGAAAATAAATGCCTGCTTGTTCCAACACTTCGCTGCTGGCCTGACTGACCAGCTGCACCAGCGGCATCACCAGCGGGTGCAACAGCAACAGCAGCAGAGCCAAGCCTGCTGCCACCAGCATGCCTTGCAACAAGGCATCACGCTGAGCATCCTGCTGCTTGGCCCCCAGTGCCTGAGCAGTGAGCCCCGTGGTGCTCATGCGCAAAAAGCCCAGCAACAGAAAGACCAGGCTGATCAGGCTGCTGCCAAGGGCGACGCCGCCTAAATACCAAGCATGCTCCAGGTGCCCAACCACAGCCGTATCCACCAGGGATAGCAGCGGTATTGTCAGGTTGGAGGCGATCATCGGCACAGCGATTAGCAGTACCTGTTTTTGTTTGGGGTGATGAAAGTTCAGCACTGAGGTATCAACGTCATTAAGCTGTCATTTAGGCCAGGCATACTAGCACAGCCTGTCGAAAGAGGGGTGTTTGTTCCTCCTGTGCGAGTGCGGGTTGGTCTCGGTCATTGCTGGACCTGATGCAACCTGAATTCCTTTGCCGGCCATATTGGCCGGTTTTTTTTCGCCACAAAAAAGCAGCCCGCAGGCTGCTTTCATCCAGCGCTGCCTGACTCAGGGCTGTCGGGTTGGAAAGCGTTGAAAAATTAAAGCCACGGTTTCATCCACTGCTTGTTTTGGGTTTTTCAGCGCGTTGCGGGTTAGGCGGCCTTCTTGTACCCCTTGCCAAATCAGGCGGTTTTGGGCGGCATCAACCAAGTCAATGCGCACTGTGCCTTGTTTGTAGTGCACGGTTTCGATATCCGACTGATAGATGGGAAAACCCAGGTGCCAGGCCGAGCGATAGCCGAAGCGGCCAAAGCCAACGTTGGCGCGGAAAGGGCTGCTGCGGATATCGGTTCTGTCTTCGGTGATGGAGGCAAAATTCAGCAGCAGTTGTGGCTCTTCAGCCTGGTAACGGTAGCCCAAAGCTTCCATTTCACGACGCAAAGCAGATTTGAAGTGATCAGTCAGCAGGCTTTGGTACTCGGCAGTGTTGGTTTCTGGATTCTCAAAAAAACCAAAGGTCTGGTACTGGGCAAAGTTCACATCCCGGGCGTAGTCAATGCGCGGTTCTGGCTTGCTGGCACAGCCCGTCAGGATAAGCAGGGCCAATACTAAACAAAAAGTTGAGACAGCCAGGCGAAGCTGTGATTTCTGCGCAGAGACTGCCTGAGTAGCACTTACTGAATTGGACATGATCAACTCCTGAAACGCATTCAATAACTTACTGTATGAGACAAAAACCAGAATGGTTTAGTTCTCGCCCATAATTCATCCTAACAGACTACAACTGAACCTGTGCTTAATCCAGCAAAAGCCATGCTTGCATCTGGCTTTTCAACGGGTTAAAATTCGCGCCGCGCTTGGGGGAGTAATCGGCCAGACTGGCGTTGTTGTCAACATCCTTGTGCCTCATTGCACATGGCAACAACATTTGCAGCTTTGCTGCAGACTGATGAGACCTGAGACATGCACTGGGCCCATAGCGGGAGCCCGGAGTGTGTCTTTGGTAGATGTTCCCGCTGAGTCGTTCCCATGGATGCCTTTCTTGCTTCGTTTACTGCGGTGGCTATTGCCGAAATTGGCGATAAAACCCAGCTTCTTTCGTTGTTTCTGGCGGCTCGTTTTCGCTCCAAACTAGCCATTATCGCCGGTATTCTGGTGGCTACCTTATTAAATCACGCAGCTTCGGCCTGGCTGGGTGTCTGGGTGGCGCAGTTTATTCCGGCAGGCTGGCAGGGTTGGCTGCTGGGTGGCTCTTTTATTGTGGTCGCACTCTGGCTGCTGATCCCGGACAAAGACGACAGCGAAGATACCGGTGTGCTGAAATTCGGTGCCTTTATGGCCAGTTGTATTTTGTTTTTTCTGGCTGAAATTGGCGATAAAACCCAAATTGCTACGGTGATCCTGGCGGCGACTTTTGAGGATGCGATTTGGCTGGTGATCTGGGGCACCACCTTTGGTATGCTGGCCGCCAATGTGCCTGTGGTCTATGCCGGTAGCTGGCTGATGGAGAAAATTTCGCTCGATTGGGCCCGTCGCGCCGCTTGTGGCCTATTCATGCTGTTGGGCATTCTGACCATTCTCAATTACTAGGAATCTTATGTTCGATGTAAAAGCAGTCAACTACCGGGATCCAGAACACGCACAGCAACTGGTGTATTTGCTGAACCAGTATGCGCTGGATCCGATGGGTGGCGGCGAGCCCTTAGCGGATGAGGTGCAGGCTCATCTTGCCGAGCGGCTGGCTGAGCGCAGCGATACCTTTAGTTTTATCGCCTATATCGATGGGGTGCCAGCCGGTTTGGTGAATTGCGTGGAAAATTTTTCCACCTTTGCGGCCCGGCCGATTATGAATATTCACGACATTGCGGTGCTGCCGGCTTATCGTGGCAAGGGATTGAGTACCCGGCTGCTGCAGGCGGTGGAGCAATTGGCCCGGGCCCGCAACTGCTGCAAACTGACGTTGGAAGTTTTGGAGGGCAATACCGTGGCCAAAGCCAGCTACCAGAAATTCGGGTTTGCCGGCTATGAGCTCGATCCTGCCATGGGACAGGCGGTGTTCTGGCAGAAAAAACTTTAGCGCTTAAATTTGGTTTCGAGGATCACTGACGAGTTGGTCCTTTCCACCCCTTCCAGATTGCCAATGTCATCCAGAATATGGCTCAGCTGCTCGGTGTTCTGCGCTTGCACCACAGCGATTAAATCGTATTCGCCACTGATGGCATAGAGCGCTGCTACCTGCGGCATGTGCTTTAACTCCAGGTTGGTGCGGGCCGTGAGCTTTTGTTTCACTTTAATTGAGACATGGGCGGCCACCTGCTCAGCTAAGTAGCGACTGCCCAACTCTACGGTATAGCCCTGAATCACCCCTTGTTGTTCCAGCCGTTGCAGCCGATTCTGGATGGTGGTGCGCGATACCTGCAGCGCCCGCGCCAGATCCGATACGCTGGCTCTGCCATTGGTACGGAGTATTGCCAGCAGCTGTTCATCATCGGGACTTATCATTTTGACACCTTTGCTTATCGAATTGCCTGAATAAATGGTGATAATGTACAGAATGATACTGCAAAATGGTAGCAGTAGCGATTACACTGACACTATCTTTTTCCGGTTCCCTGCCGACAATCCATTCAGTGAGGTTTTTCATGCAACAGGTAAACAGAGCTCTTTTTGATGACGTGATGGTACCCAACTATGCGCCGGCTCAGATGATCCCGGTTAAAGGCGAAGGTTCACGGGTTTGGGATCAGCAGGGTAAAGAGTACATCGACTTTGCCGGTGGTATTGCGGTGAACTGTCTGGGACATTGCCATCCGGCGCTGGTGTCTGCGCTAAAAGAGCAGGGCGAAAAGCTGTGGCATTTATCCAATGTGCTGACCAATGAGCCTGCCTTGTTGCTGGCCAAAGCCTTGGTCGATGCTACCTTTGCCGAGAAAGTTTACTTTGCCAACTCCGGTGCTGAAGCCAATGAAGCCGCGCTGAAACTGGCCCGTCGTTTTGCCAAAGATCAGTTTGGCGAGCACAAAGATCAAATTATTGCTTTTAAACAAGGTTTCCATGGCCGTACTTTCTTTACGGTCACTGTAGGTGGCCAGCCAGCCTATTCCGATGGTTTTGGCCCTAAACCAGAAGCCATCGAGCATGCTGAATTCAACAACATTGAGAGCTTAAAAGCCTTAATCTCTGATCGCACCTGTGCGGTGATGGTCGAGCCGTTGCAAGGTGAGGGTGGGGTTGTGCCCGCCGATGTTGAATTCATGCAGCAAGTGCGGGCGCTGTGCGATAAGCACCAGGCCTTGCTGATTTTTGATGAAGTACAAACCGGCGTCGGTCGTACCGGTGAGCTTTATGCCTACATGGGGTTAGGGGTAACGCCGGACATCCTGACCACGGCCAAAGCCCTGGGGGGCGGCTTCCCGATTGGCGCTATGCTAACCACCACCGCCATTGCTAAACACCTGGTCCCTGGTACCCATGGTTCGACCTATGGTGGCAACCCGCTGGCTTGTGCGGTGGCATTGGCAGCGCTGAACACCGTTAACCAACCAGAAGTATTGGCTGGTGTTAAAGCCAAAGAGCAAGTATTTCGTGATGGTTTGCGTCAGATCAATGATAAATACCAGATTTTCGATACCATTCGCGGCCAGGGCTTGCTGCTGGGTGCAGTACTGAACGCCGATTATGCCGGCAAGGCACGCGATTTTATGGTGGCAGCTGCCGAAGAAGGCCTGATGGCGCTGGTGGCCGGTGCCAATGTGGTGCGTTTTACGCCGTCACTGGTGATCCCGGATGCCGATATCCGTGAAGGTCTGGCACGCTTTGAGCGCGCAGTTGCCAAAATCGTGCAGGGTTAAACACGCATGTTGGTGATTCGCCCTATTCAGAGCAGTGATTTTGCCGCGCTTCGTCACATTGCCGAAGAGTCTGGTGCTGGCTTTACCTCCTTGCCGGTCAACGACGGTCGGCTGCAGCAAAAGATTGTGCACTCTGAAGCCAGTTTTGCGCAGCAGGTCGAGCAGCCGGGTC
This sequence comes from Alkalimonas sp., assembly GCA_020831935.1. GTDB lineage: Bacteria > Pseudomonadota > Gammaproteobacteria > Enterobacterales > Alteromonadaceae > Alkalimonas. Next base: position 11,043 of record JAFIFR010000023.1, read on the forward strand.
AGCAGGGCTATTTGTTTGTGCTGGAGGATACTGCCACTGGCGATATTGTCGGTACTACCGGCATTGAAGCGGCAGTTGGGCTTGAGACACCGCTGTATCATTTTCAACAAAACAGGGTAATGCACCACTCGGCCGAGCTGAATGTATTAAACCAGCTGAAAACGCTGACACTTTGCAACGATTACACCGGTGCTTCAGAGATTTGCACGCTGTTCTTGCGTCAGAGCTACCGCAAAGGCTATACCGGGCGTTTTCTGTCCAAAGTGCGCTTTTTGTTTATGGCCGAACATCCGCAGCGTTTCGCGGATACGGTGATTGCCGAAATGCGCGGTGTTTCAGATGGCAATGGCCAGCCGCCATTTTGGGGCTGGTTGCAAAAGTTGTTTTTAACCATCGACTTTCCAACCGCCGATCATCTGATTGGGGTGGGGAAAAAAGCCTTTATCGCCGAGCTGATGCCGCGGCATCCGATTTACGTGGGTTTGTTGCCGGAAGAAGCGCAGCAGGTGATTGGTCAGGTGCATCAGCAAACCAAACCGGCGCTGAAAATGTTGCAGCAAGAAGGCTTTGTCCATCGTGGCTACGTCGATTTGTTCGATGCTGGCCCCACCATCGAAGCCCGTCTTGGTCAGATCCATTCTGTAGCCAGCAGCATCAAGGTGCCGGTAAAAGTGGTGTCCAAGGTGGAGCCTGGCCAGATGTTGGCAGTCAGCAACACCGAGACCCAAGGCTTTCGTGCCAGCTTCAGCGATCAGGCACGCTTTGATGAACATGAAGGCGTCTTGTTGCTAAAGCCGGAGCTGGCCGATGTGCTGCAACTGGCTGAAGGCGAGCTGGCTCGCTTTATTGTACTGGAAAAAGGCCGTCGTTAAGCCGGCATGGATTGAAACTAAATTTGTTATACTAGCTGCCCCGCTGGGGCATCCTGGAAGTTAAGAAGTAAGGTGAGCGTCATGCATAGCAACGTCAATGAGCTGTTCGAAAATTTGTGGCAGAACTACCTGGAAGTAACGCCTTCTGCCAAGCGTGTCCATCAGCTGCTGGGTAGCTCGCAGCAGGCAGACATCATCAATGACCACATCGCCTTACGGACCTTCAACCTTGAAAAAATCGGGTTGGAAAAGCTGGCCGCGCATTTTAAAGCCGTGGGCTATCAAGAGTGTGGCGAGTACCATTTTGAAGCAAAAAAGCTTTATGCCAAGCATTTTGAGCATCCGGATCGCAATCAGCCGAAGGTCTTTATCTCCGAGTTGTTGCTGGAGCAGTGCTCTGAAAAGCTGCAGCGTATTGTCACTGAGCTGGTTGCCAAGATCCCGGATGAGGCTGTCACTGCCGATAACTTCCTGTACTCCGGTACCCATTGGGCGATGGATCATGCCACCTACGAAGCACTGCTGGCAGAAAGTGAGTACGCGGCCTGGATGGCGGCCTGGGGCTTCCGCGCCAACCACTTTACTGTCAGTGTTAATGCGCTGGAAAACTTTGAGACGCTGGAGCAGGTCAATCAGGCGCTGAAAGACGGTGGCTTCCTGCTGAATACCTCTGGCGGTGAAATCAAAGGCAGCAAAGAGGTGTTGCTGGAGCAATCCTCCACCCTGGCTGATCTGATTACTCTGCCGTTCAGCGATGGCCCGGCCACCATTCCAAGCTGTTTCTACGAATTTGCCCGCCGCTACGAAGTAGCGCCCGGCATGCTGTATACTGGCTTTGTTGCGGCTTCTGCCGATAAAATCTTTGAGAGCACCAACGCTCGTTAAGCACGCTTTATTGCTGCAGTCCTGCCACGCCGGGTGATCCATCACCCGGCGTTTTTCGTTGTGTTATTCAGTTGCAATTCATTGTGTTCTTTTTAGGCTGCATGGTACCTTGGTGCTGACTCCCTGAACGGCTGGATGCTAACTTCATGATTAAAAGAAAAATAAGCGCTTTACTGATGACTGGCATGCTCAGCATCGGTCTGCTGCAGGCCGAGGAGCTGACGCTGGAACGGGTGCAGCTGCAACTGGAGCATCCGGCCAATGGCAGCGTGATGAAACTGCCAGAGCAGCCTTATCTGCTGGTGTCGGGTTTTAACCAGTACCAACGCTGGCTTAGCCTGATTGATAGCGATGCTTACGAAGTGCTGCCTCTTGCGATTCCGCCATCGGCGCAATTTTTTACCAAAGCTCAACTGGCGGGTTATGAACGACCGCAACTGGTGTTTTGGGGCCTTGATGGTCTTTATCACATGCAGTTACCGAGTGGCGAATACCAGCAACTGCTGGAAGTGAGCTCGGTGCATCGGGTGCTCGACCCGGTGCGGCTGCGTCAGCGCAATTTCACCCTGGATTTGGGAAGCGAGCTGACGGATTTTTTTATTCCGGATTTTACCGAGTCGCACCTGCTGCGCCAGAAAGCCGATGGCAGCTTCCGCCATTACCGGTTGCAGCTGCCCAGTCGTATTCAAAGCTGGCAGAGCAGCCGGCTGGATTACCAACCACGTCGTCCCTTTGTGTTGGACAGCAATGGCAATGGTCGCAAGGATCTTTTGGTGGTGGATGACGGTCGTTTCTGGGCCTTTCTGCAAGCAGATGACGGCAGCTTCAGTGAACAGCCAACCGCACTGGGTTGGTCAGTGCCCTTGTCGACAGAGCGAACTTTGGATCAGCGCAACGATGCCGGTCGCAGTTATCAGGGACAACAGCTGGACCGGCTTTTTGCAGTGCAGGATATGAATGGCGATGGTATCCCGGATTTGGTGATGGAGCGCGAGCTGATGGCCGATGCGCTGGAGCGCAACAACGAGTACCGCATTCATTATGGCCGGATGACGGAGCAAGGGCTGCAGTTCGCTGCCGAGCCGGATACCCGGGTCAAAACCGACAATGTTCCGATAGATGTGGTGATTGGCGATTTTAATGGCAATGGCCGGCAGGATTTTTACATCCCCAGCACCAACATTGGTGTTGGCACCATCATTCGGGTATTGCTGCGTGGCAACGCCAACCTCGACATCGATTTTTTTCTGATGGACGAGCAGGACCGCTATCCCAGCCGGGCCGATTTACGGCAGCAAGCCCGGGTCGATGTCAGTATCAGCAATGTACGCTTTGATTTGCCCTTGTTTCAGCTGGCGGATTTAACCGGCACAGGGCGTAAGCACCTGCTGGTGGGGGAAAGCGGGCGTTTGCGTTTGTATGCGCCCGATAGCAGCCGGCTCTTTAGCCGCCGCAGCGAGCGGCTTGATCTCGAAGTACCGCGGGATAGCAGCCGGGTGCTGATTACCGATTTGACTGGCAATGGCAAGGACGATCTGGTGCTGCCTTTCGATGCGCAAGACAAAAGCGAGCACCGCAATCAGCTGCATCTGGTTTTTAGCCGATGATTTCACCTCTGGGCTTACAACCTCATTTTTATATTTGCTAACACTTTTTTGATGGGCTCCTGTCTGATGCAATGCTAGCCTTGGTGCTGCTTTTGTTGTCAGGCAAGGAGCTTTACCGTGCAACTTCACATCGAAGCAGTCACCAAGCAATACGCCACTGTGACTGCAGTCCATCAGGTTAGTTTTCAAATCGACAGTGGCGAAATTTTCGCCTTGCTGGGGCCCAACGGCGCCGGTAAATCGTCGATTATCCGGATGCTGGTCGGCATGACCAAACCAGACAGCGGCCAGATCCGCATCCATTGGCAGGACAAAACTTTCAATGAGGTGCCGCGCCGTCTGCTGGGGTATTTGCCGGAAGACCGCGGCTTGTATGGCGATAAATCCATTGAGAAAAATCTGCTGTTTCTGGCGCAACTGCATGGCATGAGCAAGGCAGACGCCCTACGGGAAATGGATCACTGGCTGGGTGTGTTTGAGCTCAGCGATCGCCGGCACGAGGACTTGAAGCAGCTGTCTAAGGGCAACCAGCAAAAAGTGCAGCTGATTGCCGCGGTGCTGCACAAGCCGGCTTTGGTGATTTTGGATGAACCCTTCTCCGGGCTGGATCCCATCAACCAGGAAAAAGTGGTGGAGTTTTTAAAGCAGCTCAAGCAAAGCGGCATGACGGTGTTGCTCAGTGCGCACCAAATGGCAATGGTCGAAAAGCTTGCCGATCGCATGGTGCTGATGGCCAAAGGCGAGGTGGTGTTGGCGGGAAGTCTGGCTGACATTCGTCAGCAAGCAAAACCAGAGCAGCAGATCTTGTTGCGCAGTGAAACGCCCTTGCCGGTCGATTGGTTGCAGGCCTTGCCTGAAGTGACCAGCCTGGAGCAACAGGCTGCCGGGCAGGCGCTGATACGGTTAAAGGCTGAGGCACAGGTTGCGCCGGTGCTGCGGCAATTGCTGGAGCGGATAGAGCCGGAACAAATAGCCATGCAAACGCCGGATCTGCACCAGTTGTACTTGCAGGCGATGGCCAAACATCAAAGCCGGGCGAAGTTGGAGGTGGTGGCATGATTTCCCGTCAGAGTTTGATCGTTGCGCGCTGGGAGTTTTTACGCTTTTTTAAATGGAAGCAGCAACTGATTTCCTATCTGGTTATGATTGCCGTGATGGGGGGCGTTTTTGCCTGGGTTTACCTGACCGATGAAAGTCGCTCGGTCTACCGGGTCGCGGTGCCGGCCGAACTTCGCATCCAAAATACCGACCAGTTCGAGTTTCAACGACCCAGCATTGAGCTGTCGCAACAACTGCAGCAACTGCGGGAGCAGCAAACCTGGCATGCCGTTTTGGCTCCCGATGGCGAGGACTGGGTGCTGCACACCCAATCGTCCAGCAAATGGTTGTCTCAGCTGGAGCAAGAGTTGCAGCGTTTTTTCCGCCAGCAAAAAGCCATCGCTTTCGGGCTTGATGCGCAGCAACTGGCCGAGTTGGAGCACCCAGTGACCTTGCAACGGCAGTTCCTGGCTGAAGATTTTAAGGGGGAAGACACGCCGGAGAAAATGATTGCCTTTGCTGTGCTGATTTTGCTGCTGATTGGCTTGAGTACCGCCTTCGGCCAGATTTTGATGAGCATAACCGGTGAAAAACAACAACGCGTCACCGAGCAGTTGTATGCCATTTTAACGCCGCAGCAATGGATGGACGGCAAGGTGTTGGGGCACAGCTTCAGTGCTTTGAAAGCCATGCTCACCACATCCTTAATTATGCTGGTGTTTTATCTGGTGGTGTCTTTATTTGCCCGCGAAGGGCTGGATCTCAGCTGGCTCAATGGCTGGGTAATCCTCTGGCTTATCCCTTTTGCACTGGCCGGTTTGTTGCTTTGTGCTTGCTTTATGGGGGCGATTGCCGCCTCGATTGATGATCCCAACACCAGCGGCAAAGGCGCTGTGATGATGGTGACCTGGTTGCCATTGCTTTTTACCTGGCTGGTGATCGACAGCCCGACAGGCTGGGCCATGACCTTGCTAAGCTGGTTGCCACTGACCTCCTTTGTCGCTATGCCGGTTAAGATGTCGATGGTGGAAGTGCCCTGGTGGCAGCTGAGCTTGTCGCTGGCCTTGTTGCTGGCAACTCTGTATTGGATGCGCCGCTTGGGAGGCCGGATTTTCCTACGCGGCATGCAGATGTATGGCAAAGAACCCAGCTGGGGCGAGATCATACGCTGGTCGCTGAGTCGTAAGGTCGATTAACCCCTTTGATAGAGCCCGCCTAGCGGGCTCTTGCCTTACGAAAGCCAGATACCGCTTAGAACTCGTATTTATGGGCGCTAAACAGCGTCTGCACATCCAGCCAGATATCGCCTGGCTCGCCATCGCCGACCCACTGATCGTTGATTTGCACTACAGGGGCTACTTCTTTGCTGGAACTGGTTAACCAGACTTCATCGGAGGCCAGTACTTCAGCCCGGCTGATGGCGCGCTCTTCCACCGGGTAATTGCTGTATTTGCGCAAAATCGCCAGCAATATTAGCCGGGTAATGCCTGGCAGCAGCTCGGTACTCAGTGGCGGCGTGGCAATGACACCGTCTTTGACCACAAACACATTGCAGGCAGCCGCTTCGGTTAAAAAGCCTTCGTGGTTAAATAACACGGTTTCCTGCGCGCCCTGAGCATAGCCTTGCTGGTAGTGCAGCACATTGCCAAGCAGTGAGGTCGACTTGATGTGGCAACGCTGCCAGCGCAAGTCATCGGCAGTCACCACCCGGTAGCGTGGCGCTTTGTCTTTATCGGCCACCGGTGCTGGCGGGATCTCAAACACAAAAGCAAACACCGTCGGCTGGATATTGGCCGGGAAGGCATGATTGCGTTTTACATCCGCGCCGCGGCTTACCTGCAGATACACCCCCAGGTTTTCGCCCATACTCTGGTTTTTCACCAGCAAATCCGTCAGCAGCTGCTGCCAGTCGGCCAGACTAAGGCCAGTCTCAATGCTCAGCTGCTCCAGGCCATTCAGCATCCGCTGCAGATGGGGAGTCAGGCCGACAAAGCGTCCCTGGTAGGACGGCACCACTTCGTAGATGCCATCGCCAAATAAAAAGCCACGGTCCATCGGTGAGATGCGGGCCTCTGCAGCCGGCAGATAGTCGCCATTTAAAAACACAATACTCATAGTTACACTCAGCTAAAGCCACAGAGGGCACGTAAAGAGGTGAGAACAGCCATGCCTTCACTGGCATCTAAACTGTCTTCGGTTAAGGTATTCAGGCGGCTGACTCCATCGACGCTGCCGCGGTCGGATAAATACTGCAGAATACGCAGTGGTTGCACCTGTGCCAGCAAATCTTGCTCGCGCCAGACACTGAGCAGCGCAATCAGGCCATAAGCGCCCCAGTTGGACACATCGGCCAGCAAGAGTTCATCGCATTCGGTGGCCGCCGGAATGATAGTGAGCGCCTGGACCGCTGTGTTGATATTGCCCATGCCGATCTCATTGCCGCCATCGCCAATGGCCAGCGTCGGGCAGGCGGCGAGGGTCATAAAGTCATCGAAGCTGGCGCAGCGGCCACTGATGTCTTCGCCGCGCATATTGTAATAGTTGCCATCCTGAGCACGGCCAGGCCGCTCAATCGAGATCACCGCCTGTGGCTGATAATGCTGCAGGGCTTCGGCCGCCAGTGGCGCCACATCTTGCTGGCAATTGATGGGCAGTGGATGGCAATGGTAATCGGTTTTGAGCACCGAATAGAGTGGATCGCCACACACCAGCACAGGCCGGGCGCCCAGCTGCTGTAGGCAATCGTACAAGGCAATGGCGCCAACAGGGCCATCGGTTTCAAAGGTATCGGCCACCGGAAAGCCAGTGCCAATAAAAACCACCCCTTGGCACTGGTTCAGGATACGAGCCGCGCGCAGGTAATAGCCAGGGCGCAGGGCTTGTTGCAGCTGCTGCATGCCGCGTAAATTGCGCGCCACCAGCAAGTCTTCAATCTGACGACTGAGTGACAGCAATGGCTTCATCAAAGCACCTCCAGTTGGCTGTGTTGTTGCCAAAAGCGTTGTTCCTGCAAATGCAGCGCGTTGTGTGCCAGCTCGATGCTAATGGCAGCAAATTGCAGCTCAAAGCCAGCCGGTCGTTGTGCCAGTTGCCAGCAATCGAGCGACAACACCGAGCCAAGCTTGGGGTAGCCGCCTAGGGTTTGCCGATCGCTCAGCAGCACAATGGGCTGGCCATCCGGTGGTACCTGCACAGCGCCATAACAGATGCCTTCTGACAACATCCTGCTGCGCTGGCAGTGCAGTGGCGGGCCTTGCAGCCGGCAGCCCATCCGATCGGATTTTGGTGATATCCGGTACTGCTGCTGATAAAAGCGTTGCCGCTCTGCGACCGAAAAATCCTCGCACTGATAGCCTTCAATCAGGCGCAATGTCAGCGGGATCTGGTAATCCGGCCAAAACCGCTCGGGCAAGGCAAACAGCGGCTGTGAAGTCATGGCCTTCGCAGCTGGTTTCGTCAGCGGCAGCAATTGCCCGGCTTGTAGTTTGCCGCCATCCAGGCCACCAATGCCTTCGCGCAGCACGGTAGCACTGCTGCCAAACTGCTGCGGCACAGAAAAGCCACCGGCAACGGCCAGATAAGCCCGCACGCCTGAGGTTGCCATACCCAGCTCAATGCGATCGCCAGCTCTGACGGCATGGCCTTGCCATAAAGCTTTTGGCTTGCCGTTGATGCAAAGCGGCACAGCCGCACCGCAGACCGCAATAACACTGTCTTGCTCAGCGCTCAATTGCAGGCCGCCGAGCGTGATTTCCAAAGCGCAGCTACCAGGCGCATTGCCAAGCAAAGCATTGGCCCAGCGAAAGGCATGGCCATCGGCCGGGCCTGCCGTGGTCAGGCCGAGCCTGCTTTGACCAAAACGCCCCTGATCCTGCAAGGTGCACAGCAGGCCGGGTTGCTCAATACGAAAACCGCTCATACTACGCCTCCCAGGCGCAAAAACTCGGCTTTGTCGATGGCGGTAAAGCGTACCTGATCGCCCACGGCTACCGGCATGCTGGGCGTTTTGGCAGGATCAAAGAATTGCAGTGGGCACAGGCCAAGCAGATTCCAGCCACCAGGGGACTCGGCCGGATAGACCGCCGTCTGGCGATCGGCAATCGCCACCGCGCCTTTGGGCACTTTGGCGCGCGGACTGTCAAGCCGTGGGGTGGCCAGGCGCTCATCCACCTCGCCCATGTAAGCAAAACCCGGGGCAAAACCAATGGCATACACCCGGTACAGCGGCGCCTGATGCAGCGCAATCACTTGCTCGATGCTGAGTTGATGCAGTTTGGCCAGCCGGGCCAAATCCGGCCCGCTTTCTTCACTGTAATACACCGGCAGCTCAACCAGCTTGCCAATCTGTTGGTGTTCGGTATTTTGCTCTGCTAACGCTTTTTTAAGCCGTGTTTTGACTGAAAAATGATCCGTCTGCAGCGGGTTGTAGCTCACCAGGATGGACGCGTAGGATGGGGTGACATCCAGCAATACATCGGCCAATGCTTGTTCTATTTGCTGGCAGGCAGCAAGCACCCACTGATTGACCTCGGCCGACATCTGCTGGGGCGGGTAGAGGATCAGGCTGTTTTCACCGGCAATCTGAATGCTGTAATTGAGCATCTGGGCTAGCCTTGCAACAACTGACGAATATGTTGCACTTCGGCAATGGCGGCTTCATTATCGCCGTGCACACAGAGTGTATCGGCTTGAAGTGCGAGGCGCTTGCCACTTTCCGTGATCACCACGCCTTCATCGACCAGCAACTGCACCTGCGTCATCACCTCGGTTTGATTCAGTACCGCATCTGGCTTGCTGCGCGGCATCAACAGGCCAGCGTCGGTATAGCGCCGGTCGGCAAAGGCTTCAAACAAGAGTGAAATACCCTGCGCATCAGCCTCAGCTTGGTGCTTTGCTTGTTCGGCCGTTGCCAGCAGCATCAATGCCAGCGGTTTGTGGTAGCTCTGAATCGCGTTCAACACAGTTTTTAGTATGGTTGGCTCGCGCATCATATCGTTGTACAAAGCACCATGCGGTTTGACGTAGCTCAGCTCAAGCCCATGGATTTGCGCCATGCCATCCAGCGCCGCGATTTGGTAATGCAGCAGATTCACCAGCTCTTCGGCTGAGCAGTTCATTGAGCGGCGGCCAAAGCCTTGTCTATCCGGGTAACTGGGGTGGGCGCCCACTTCAACCTGATGCTGCTTGGCTAGGGCTAAGGTGCGCTGCATCACGTCGGCATCACCGGCATGAAAGCCACAGGCAATGTTGGCCATATCGATGTAAGGCATTACGCTGCTGTCCATGCCCATGGTCCAGCTGCCGTAACTTTCGCCCAGATCGCAGTTTAACTTCATGCTTCCTCCACAAGGGTCAACACGCCCTAAAACAACGCCAATTTTGAATTTGGAATATCGGTCACCAGCATGCAGCCCGGGCTGTGGGTGATACAACATTCCGGTTTGGCTTCGGCTATGGCCAGTTGCGGCGTGACGCCACAGGCCCAGAACACCGGCACTTCGCCTGGCTTGATGCTGACGGCATCACCAAAGTCCGGTTGGGTGAGATCGGCAATGCCAATCGCAGCCGGATCGCCAAAGTGCACCGGTGCGCCATGCACCTGGGGAAAGCGGCTGCAAATCTGAATGGCGCGAATGGCATCGGCTGGCGTCATTGGCCGCATACTCACCACCATGGGGCCGCTGAATTTACCAGCGCTGTGGCAGCGGATGCTGGTGCGGTACATCGGCACATTGACCCCTTCGCTGATGTTACGAATTTCCAGCCCATCGGCCAGCAAGGCTTCTTCAAAGGAAAACGAGCAGCCCAATAAAAAGGTGACCAAGTCATCACGCCAGAACTCACGGATGTCCGGCAACTCTGCTACCAATTTACCTTGACGAAACAGCCGGTAGCTGGGTAAGTCACTGCGAATATCCAGCTCCGTGGCAACGGCTGCAATGCCGGTATCACCAGGCTGGGCTGAGATCGCGAGCAGCGGGCAGGGTTTGGGGTTGCGCTGGCAAAACAGCAGAAAATCGGCAGCATCGGCTTTGGGCAGGATCACCAGGTTGGCCTGCACAAAGCCTGCAGCCAGACCTGAAGTGGTGCCGTTAAATTGCTGCTCCCGGCAGGCAAGACGCACATTGAGTGGCGTACTGGTTTTGGTTAGCATGGCTGTCCTCTGCTGGTTGCCACCTCTCAGGGGGCACTACCTATCTCATACCGCACTAGCATAGCATTAAGCCAGCAACAGGCCGACCCCCAAAAGGGCAGCCAGGGTCCAGCCTAAGCTCCCTTTGGGGATTTTATCACCCAGACCTTTACTGAGCAGCAAAGACAACACAATGCTGGTGGCCAGCAGCGTTTGGGCAATGGCTGCTTTGGTCAATTGAAAGGCCAGCATTTGCAGCAGCATCGCAAGGGTGGTTCCCAGCACCGCGGCCAGCAGCAATAGGACCCAAGTGCGCCAGTTGGAAGCAGGTCGTGGCATAGGGCGCTGCCGCCAAAGCAGCATCAGCGGCACGATAAGCAGCATGCCGCCGACAAAGCGCCAATTACTGGCTTGCAACACCGAGACATCACTGTGCAGAAAAATATCCCGGCTTATCACAGCGCCAACGGCCTGACAGAGCGCAGCAAGCGCTGCGAAGCTCAGGCCTGAGCAAGAGGGCGATTGTTGTTGTCCTTTGCCGGCCTGGAGTACCCGCTCCAAAGCCAGGAAAATCAGCGCCATCCCCAGCCAATGCTGCCACAGCAACCATTCGTTTAGCCAGACAATGGCAAGGCATGCTGTGAGTAGCGGTGCCAGCGTATCGGCCACCAGCAGGCATTGTCGATCGCCCAGACGACGCAAAGCGAGAAAGAAAAACGTATCGCCGAGGCCGATGCCAATGGCACCACTCAGCAGCAATAAGACTTGTTGCTGCGTGCTCAGTTCGGTAGCTGGCAGCAGGAGCCCCAGAGGCAGCAACAGCAACAGGCTGATCAATCCTTTCCAGAAGTTCAGGCTCAGAGCACTAAAGCTGGCACCCAGGTTGCGGTAAAGTCGGGCAGCCACAACCCAGCAGCAGGCGGTCAGCAGAGCAGCAATTTCACCTGTCATGCAGGCTCCGGAGGCGGGGAAAAACGCAGCTTAGAGATTGTGCTCTGAAAAAGCAAGTGGGCTGCAGCTCGCATGGAAAGGAGCTGCAGGGTTATTCTACTGCGTCCAGATCGACCCGGAATTGCTTGACTTCGCCACTGTCTACCAGTTGCTGTACCGCCAGTTGCAGTTTAGGGAGTAGGTTTTGATGAGGGCTGTTTTTGGATAGCGTCAGATTGACGCTGCGATTTTGAGTCAGCGGAAACTCATAGCTGGCACGTTTAAAGCGTTGATGAAAACGCGGGTTGTGTTGAATCACATTGATGGTGCTTTGTGCCGGGCCTATCATCGCATCCGCTTTGCCGAGCAATAGCATGGCAAAGGCATCGTCCAGTGTAGCTGCTTTGACGAGTGTTAAGGCATCATCTGCAAGTAAAGTCTCCAACTCCCTGGCGTACACATAATCCTGCACAACGGCGATACGTTGCCTGGTAAGCAACTCCCAGCTTGAGATATCAGCAGATTCCCGCAGCAGGTAAATGACTTCGGGTTTGGCGTCATCGTAAGGGATAAAATGCATATAGCGGGCTCGCTCATCGCTGTAATTCAGGCTGGTCATTAAATCGGTCTGACCGAGCTCCATCTGACGAAGGCAGCGCGAGAAGGGGGTGTTGGGGCTATAGCGCAGTTTGATGCCCGCTCGCTCGGCGATGGTGTGCATCAAATCGACGGAGGGACCATAAGGCTCACCATCGTCCGGATAAAAGTGCCAGTAGGGATGATCGTCCAGGCACCATTCAAGCTCCGGATGCTGGTGTGCATTCAGTGGCAAAAGGTAAAGCAATGTCAGAAATACAATCCCAAACCGTACCATAGCAGTCCCTGAAATATGACGGCATAGCCCAAAGGCTACGCCTTATCATACGCATGTTAACAAGCTGGGTGCAAGTGCTTGTTGTGGCGATTTCCGGGATTAGACGGTATGCGCTTTCATCGAGTGCTTTTGCCGCCATTGCTGCCAGATAATCCGCCCAATCAAAGCCACCAGTAGCAGTGCAGCCGATAACTCCAGCCAGTAGGGGAGTACTGAGTGCTGATGTTGCATCGCGCTTTGCACCGAGATATCAAAGTAGTTCAGCGCATAGTCCAGCAGCCAGCCAAAGAACACCGACATCACAACAACACCAAATAAGTAAGCCGCCAGCGCCCGCTTGCCTAGCTCTTTGTACACCACGCTAATAGTCGCGATATTGGTGGCTGGGCCTGCCTGCATAAAGACCAGAGCAGCACCCGGGGATATTCCCATCATCATCAAGGCAGCAGCAATCGGGGTAGAGGCGGTGGCGCAGACGTACATAGGCACCGAAATCAGTACCATCAACAGCATGGTCCAGATGCTGCTGCCGTATTTAGCCAGCGCATCCATCGGCACCAGGGTTTGCACCAGGGCGGCGAAGAATAAGCCTATCATCAACCACAGATAAAAATCGCTCAGCAACTTGCCGGTGCTGTACTGCAAGCCTTCTTTGGCTTGTTGCCATAGTTTTTGTGGCCGGGATACCTGGGCTGCTACTTCCTTTTTAGTGGCACAGCAAGCCGGTTTTACCGGTTCTGGCTCAGGTGTTGTAGCGGGTGTTTTGCTGGCACAGCAGCTTTTGACTGGCGTAGCTGCAGGGCTGTCATGCTCGGTCGCCTTGCCAACCAGCAGGCCGGAGGTAATGGCGCTTAAAATAGCGGCGACGGGTCGTACTATCGCCATTAGCGGGCCAAGCAACACATAAGAGACTGAAATCGAATCGACCCCGGTTTCCGGGGTGGCGCTTAAAAACGCCACGGTAGCACCTTTACTGGCACCGCCCCGGCGCAGCTGCATCGCCGCCGGGATCACGCCACAACTGCATAAGGGTAAAGGGGCTCCTAATAAAGCGCCTTTAATCACCGGCTTGGCACCATCCCCAC
>JAFIFR010000275.1 GCA_020831935.1 Alkalimonas sp.
GCGGCGATATGGTGCTTGGCTCTGACTTGGTAGTCACCGCCATCGCCCAGGGCCGTAAAGCGGCCGAAGGTATTCTGGATTATCTGCAGGTGTAGTCATAGCGAGGGGTATGCCATTGACATATCCCTCGCTCGCTTCCTAAACTGATAAAAGAATAGAAGCGCCAAGCGGAGGACTGCATGGACTGGACAAACATCAGTACACCTGATGATCACTGGGACTCATGGTTTGACGATGAAGGTGTTTCAGAAGATTTTATGGCCAACCGCGATCAACCGGAGCATCAAGCAGTTCGAACAGGTCGCTGGCATTCGACTGACCAACTGGGTGAGCACTTAACTACCCAGCGGCCCCAACCATAGCTGTTTCGAACAAGCAAAACAGCTACTTCAACACCCGCAGTAAGTTGCTAAAATCATCCGCCCATTGAATAGCCGGGTTCAGCGGGGTCGGCCAGTTGCCTGCAACCTGCTGGACCGCCTGTTGCCGGATAAAGCTTTGGTTGCTGGTAAGCAGGATCCATTCGGTCGCTGCAGGGTTATGGCTATCGGCAGGGGTGTGAAAAAACAGCGCTTCCAAGCCAAAAAAACTGGCGTGATTACGTACCACCGAGGTGAGATCCAGGTAGTTGTTCGATACATGCACCGCCAGTATGCCATCAGCGCGCAGATGCTGCAGATAAAGCGCAAAAGCTTCCCGTGTTAACAAATGCTGCGGTATGGCATCGCTGCTAAAAGCATCCAGCACCAGCACATCAAATTGCTGGCTGCCCTGCTGCTCCAGCTGTTGCTGCAGCACTAAGCGACCATCACCGGCCAGCACTTCAATGCTGGCGGCACTATCACTCAGGTAGCTGAAATAACGTTGTGCCGTGCTGATCACCGCTGGGTTGAGCTCGTAAAACTGAATGCGATCCCCTGCCTTTCCATAGACAGCCAGAGTGCCGGCACCAAGGCCTACCATGCCGAAATGCCGGCCAGCGGTTTCAGTGCCAGCAGCCGGATCAGGCAGTAGCTGTTGCAGCGCCAGCGCCACACCGGTACCAGGCCGGTAATAACTAAGTGCCTGCCGCCTTTTATCTGCGGCCAGATACTGCGCGCCGTGGCTGGTGGTGCCATCAATCAGAATACGCTGTAGCTCGCCGGCAACAGGGATATCCCGCACCACCAGACTGCCATAGAAAGTACGCTGCTGAAATACCGTGTGTTGATTCAGCATAAAGTGCAGCCAGAGTGCCAGCAGCGCAAAACTTACAGCACCGCCCAACCAGGCAGCTTTTCGCCACAGCGCCAGCTGACGCTGCCACGGCAGTACTGCCAGTAGAAAAATAGCCAGCAGCACCAGTGGGAATTCATGAAAGTCATTTAGCACAATTGGCGCCAACACATTCACCAGCAAACCGCCCAGCACACCACCGAGCGCCATCGCCAGATAAAACCGCGTTAGCTGGCTTGCCAAAGGCTTTAACCGCGCCAGCTCGCCATGGCATAGCATGCAGCCACTGAACAAAATAAGCAGATACAAAGCCAGCTGCGAATAGAGATCAAACAGCCGGCCAAAATGGATCAAGATAAGCGCCAGCACCAGGCCAATGCCAAATAAATACAGCCAGAGTGCCCGCTGATACCAATCCTCGCGGTTAAACACCAGAATAAAGCTCAGCAAGTACAGCGCCAGTGGCACTACCCATAAAAACGGTACTGGTGGCACGTTTTGCGTCAGTTGCTGGGTTACCGCTAACAATAAAACGACCCCAGCCGCCGATAAACTAAGCCAATAGCCCCATTGCCATAGACTTGCGGCAGCAACAGGCTCAGAGGCTGGCTGGGCCTTGGGCAATTGCCAGCCCAATAAGGCCAACAAGAGTAAGGCCAGACCAGTAAAGCCCCATTGCCAGCTCAGCAATTGCAGCGACAATGGCAACCAGGGCTCCACGATAAAGGGATAACTGAGCAAAGCCCCTAACGAGCCTAGGTTGGATAAGGCATAGAGCCGGTAAGGCGAGCGCAGAGGGAAACGATCGGCAAACCAACGCTGTACTAAGGGCGCACTGGCCGCAATCACCAACAACGGCAAACCAAACAGCAGCAGCAGCCAGCTTAAAATACTCAGCAAAGGATAGCCGGATGGCTCAGGTGCTGAGACGGCACTGCCAGCCCACCACAACCAAAGCAGCGCCAACAGCACCAGGCTGGTGTGCACAGTACGTTGCTGCTTCAAGCTCAGCCGGTGAGTCAGCCAATGCGCATAGCTGTAACCGGCCAGCAGCATCAGTTGAAAGAACAGCATGCAAGCAGTCCAGACCGCAGCGCCACCACCGTAATAGGGTAGCAACCAACGCGCTGCCAGCGGCTGGATCAGAAACAACAACAAGGCACTGAGGAAAATGGTGATGGCAAATAAAGGCACAGCTGCATCCGGCTGGTTTTACAAGGCGCTCAGCCTAGCTAAAGCCAGCTCAGACTGCAAGCCTGTTCAGACCAGCAACAAAAAACCAACAGGGCCTTGGTTGCTTACCAGCCTTCAGGTAGACTTGGCGGGTTTGTATTCACCCTCATAACAAAAAGGTCTTTCCATGAAGAAAGCATTTAAGGTCCC
>JAFIFR010000276.1 GCA_020831935.1 Alkalimonas sp.
CCCTGTTGCAACCAGAGTTGACGCCGGTGCGCCGGCAGCAGGCTGAAGGCACTTTGTCGCTGGTTGGCAAGCTGGCCGCCGATCAAAGCCGGTTAAAAACCATCAGCGCCTGGACTTCAGGTCGTATCGAACAGCTTTATCTGAATACCACCGGCGTCGATGTCAGCGCCGGCCAACCGATGGTGGAGTTATTTAATCCGGATCTGATTGTCATTCAGCAGGAGCTGGTGCAGGCCAAGCAGCTGTCTGCCGCTCAGGGTAGTGGCCGAAGCGGGACGTTGCCGGCCGACAGTACTCTGGAGGCAGCGCGGCGGCGACTGCGTTTACTGGGCGTACCTGCCGCGCAGATCGAATCGATTTTACAAAGTGAAACCTTGCAGGATACGGTGACCATCAGTGCGCCGGTTTCCGGCCGGGTGCTGGACAAGTTCGTCAATGCCGGTGCTTATGTCACAACCGGCCAGCCATTGTTTAGCGTGTTGGGGCTGGAAACACTTTGGCTGGAGCTGGAAGCCTTCGAACATCAGTTGGCAGGGATTTCACCCGGTCAGGCCTTGTCGGTGGAGTTGCTGGCGCTGCCAGGACTGCAACTTGATGCCGAGGTGATGCTGCTGGAGCCGCTGGTTGATGCCAGTCGACGCACGGTGCGGGTGCGGGCTTTGCTGGATAATCCGGATGGACGTTTAAAACCTGGCATGTTGGCTCGGGCCCGCTTGCAGGATCGGCAGGACAATGCATTGCTGATACCGGTATCGGCAGCGCTGCAAACCGGTGAACGAGCTTTGGTGTACGTAAAACTGGACGATGAGCGCCCTGTCTTTGCTGGCCGTGAAGTAACGCTGGGCCGTCGATTTGGCGATCAGTACGAGGTGCTTGCCGGGCTTTCCGAGCACGAACTGGTGGTGAGTAAAGGCGCTTTTCGACTGGACAGTGAATTGCAAATTCGCGGGCTGCCCAGCATGATGGCACCAAAAGGGGGAGGTGCTGATCCGCACGCTCATCATGGCCATGCTGCCACGCAACATGCGCCTGATGCAGAGCCACAGCACGCTGTCGCAACGCCACCTTCGAGCCCACCGCATCATTTTCACTTGGCGGATGCTGATGAAGCCAAAGTACTTGCTGCCTACCAGCAGCTGTATCTGGCATTAACTGAAGACGATTTGGCTGGCTGGCAGCAGGGCACCACAGCCTTTCATCAGGCGGTAGCGGCCATTGATTGGCCGGAACACTTGCAGCCATTGGTTGCTGAGCTGCAGCATGGCGCCGGCCATAGCCATCATGTCGGCTCAATAGAGCGGGCCCGTGAGCAGTACTACCGCCATGTGCAGGCTTTGCTGACGCTGGCCGAGCAAGGTGTGCTTGCCGGTGGCTGGTACCGCGCCTATTGCCCGATGGCCAGGGCCGGGCAGGGCGCAGCCTGGCTGCAGCCGCAGTCCAATCTGCTGAACCCCTACTATGGCGCCATGATGCTGCGCTGCGGTGATGTCGAGCTGCAGTATCCGGCTGGAGGTGAGCATGCGCACTGAGCTGCCTGCTGGATCTGCTGGCGAAGCAGCAGCGCCGCACTGGTTTGATCGGGTGATAGCCATCTGTTTACAGCAAAAGCTGATGGTGTTGCTGCTGTGCGCTGTGCTGCTGGTGGTGGGCGTGGCCTATGCGCCTTTTGGTTGGAAAACCGGCATGCCACTGCAGCCGGTGGCGGTGGATGCCATTCCAAATTTGGGGGAGAACCAGCAAATTGTCTTTACCGACTGGCCGGGCCGCTCGCCGCAGGATGTGGAAGATCAGTTGAGTTATCCGCTCAGTGTCGCCCTGATGGGCGTGCCGGGCGTGAAGGATGTGCGCTCCTTGTCGATGTTTGGTTTTTCCAGCATTGCGGTGATTTTTGATGACGGCGTCGAGTTTTACTGGGCGCGCAGCCGCTTGTTGGAAAAACTGGCCAGTTTGCCGGCTGACACCTTGCCGGCCGGGGTGCAGCCGACCTTAGGGCCGGATGCCACCGCGCTCGGGCAGGTGTTCTGGTACACGCTGGAAGGGCGCGATCCGGCGGGTAATACCACCGGAGGCTGGGATCTGGATGAATTGCGTAGCGTACAGGACTGGTATCTGCGCACCGGCTTGCTGGCCGCTGAAGGGATCAGCGAAGTGGCTTCCATTGGTGGTTATCAGCGCGAGTACCAGATTGAAGTGGACCCAGACTTGTTGCGTATTCATCAGGTCGCTTTGTCCGATGTCACCACTGCCGTGATGGCGTCCAACCTGGATGTCAGCGCTGGCAGCCGAGAAATCAACGGTGTGGAGTACCTGATCCGTGGCGTTGGTTTTGTCAAAACGCTGGCAGATATCGAGCAGGCGGTAGTGCGGTTAGCCCCGGATCATACCCCCATCCGGGTGGCGGATGTAGCCCGGGTTCAGTTTGGGCCGGCTGAGCGGCGTGGCGCTCTGGATGTGGATGGCGCTGAAGCGGTCGGTGGTGTGGTGACAGTGCGTGAAGGCTACAATCCACGTCAGGCCATTGCCAATGTGAAACAGCGGCTGGTGGAAGTCAGCCGTGGCTTACCGGCTAAGGCGGTGATCGACTGGCAACA
>JAFIFR010000277.1 GCA_020831935.1 Alkalimonas sp.
TCGTCACTGAGCTCAGATGCTTTTTCCGCCACCACAGTGCCGGCGCGGCTGATGGCTTCATCCAGCAGTTCGGCCAGTTTCACTGTGCCGCCGGTGCGGGTTTTAAAGGGCTTGCCATCCTCGCCCATCATGGTTCCGAACGGGCAATGATCGTAAGCCGTGTCAGCGCGCAGCAAACCGGCTTTGCGGGCAGTCAGTTCCACCTGCTTAAAATGCAGCCCCTGGCGGGCATCGGTAAAGATAATGATGCGATCGGCTTGTAGTTGCTGGCTGCGGTACTGGCACGCGGCCAGATCCGTGGTGGAGTACAAAAAGCCGCCGCCGGTTTTCTGAATAATAAAAGGCGATGGATTGCCTTCTTTATCCGCCAGTTCCTGCAAGAACACCACCAAGGCGCCTTGATCTTCCACCGCCAGGCCGCTGGCTTTCAGCTGCTCGACAATGCCCTGCAACATGGGGTTGTAGGCACTTTCCGGTTTGATGTCGTCGTGCGTCAGGGTGACATTGAGCTTCTGATAGACGTCGTCGCTGTGCTTGATCGACGTATCAATAAACAACTGCCACAGCTTCTGGCAATGCGCATCGCCGCTTTGCAGCTTGACCACATAGTCGCGGGATTTGTCGGCAAAGCCATCTTCATCGTCAAAGCGCTTTTTCGCTTCGCGGTAAAAGTTTTCCAGATCCGCCAGCGCCACCTGCTCCAGATCGATGCCGGCAGCCAACTTATCTTCCAAATGCGCAATCAGCATGCCGAACTGGGTGCCCCAGTCGCCCATATGATTTTGCCGGATCACGGTATCGCCCCAAAACTCCAGGCAACGCACCACCGCATCACCAATGATGGTAGAGCGCAGATGGCCCACGTGCATTTCTTTCGCCAGATTAGGCGCCGAGTAATCCACCACCACCGTCTGAGGAGTATTGTTTTTTGCCACTCCCAGCCGTGGATCCTGGGCTGCCGCCTCTAACTGACTGGCCAGCCACTGCGGCTTTAAGCTGATGTTGATAAAGCCCGGCCCGGCAATCTCAGCCTTGGCTGCAATATCCTCCAACGCCAGTGCATCCAGCAATTGCTGGGCCAACTGGCGTGGATTGGTTTTCAGGGCTTTGGCCGCACTCATGGCACCGTTGATCTGGTAATCACCAAACTCAGGCCGGGTGCTGACAGTCACCGCCGGGTTGGTATCGGCTGGCACCCCCAGGGTAGCAAAAGCTGCCTGCGTTTTTTCGGTCAATAATTGTTTAATATTCATTTGCTTGCCCTGTTAGTGCTCACGGGTTTTGGTAAACTGGATGTTCGGGTAACGCTCGATGGCCAAGTTCAGATTCACCATGGTCGGCGCGATGTAGGTCAGGTTATCGCCCCCATCCAGTGCCAGGTTCTGGCTGGCTTTCTTTTTAAACTCTGCCATGGCTTTGCTGTCCTCGCTGTACACCCAGCGGGCCGTGGAGACATTGATGCTCTCGTACAGCGCATCCACGTTGTACTCGGACTTTAACCGGTGCACCACCACATCAAACTGCAGAATACCAACAGCCCCAACAATCAGATCGTTGCTGTCGATAGGACGGAACACCTGCACGGCCCCCTCTTCAGACAGCTGTACCAGACCTTTAAGCAATTGTTTTTGTTTCAGTGGATCGCGCAGCCGGATCCGACGAAACAGCTCAGGCGCAAAATTGGGGATACCGCTAAACTGCATGTCCTCGCCCACGGTGAAGGTATCGCCAATCTTGATGGTGCCATGGTTGTGCAAACCGATGATATCGCCTGGCCAGGCTTCTTCCACATGCTCCCGATCACCCGCCACAAAAGTCAGCGCATGCGATACCTGCACATCTTTGCCAAGCCGGACATGACGCATCTTCATGCCTTTTTCGTACTTGCCGGAGCATATCCGCAAAAAGGCCACCCGATCACGGTGCTTCGGATCCATATTGGCCTGAATTTTAAACACAAAACCGCTAAAGCCTGGCTCATTCGCTTGCACCACCCGGGTGTTGGTCGCCCGCGGTTGTGGCGTTGGCGCCCATTCGGTCAGGCCGTCCAGCATATGGTCTACGCCGAAGTTACCTAGGGCGGTACCAAAAAACACCGGTGTCAGCTCACCTTTTAGAAACAGCTCCTGATCGAACTCATGGCTGGCGCCCTGCACCAGCTCCAGCTCATCACGCAGTGTCTCGGCCAAAGAACCAATCGCCGCATCCAGCTCCGGATTGGTGATGCCCTTAATCGAGCGCACGTCCTGGATGGTATGCCCCAGGCCGGATTTGTACAAAATCACTTCATCGCGCAGCAGGTGATAAACCCCTTTAAATTCCTTGCCACAACCAATAGGCCAGGTAATGGGCGCGCAGGCAATATTCAGCACGCTTTCAACTTCATCCAGCAGATCGATCGGATCGCGGATATCCCGGTCCATTTTGTTCATAAAGGTCAGAATGGGCGTATCGCGCAGCCGGGTCACTTCCATCAGCTTGATGGTTCGCTCCTCAACCCCTTTGGCAGCATCAATCACCATCAGGCAGGAATCCACCGCCGTCAGCGTACGGTAAGTATCTTCCGAGAAGTCTTCGTGGCC
>JAFIFR010000278.1 GCA_020831935.1 Alkalimonas sp.
ATGCCGCGCACCGCTGATATCTATGTGCATCGTATTGGCCGCACCGGCCGGGCCGGCAAAAAAGGCATCGCCATTTCCCTGGTCGAAGCCCATGATATGGCGATTCTGAGCAAGATTGAACGCTACACCGAGCAAAAGCTTAAACGCCGCTTTATTGAAGGCCTGCGGCCAAAACACAAAGAAGCCAAGGTGCCGGTGAAAAAGAAAAAAGTAGCGACGAAGAAAAAAAGCGCGGCCAAGAGCAAGACCAAGAAATAAACAAAGTCCCCGCCGAGCGGCGGGGACTTGCTTGATGTACCTAGTTAGAACTGCACCCAAAGTGGGGCGGTACAAAGCCCGCTTTGATCGCACAACTGATAGCTGGCGCCTGCGGCACTGGTTTTAAACTGATCGTTGTATCGACCAGGCCGAGTCAATACCGCGACCGTTTCACCATCCCGCTGCAGCAACAGTGGTTGAGTCGCACTGTCCCAGCGCAGCTGGACTAGCGTAGCACCTGAGCGGCCCTGATTGACCCGGATCACTTCCAACTGAGACTCGGTATCGTAGGCCGGGCCGGTATGCACCTCAATAGCACAGTCAGATATCACCGATTCAACCCGATAGATCTGCTGCTCCAGCACACCATAACAACCGGTTACTTCAGTGATTTGCCACCCTTGTTCCAGACTAATCTGAAACTCAGCCGGCTCGCCGGCTATAACATAGCGCTCGGACGGTGTCACACTGGCGCCTTCCATGCTTTCAGCGGTCAGTAAGAAGCTGGTGTAGTAAGGGTATGGATTGGTTGGATTGTAAGCCTGGCTGTAGGGCTGACTACCATCAATACTCAGCCGGATAGGCCGTACATCCGAGCTGTTGCTGAATAAATCGTATTGATCACCAGCCACCAGGCGGTGCCGTAGCAAATCGTGGATGATGACAGCTTGGCCACAGTCGGTTTGAGCAAACACCGTCTGCTCATCAGCCCGCAACACATAGACTGCGCCGGAGCCATCCACGATGCCAGTGCCATCGGCACCAACAAAGAAAGAGGCTCGCTCATCGATGGATACCGTGCGCCCTTCCGCGCCTAGATGCGCCAGCAATACGGCAGAACGCCCCATCCGGTCGCGATTGGCAAAATGGGTGTCATTCAGTGTGCCAGCCAGTTGTGGAAATTGCAGGAAATCACTGCTGATATGGATGGAGCTATCGCAAAAGTCTGCAACCAATTCGCGGCTGATGGCATTCGGACGAGAGCCCGGATCATACACAAACTCGCTTAACACCATGCTACCGGCAGAAGTACCGCCAATCACACCACCCTTGCTGTACACGTATTGAATGGCCTCCTGCACCCGGGTGCCTTGCCAATAATCGACGTAGGTGGATTGATCGCCGCCAGCCATCCAGACAAACTCGGCCGTGCGAATCGCCCAGTCAACATAATCGCTGTTGGCTTTATCACGGGAATTGACAATGATGGACTCAACCGAGGCCGCTTCCGTCAGCTCCATAAAGTAATCGTTGTAGCCATCTGCGCCAGACGTGCGTAACACTACGATATTGCCGCCCTGCAAATGCGGCCGGACCCGCTGACTAAAGGCAGCATCCACATCAGAGCCACCACCCATCAGCAGTAAAGCCGGGTTGTCGGCATCCAGTGCTATACAGACATCGCTTGGGGTGCCCGTCAGGTAACTGGTGATGTTGCTGGGCTTAGCCGGCCGAAAGCCGTAACCGCAATCCACTTCATCGAACACCTCGGGTTCGGCCAGCGTCACAGTCAGCTGATAATTGGGTGAGCCACTCCAACGGTTCACTTCAATGTAATAGCGCCCTGCTTCGACATTGCTGACCGTACCCACTTCCGGGTTCATACTGGTGGCACGCCTGGCAATATCCTGGTTGACCCCGGTACGGCCGGCTTCATAAAAATACCAATCGGCGTCGGCTCCAGACTGATGACTGAGCGTGATGGTCACATCACTTAGCTCTGGAATATCAAGAAAAAACCAGTCGCTGCTGTCGGTCCGGCTGACACTGCCACTGACTGTCACATTGTCACAAACCGGGCCATTTGCGGCACTGGCGGAGTTATTTGGCTCTGTTTCTTCGGTGATGCACGCAGCCGACAGAGAACCGGCAGCGCAATACAGCATAGCTGCTATCGCAATGATCGCTTTCATTTTATTGCTTCCTGAATTGTTATTGTGGGTATACCAGGGCAAAGCCATGGCAACAGGCACAGGCCCGGTCAGACAGAGCCTGTTAAGGTGCTACGAAAAGGGGGAGGTTATTCGTCGAACCACTCGGATAAGTGGTAATCGACCGAGCAGGCATGCAAACCACGCAGCGAGGAAGCCGGGGTTTTAACGTCATCAACAAGACATGCTGCAATCATGACAAGGTTAGGTTCACTCAAAACAGATTGAATAAATATTCGCCATCTTGTATGGATTGTCAAGCAGTATCATCTGAACTGTCTTGCTGCATGCAGCAAACAACAGGCACAAAAAAAGCACCCGTAGGTGCTTTTTTGTTGAGCGCAGGCGTGATTAACGCTTGCCCACCATGCTGAAACGCTTCTTGAAGCG
>JAFIFR010000024.1 GCA_020831935.1 Alkalimonas sp.
TGCTCGATGCTTTGACAGAGTTTATCTGCAGTCAGCTGCTCAATGCAATAATCGGCCATGCCAAAGTCCTGCATCATTTCGCGGTACTTGTGGCTCCAACTGGTGGCAATGCAAGGCACGCCTTGGCTGAGCGCATTGATGGCCCCATGGAAGCGGGAGCTGACCACCAGGCTGGCGCCGCCAATGTAAGCCTTCATTGCCAATGGGTCTTCTATCTCGACCACTTCAGCATGCTGGGCTCTGGCCTGGATATGCTGGCAGAGTTCTGCATCTTCTTTGCCTTCGTGATTGACCAGTTTGACTTGATAACCAGCCTGATGCAGCTGATCGGCGGCCTGGACGAAAGCAGCCAGGTAATCATCTTTTAACTGCTCAGCATTGGCATGGTGGAAAGGTGAAATCACTTTGTTGTTTGGGATCAGGACAGCATAGGGCTGCCCGACTTCTGGCAAGCTGGCTGGCTTTAGGCCAATGGTAAAGTCAGGGCATTGCACTACATGTGCAGGCAAGGGCGACAGGCAGCTCTCCAGATGTTGTTTCGATACCGCATCGCGGACAAAAATAAGCCGGGCATGCTGAATTATTTGCCGCATGGCGGCTTTGCTGGCTTCACTTTTAAAAGGCCCAAAAGCCTGTGGCATAAAAATAAAGGGCTTACCGGCCTTGGCGAAGCGTTCAACTTCGCGGGCGGTATTTTGCAAAAATTGCAGCGGCCATTGGTCGCCATACGCAAAACCACTGGCTTCCAGCACCGCATCGACTTGCTGCTCGGTCACCATGCCATAACGATGAAACAACCGAATGATCGGCGACGGCAGTCGGCCAATCCAGGGGGTTAAGTCCAGGCCTTTGCGGCGAAAAGAGAGTTTTTGCCAAGCACCCAGTCGGGCACGCTCCGGATAGGGTAGGTTGGGACCGGGGGAAAGCACCAGCTCCATCTGTGGCAGTGCTCGGAGTCCATCCAGGCAAGCCAGCAACATCAGGTAAGCGCCTTTGTTGCGAAACTGCACCCCTTTGATTTCGATGCGGTAGCTGGGTGTTGTCATTGGAGCTCCTTAGGCGATAGCCGCAGCAGTTGCCACAACTGCTGGCGGCTTCGGGCAGAAAAAAACAAAAAGAAAAACGAGGCATAGGCATAGGCAATCAGGGTGGCCCAGGCGGCGCCCTGGATCCCCATGATGGGAATCAGCCACCAGTTCAGGCCGACATTCATCAGTGCGGCCACACCGTGACTGAGCAGGGATAAAGGCTCCTGCTCGGTGATGACCAGGTGCTGGCTGATCAGGTAACGGACAAAAATAAAGCAACCGGCCCAGATATGAATTTTTAATACCGCAATGGCCGGGGCGAAATCGCTGCCAAACAAAGCCGGCACCAGCCAACTGGCCAGCAGCGACATCATTACTGCGATCACCAGGGCGGCAGCCAGAAAAATGCCGGCAAAGCGTCGTAACCTTGCAAGATAACCGGTCCAGCTTTGTTGGTAGGCTTTGAGCATATCGGGGTAGTAGCGTGCGGCCAGGGTGGCCGGAAAGACATACCACAATTCGGACAAGCGACTGGCCGCAGCATAAAGCCCCGCTTGTTCGCTGCCCGCCATGGCACCCAGCATCACCAAATCAATTTTCAGGTAAATCACCGACACGATACCCGATACCCAAAGCCAGCCGGAGCGTTGCAGCAAGGTCTTGGCCTGGCTCAACTGGACCAAACGCCAGGAAAATCCCGGCCAGGGCCGCTCACTGCCTGGCCAGGGGTGTTGTTTCTTACGGTACAACAGGTACTGGCTGACACCAACCAACAAAAATTCCAGCGCGGTCAGCCATAGCAGGCTGGCAATGCCAAAGCCGCTCAACAGCAGCAAGAGTTTGATGGCAAAACTGGCGCAGGTGATGGCAATTTTTACCACCGCCAGGCTGCGAAAAGTGCCTTGGTAGTTCAGGTAGAGTTCAAACAGCAGCAAGCCAAAAAAGCTTTGCAACACAAAGAGCATGGGAATGGCAATGCCGGTGTGTCCCTGCATTAATTCCGGATACCACCACCAGAACAGTAGTACTGCGGCAAGGGCTGCCAGCAGTGCTGTCGACAGACGCAGTGCCACAGCGGTGTACAGCAAGGACATGGCATTGTCACTGCTATTTTCCTGCTGCATACGGCGCACGACGATGTTGTTCAGGCCCATGCTGCCAATGGGCACCAGAAAAGCACTCCAGGCCATCACAATGGCAAAGGTCCCGAGCTCACCGGCGCCGAGCAAGCGTGCCAACAGGATGGTCAGAATTGCTCCCGCCAGCAACTTGATCAGTTTTTCGCTGAGCATGAACACGGCCCGGGCTTTCAGGAGCTTCTTCAGCATTGCAGTCATGGTCACCGTTTAGGTTCGGGCAATACGCCCAGGAGTTATCGGTATTTTTTCCGGGCGCGTTGTTGCCGTAGCTTTTCACGCTCGGCCTTTTCTTTGGCTTTTTCCGCCGCTTCAAGCTCCGCCTCGGCGCATTCGCGCTGCACCATATCCGGGGTTTCCAGAGTGATTCGTCCCAGCTGGCTGGTACGAAGATCACCAATCAGCAGGGTGCCGGCTTTTTGCAGATCGACCACACCGCCTTTCCGCATGCAGCCCCGTTTGGCACCAATGGCATCCAGAAGTTCCAGCCCTTGCTGGGGCAGATCTGCCAGACCATAGCGCTGTTGCACCATGTCAGGGTAGTGCTCCAGCAAAAAGTCGGCGGCAAAAAGGGCAATATCGGCGTAGTCAAAAGCGGTGTCTTTGATGGCACCGGTAATGGCCAGCCGGTAGCCACAGCTGGCCGGGTTTAGTTTGGGCCAGAGAAAACCAGGGGTATCGGTTAGCACGACATTTTGTTGCAGTTTGATTCGTTGCTGGGTTTTGGTGACACCGGCTTCATTGCCGGTTTTGGCAATGGTGCGTCCGGCCAGAATATTGATAAAAGTCGATTTGCCAACATTGGGGATGCCCATGATCATGGCCCGGGCCCCTTTTAGCTCCAGGTTTCTTTCTGGCAACAGCTGCTCACAGAGCTCGAGCAAGCGTTTAATCGCCTGGGGCTCCTGCTGGCTGGTCGGCAGGGCTCGTATGCCGCGCTCTTGCTCTAAATGCTGCACCCAGAGCTCGGTACGGGCCGGATCGGCCAGATCCGCTTTGTTCAGCACCTTGATGCAAGGGGTGTCTTTGCGCAGTTGGTTCACCAGTGGGTTTTCGCTGGAAAAGGGAATGCGGGCATCCAGCATCTCGATGATGATATCGACCTGGGGCATCACCTCAGCAATTTCTTTGCGGGCTTTGTGCATATGGCCCGGGAACCAGTTAATGGACATGATGGACTAGCTTCAATCAGGGATAGGACGAGTCAGTATACTGGATCCGGTGAATCGGAAAAAGCCGTGAAGGCAATGAAAACAAGCGCTAAGGCAAGGGCCGTCGCTTAGAGCATTAGAAGTAAGACAGCAGCGGATAGAGCAGAGCAAAACTGGCCAAAAGGGGAAGGGTTAGGCCTGAGCTCATTAGGTAGGGTTTGAGTTGCACCATGCCCCACTGTTCAAACAGAAAGATCACCAGTCCAAGACTGGCCAACGGTATCAGCACCTGGATGGTCGCACTGTCGAGCAGCATGCCGACAGCAGGGAACAGCCAGCTGATCATCGGCAGGCCTACGGTCGTGACAAGCAGCAGTAACAATAAAATCACGATCTGCCAGGCAGAAAATTGTGGTTGTGACTCTAGTGGCTCCATGCTTCACCCGGTGTGACTATGCTAAGTCCATTGATTCTAAAAGGCAGTTAAAGCTTTTGTAAGGCTCAAAGTGTTTTTATTTGTTACAGGTTTGAAGGTTACCCGAAAGTAAACCAGTTGTCAAACCCGAGCTGGATAAAATTTCAGCTATTGCGCCGCTTGCAACGGAGGTTGGAAGCGGCGAATTTGCAGGATCATGCCCAGTTTCGGATGGTCGATGTAATGCATTTCACCACTGATAACACGCCGGCTAAATTGAATGCGATGTGGCAGCAGTTGCTTTGGCCCAACCTCGGTGGTGAGGACAAAGTCGGTATTGACAAACAGGTAGTGATCCAAATGCAACCGGATAAAGCCATCCAGCTGCCACCAAGGGCTAGCGCGCTGTTCCGGGCTCAGCTCACGCAAGTCGATGCGTTGTCCATAGTCTTGCTCGGGCTCGTTTTGGTTCAGCAGGCGTTGGTAGTGCTGCTCAATCCGTTGCATTAAACCAGGGCGGACCAGGCTGATCTGGCCCGGTCGCAGCGGGTTTTCACCTTGGTTTGGCGACTCACCACCAGCGATGTGTGCGGTCAGGTTCTTGCCTGCGTACCAACGACTGGGAATGCTGCGGCGCTCGGTAACCGGCGCCTGGCGATAGCCTGCGTGCAGCAAGAGCTCAATATCGCTTTGACGCCGCAAACGCTGTACGATATCGCCAAAGGTGAGCTCCTGACTGGCCATCAGGTAAGGTCCGTTGCGGTGCTGAGCATGACCACTGGGTCTTGGTGCCAACTGTGCTGGCATGGGCAGGGTATCGATGACGCTGTGTCTGGCAAACAGCGGTTGCTGCCACAACGGCGGTTGCGGCTCGAAAATGCAGATGCCGTTGATTTTGGGTTGCTCAAAGCGTGCCAGGTGCTGCCGCCAATCGGCCGGGCTATCGCTTGGCTCGGCCTTTTGCTGCGCTGGGCACAATGCCAGTTGCTGCAGCAGTGGCTGAATATCTGGCTGGTAAAAGGGTTTCAGCAGATCAAAATAGCGTGCCGGCTGTGGCGTGGCATCTTTTAACGGAAAGCTTTCGATAAGATCGGCTGCAGGCGTGCGTTGAAACAACACAAACTCGATTTCGAACCAGCGATCGCCGGACACAACCCGCTCAGCAGCAACTTCCGTGGCCAAGACTGGCGTTAGCAAGCCAGCTAACAGCAGGCTGACGAATCCGATCTGTTTCATGCATGCTCCGTTTGATGGCTGGCAAAGTCCGCCAGCAGTTGTTTGACGTAACTCAGTCGGGTCGAACTGTCGGTAAGTTCACTGATAAAGCGTAATTTTTGACCGCCTTCCAGTTTAAACTCGCGGCCCCGGGTCTGGAGCAGTTCAATGATGTAACCAGGCGCCACCCGGGTTTGCTCCATAAAGTCTACTATACCGCCTTTGGCGGTGGCTTCAATCCGTTTAATACCCAGCTGCTGCGCTTGCAGTTTGAGTGCCGATAAGGCCACCAGGTTTTTGCTGGCGTCGGGCAGCAAGCCAAAGCGGTCGATCAGTTCCACCTGGACATCGTCGAGCTCCTGCTCGTTGCGGGCCGAAGCCAGCTTCTTGTAAAACGACAACCGCATGCTGACATCGGGAATGTAATCTTCTGGCAGCAATGCCGGGATCCGCAGCTCGATGTCGCTTTGTTGGCTGAGCAGCTGGTCCAGCGATGGTTCCTTGCCTTCTTTTAAAGCGGTGACCGCTTGCTCCAGCATGTCCATGTACAGATGGAAGCCAATGGATTCGATTTGGCCACTTTGCTCGCTGCCCAGCAGCTCACCGGCGCCGCGGATTTCAAGGTCGTGGGTGGCCAGGGTAAAGCCGGCACCCAGATCTTCCAGGCTGGCGATGGCATCCAGTCGTTTGACCGCATCGGCCGTCAGGCGCTTTACCGGAGGCGTGAGCAGGTAGCTGTAGGCCTGATGATGCGAGCGGCCTACGCGGCCCCGCAACTGATGCAATTGCGCCAGGCCAAATTTATCCGCCCGGTTGATGATCATGGTGTTGGCGGTTGGCACATCGATGCCGGTTTCGACGATGGTGGAGCACAGCAAGAGGTTAAAGCGCTGATGGTAAAAATCGGCCATGATGCGTTCGAGTTCGCGTTCGCGCATCTGACCATGGGCGATGGCAATGCGGGCTTCCGGCAGCAAGGTACCCAGCTGCTCGGCCATGTTTTCGATGGTGGCGACATCGTTGTGCAAAAAATACACCTGACCGCCGCGCATGATTTCTCTGAGCACGGCTTCGCGGATCAGGGCTTCATCGAATTCACGCACAAAGGTTTTTACCGCCAGCCGGCGGGCCGGTGGGGTGGCAATAATGGACAAGTCCCGCATGCCGGACAGCGACATATTCAGCGTGCGTGGGATTGGGGTGGCGGTCAGAGTTAAAATGTCGATGTTGGCCCGCAGCGCTTTGATTTTGTCTTTTTGTTTGACGCCGAAGCGGTGCTCTTCGTCGACGATCAACAGGCCCAGATTGGCAAAACGAATGTCGTCTTGCAGCAATTTGTGGGTACCAATCAGGATATCCACTTTGCCGTCGGCCGCGTCTTGCAAAATCTGTTGTTGTTCTTTGCTGCTGACAAAGCGGGAAATCACTTCCACCCGAACCGGCCAGTTGGCAAAGCGGTCGCGGAAGTTTTCAAAATGCTGTTGGGCCAGCAAGGTGGTAGGCACCAAAATGGCGACCTGATGACGATCGTGCACCGCGACAAAGGCGGCCCGCATCGCCACTTCGGTTTTGCCAAAGCCAACATCGCCACAGACCAGGCGGTCCATCGATTTAGGTTGTTGCATGTCCTGCAACACGGCGGCAATGGCATCGACCTGATCCGGCGTTTCTTCAAAGGGGAAGCTGTCGGCAAAGGCGGCGTAATCGGCTTTATCCAGCTGAAAACCATAGCCTTTTTGCATGGCACGCTGGGCATAAATGTCCAGCAGCTCGGCGGCAACATCCCGCACTTTTTCAGCGGCTTTTTTACGGGCCCGTTCCCAGGCATCGGTTCCCAGCTTGTGCCAGGGCGCATGCTCAGGCTCAGAGCCACTGTAGCGGCTCAATAGATGCAAAGCCGCTACCGGCACATAGAGCTTGCTGCCGCCGGCGTATTCGATGGTGACAAATTCAGCGCTGATGCCGCCGGCATCCAGCACCTGCAAGCCCTGGTAGCGACCAATGCCGTGCTGCAGGTGCACCACCGGCTGGCCTGGGCTTAGCTCTGCCAGGTTGCGGATAATGGTATCGGCCGAGACTTGCTGGCTGCGTTTTTGCCGCCGTCGCTGGCTGATTTTCTGGCCAAACAGCTCGTTTTCGCTGATCAGGGCCAGCGGCTGCTCCAACTGCAACAACACGCCTTGCTCCAGCTGACCGACCAGAATACCGAGATCCTGCTGGCTGCCAACAAAGGCATCCAGGCTATCGAACTGCGGCAGGCTGATGTGAATGGTTTTCAGCAGTTGCAATAAGCTTTCTCGTCGCCCTTCGCTTTCGACCAAAAACAGTGCCCGGCCTTGCTGCTGCTTGAGCGTCAGCAAAAAATCTTTCAGCCCTTGCAGCGGCTGCTTGTGTTGATGGGCAATGCTGAGATCCGGCAGCAGCTGGCAAGGGGCATTGTCGCTGCCTTGCTTTGCCGGCAATGCCGTTGCAGACAGTCGAATGCGGCCAAAGTTTTTTAGCCGGGCAAAAACCTGGTCAACCGGCTGGTACAGCTGCTCGGGCGGAAGCAAGGGGCGCAGCGGGTCGATGCCTCTGTCATGGTGACGCTTGCTAAGCTCGCGCCAGAATTTGTCTGCGCTCTGTTGCAGATCGCCCAGCAGCAGACAACGGCTGTGCTCGGGCAGGTAATCGAACAGGGTGGCGGTGTCTTCACTAAACAGCGGGAAATAATACTCGATACCGGCTGGAAACAGCCCTTTGCTGACTTGCTGGTACAAGGATTCTGGCTCAGTACGGGCAGTAAACTGTTGGCGGTACTGGCTGCGAAAGCGCTCTATTGCTGCCTGATCGGTTGGAAACTCATGCGCTGGTAAGAGTTCAATCTGTTCGACTTTTTCCAGCGTGCGCTGACTTTCCGGGTCAAACAGCCGGATGCCATCGATTTCATCGTCAAAAAAATCTATCCGGTACGGCAGGCTGCTGCCCATCGGGTACAAGTCCAGCAAAGAGCCGCGGGCAGAAAACTCGCCGTGCGCCATCACCTGATCCACCGCCCGGTAGCCGACGGCGGTGAGCTGTTGCTTCAGTTGCACCAAATCCAGCTGCTGGCCGGTTTGCACCAGCAGGCTGTGCTGGTTCAGGTAGGCTGGGCTGCAGACCCGCAGCAGCAAGGTGCTGATGGGCACGATCACCATGGCCGTTTGTTGCTTGGGCAGCTGGTACAAGGTGCGCAGTCGCTGCGAAATAATGTCCTGATGCGGCGAGAACACATCGTACGGCAGGGTTTCCCAGTCCGGGAAGCTTAAAATGCTAAGCGTCGGGGCGGCAAACACCCGCAGTTCTTGCTCCAGCCGCAGGGCGCTCGGGGTATCAGGCACCACCAGCAAGTAAACGCCTGGGTGCTGTTGTGCCTGCTCGCTGATCAGCAGCGGCAGACCGGCGCCAATCAATTGGCCCCAGTGGATCAGGTCGCCGCTTTTTTTTACGGCAGGCAAGCGATCAAGAATAGGTTTTATCATGAACTCTGCAATGGGTTGGTGGTTAAAGGCTGGTTTTGAGCACGCCGGCAGGGAGCTGCATGCTGACGCAATGCAAACTGCCGTATTGATGGATCAAGGGCAGACAATGCACCCCAACCACCTGATGATCCGGATAGGCCCGCTGGATTTGTGCCAAAGCCACACTGTCCTGACTGTCGTGGTAAGTGGGCACCAGTACGGCACCGTTGATGATCAGGTAATTGGCGTAGCTGGCAGGTAGGCGCTCGCCTTCGGCGTTAAACTTGGCGGCCGGCCAGGGCAGGGCGATACGATGGTAAGGTCTGCCATCCAGCGTGGTCAGTTCGGCCAGTTCCTGTGCCATGGCTTGCAGCTCATTGAAGTGCTCATCGGCCGGGTCGTCGCAACTGACGTAGACCAGGGTGTCGTTCGGGGCAAAGCGCACCAGGGTGTCGATGTGGGCATCGGTGTCGTCGCCGGCCAGGTAGCCGTGCTCCAGCCAGAGGACCCGCTGCATCCCCAGGTGCTGACAGAGTTGCTGCTCAATTTGCTGTTGGTTCAGCTGGGGGTTGCGGTTGGGGTTCAGCAGGCATTTTTTGGTCACCAGCAGGCTGCCCTTGCCATCGGACTCAATGCCACCGCCTTCCAGCACCAAATCGATGCGTTTTTTCGGAATATCGGCGATACAATCCGCCTGAAACAGCCGTTGGTTGATGCCGTTATCAAGGTTGGCGGCAAATTTATCGCCCCAGGCGGTGAAGGTAAAATCCAGCAGGCACGGGCTGCCGTCTTCGGCCAGGACGGTAATGGGGCCATGGTCACGGGCCCAGGTATCGTTGCAGGGGGCCTCGACCAGGTGCAGCCGCTTGGCGGGCAGTTGCAGCTCTTGCGCTATGGCCTCTACTCTGGCTTTGATGCGGGCATCGTGACAGATCACCACCAGCTGTTGGCGGCTGGCAATTTCTGTTGCCAGTTGACGGTAGACTTGTTCGACCTCATCCAGCATTGGCGCCCAATCGGTGGCCGGATGAGGCCAGGTCAGCATCACTGCATCTTGTCGGGTCCATTCACTGGGTAATGCGTAGTTTGACACCTTGATTCCTTCGTTCAACTAGTCGGCTGCATCACGCAGCTGTTTCTTTAATTTCAGTTGCCGGGTTTGTTCGTGCAAGCTGGCCCGGACGATCAGCTCTTGATCCATCTCGCGAATGTGGCGGAATACCACGTCGGATTGCCAGTGGTCAACGCCATCAGCATCCTCGTTGTACTGCCGGCACTCCAGCACCTGGCCCAGGCAAAATACCGCGCCTTCGCCTTCGGCCAGGAAGACTTTTAATTGCAGCCAGTCGCCCACCGCAAAAGGTGCTTTGCTGAGCAAACACAGACCTGAACCACCATAACTGTGGGTGTAGTAGCGATCTTCGGCCCTGTCCTGCTGCTGCAAAATGTAATGCATCATCAGATCGACTTTTTTCGCCAGTTGTTGCAAATAAAGACTCAGCTCGGTAGCGGCCTCACCCAGGCGGGACAGATTGCGAATGGAGGCGCTGTTCAGCTGCACTTGCTCGCTGGCCAGCCGGAAAGGCTCAGGCATCAGTTGCAAGAAGTCGTCATCGCTCAGTTGATCGCCATCGCCAGCAAAGGGCTGGGCATTGATGGCAATGCTGTGCTCGATCTGAAAGTAATCGGCAAAATCTTCTTTTAGCCGTTTGAGTTGCGCTGGTTCCATGCCGTTGCCTGTTTTTGGATGCTGAACACGGTTTTGTCTGCTACTATGTCGCTCACTTTACCACTTTACTACGACCTTGTCCTGAAGATCCGAATCGCTTATGCAGCTACCAGTCAGTTTGTGGATCGGTTTGCGTTACAGCCAAAGCCGCAAAGGAAATGCCATTATATCCTTCATGACGTTGTTTTCCATGGCCGGGATCTTTTTAGGCGTGATGGCGCTTACATTGGTCAGCTCGGTGATGAATGGCTTTGAAGCCGAGCTGAAAAAACGCATCTTAGGGGTCTTGCCGCACTTGATTGTCCAGCCAGCCGAGCCGCAAAACGTGCAGTGGCAGCAACAACTCACCGCCCGCTATCCAAGCATTGTGCAAATCAGTCCTTTTTTGCAAGCTGAAGCGCTGGTGCAATCGCCCCGGCAACTGATGCCGGTGCAACTGCAAGGGGTGGATACCAGTCAATTGCCTGAGTTTATGGCGCAAAGCCTGATCCGGGGCCAGTGGCAGCAACTGCAGCTGCAGCGTTTTCCCATTGTGCTTGGTCGTCAACTGGCAGAAGAGTTGGAAGTTGGCCTGGGCGACTCCCTGCGCTTATCGCTGGCGCAGGGCGGCAGCTATACGCCACTCGGTTGGATGCCGCGGCAACGGTTGTTTCAGGTGGTGGGCATTTTGGAAACCGGCTCGGAGCTTGATCAGGTGTTGGCGGTGGTCAAACTGGATGAGTTGCAGCGGCTGTTGCCCAATCAGGCTGCTGATGCCGCCTGGCGAATTCAGCTGCGCGATCCCTTTACGGCACCGGCATTGGCTGAGCGATTGCAGTCTGAGGGTGTTTTTACCGACGTGCAGGATTGGCGCCAAAGCCATGGCAAGTTGTTTGCAGCGGTGGCGATGGAAAAAGCCATGATGTGGTTGATGTTGCTGCTGATTGTGGCGGTGGCAGCCTTTAACATTGTTTCGGCTTTGGTGATGATGGTGACAGAAAAGCAGGCCGAAGTGGCCATTTTAAAAACCCAGGGCATGCAAAATCACCAGCTTTTTACCATTTTTGCGGTGCAGGGCATGAGCAATGGGGTGATTGGCGCTCTTTTGGGTGCTCTGGCCGGGGTGTTGCTGAGCGGTTCCATCAATACCTTGCTGGGGCTGCTGGGGCTGCAGATTGCCGGGGGCATTGAGCTGCCGGTGGTGATTCAGAGCTCTCAAATCCTGCTTATTGTGTGCAGCGCCTTGTTGCTGACATTTTTGGCTGTGCTTTACCCGGCCTGGCGGGCGGTACAAATCCAACCAGCGGAAGTTTTACGTGATGAATAAGGTGATAGAAGGCCGGCAACTGGTCAAAGCATTTCGGGATGGGGCACACCGGACGCCGGTTCTTAATGGTGTTGATATCGCGGTGGAGAGCGGCAGTATGGTGGCCATTGTGGGCAGCTCTGGCTCAGGAAAAAGTACCTTGTTGCATTTGTTGGGCACATTGGAACAACCCGACAGCGGTCAGTTGCTGCTGCTGGGCCAGGACCTGGCTGCTCTTTCTGAGCGCGACAAGGCTCGTTTGCGGAATCAGCAGCTGGGTTTTATTTATCAGTTTCATCATTTGTTGATGGATTTTACCGCGCTGGAAAATGTCGCCATGCCGCTGCGGATCCGTGGCGAGCGGGTGGCCAAAGCGGAGCAGGCGGCGCGCGCCATGTTGGAGCGGGTGGGGCTGGCGCATCGGTTGTCGCACCGGCCAGCTGAGCTGAGTGGCGGTGAGCGGCAGCGCGTTGCCATTGCCCGCGCTTTGGTGGCGCAACCGGCTTTGGTGTTGGCGGATGAGCCCACCGGCAACCTGGATCATCAGACCGCCGAGTCGATTTATGCCTTGTTGCGAGAGCTCAACCAGCAGCTTGGCATCAGCTTTGTGATTGTCACGCACGATCCGGAGCTGGCTGGTAAGTGCGACCGCTTTTACCGGATGCAGGATGGACTGCTGGAGTCGTCCGATGCGTGAGCGTCTGGCTGAATCACTCTCCTGGCAGCTGGCGCGTCGTTACCGCCATGCCCGCCACAGCAATGCCTTTATCCGTTTTATTTCAGCGTCCTCGACCCTGGGCATTGGCTTGGGGGTCGCGGTGATGATTTTGGCGCTGTCGGTGATGAATGGCTTTGAACAGGCGCTGAAAGAACGTTTGCTGGCGGTCATCCCCCATATTGAGTTGCACTCCATGGAGGGGCAGTTGCATGACTGGCCTGCAAGCCTGACACAGATGGCCGAACATCCCATGGTGACGGCGGCAGCGCCTTACATTAAAAGCAATGGCATTTTACGCAGTGGTCAGCTGGTCAAGGGGGCATCGGTACGGGGCATTGTGCTGTCCGCTGAGCTGGGCATTACCGATTTTCGCCGTTATCTGCAGGCGGGACAGTTGGATAGCCTGCAACCGGATGCGATTATCTTAGGAGCGGGTCTGGCGCAAGCTTTGGCGTTAGAAGTGGGTGATCAGCTGCAGCTGATGCTGCCGCAGTTCAGCCCGGACGGCCGTTTGGCCCGCAGCCAGACCGTGGTCTTGACGGTGTCGGCGATTATTCAGGTCGGAGGCCAGATCGATTACCAGCAGGCCTGGGTTGCCATGCCGGCTTTGGCCGACTGGCTGGCGATGCCAGCAGATACGGTGCACGGCTTTGCTTTCCAGTTGCAGGATCTGTTTGCAGCGCCTGTGATCGCCAGAGAGTTAGCCGTGATGACGTGGCAGCATCTGTATATTCAGAGTTGGATGCACACCCAGGGCCATTTGTATCAGGATATTCAGATGGTACGCAGCATCATTTATCTGGTGCTGGCGCTGGTGATTGCCGTTGCCTGCTTTAATATTGTGGCTACTCTGGTGATGGCGGTGCGGGAAAAGGAGTCGGACATTGCCATCTTATTGACCATGGGGCTGGCACCAGGCGCGGTCATCCGCACTTTTATGTGGTTGGGCTGGTTAAATGGCCTGATAGGGACCAGTGTTGGTGCTTTACTGGGCTGGCTGCTCAGTCGTCACATCGAAGCGGTGTTTTATCTGCTGTCTCAGTTGAGCGGTAAAAGCTTTTTGGACCCTGCGATTTACTTTATCGACTTTGTGCCGTCGTTGTTTTTATGGCGCGATCTGATTTGGACGGTGTCGATTGCGTTGAGCCT
The DNA here is from genome assembly GCA_020831935.1 of Alkalimonas sp. Taxonomy (GTDB): domain Bacteria; phylum Pseudomonadota; class Gammaproteobacteria; order Enterobacterales; family Alteromonadaceae; genus Alkalimonas. The sequence continues at coordinate 13,306 of JAFIFR010000024.1, forward strand.
GAGTTTGCTGGCGACCTTGTACCCGGCCTGGCGGGCCAGCAAAGTGATGCCTGCCCGGGTGTTGGGGCAAAAATAGCGACTGAGTGGCGCTACGCTCTAGGATTTAAAGCCATTGCCATTGCGTCTATCCCGTTGCTGTCGTCGTATCGACAACACCCAGAGCCAGTCGATCAGAAAGTAGCCCACCACACTGGCAGTGGTGCCCATCAGCAAGCAGCCCAGTAAAAAAGGTTTGCCGATGGTGGCCATGCTGCCAACCAGCCATTCCAGGCTGGCTTCAAAAGCAAAAGGCTCCAGTGGCGCAGCCAGCACCGCCGATCCCACCAGATAACACAAATAAAACATCACCGGCATGGTCAGGGGGTTGGACAGCCAGACGCAAGCCACAGCCAGCGGCAAGTTGACCCGCATAGGGATAGCGACAGCCGCTGAGGCCACCATTTGAAAGGGCATTGGCATCCAGGCCCAGAACAAACCAATAGCAATAGCGCCGCGCGCCGAGCGGCGGTTCAAATGCCATAAATTGGCGTCGTGCAGCAAGGTGCCAAAAACCTGCAGCGTTTTATTTTGACGAATTACCTCTGGATTTGGCAGGTATTTTCGAATAGTCTTCTTTGGCATTACAACTCATTTACTCAAAGTAAACATGGTGGCTCTGGGTCTGGGAATTCTGATCGGTTGCTTATTGTCGCTATTTTTACCGGCAGTGCCACCTTTTTTTGTCTTTTGCGGCTTGGTTTTCAGTGTAGCATTTTTCAGCTGGCGCCGCTGCTGGTTTTGCCTTGGCCTGGTGCTCTATCTATTGAGTTGGCACTGGGCAGTGATGGGCCACCAACAGGCCGCAGTTGCCGTTTTAACGGCCGATACCCATTACCATCAAGGAAAAATTAGCTCCATCCCCCGCAGCTATGGTCAAAACACGCACTTTGAACTGACGCTTACCCATGGTGTTGCTGCCGGTTACCGCCTTCAGCTGCAGTGGTTTGAGCCCACTCAGCCATTGCATGCGGGCCAGGAGTGGCGCTTGCCTTTGCAGCTCGCCCCGGTGGCGGATCGAAGTGAGCGGGTCGGTTTTTCCAGAGAGCGGCAGGCATTGGTGCAAGGGCAGGTGGCGCAGGGGCGGGTTCAGACCACACAGCCTGCTATCTTGCTGGGGAACAACAGTTCGCTTCGCCAGCGGGCTTTTAGCGCACTTTCCGACGCCACCGCAGAGCTGGCATCCCAGCATTTACTGTTGGCATTAACCTTGGGAGAGCGTCAGTTCTCAGCGGCGCAGTGGCAGGGGCTTCGGCATGCCTCCCTTGGGCATTTGCTGGCGATTTCAGGCTTGCACATTGGCCTGGTGTTTGGCTGGTGCTGCACGCTGTTGTTGCCTCTGCGCCTGCTTGGGGCTTCTGCGGTTTGGCCATTGCGCTTGCGTTTATTGCTGGCTTTTGGCGTGGCGGTGCTCTATGCCGCTCTGGCTGGTTTTGCCATTCCAACGGTGCGGGCCTTACTAGGCCTGGCTTTGTTGGTGCTGTGCAGTTGGCATTGGCAGCGCTTCAGTTACCACCGTTTTTGGCTGTTGCTGGTCGCCGTGTTGCTGTTGCTGCAGCCGCTCTGGGCATTGGCGGTGGGTTTTTGGTTGTCGGTTGGGGCGGTGGCACTGATTTTCATTTACCTGTGGCGCTGCCCGTTGACAGGTTTTGGCATCAAGACACGTCTTTGGCAAGGCGTGGGCTTTCATGCCTTTATCACCCTGGCCATGGTGCCCTTCACTTTGCTTTTTTTTGGTGGCTTTTCCTGGCTGGCTTTGCTCTCCAACCTGTTGTTTGTCCCCTGGGCTGCTTTGCTGGCGATACCGGCTTTGCTGCTAACCGCTGTGTTGCAGTGGGTGTTGCCCGATTGGGCTCTGCTGCTGTGGCCCTGGGTCGATCGCTTGTTCTGGCCCTTGCTGGCCTGGCTGCAGCTGGCGGCAGATAGTGCCTGGGCCTGGTGGCGTCTGCCAGAGCTTTCCTGGTGGCTGTTGCTGCCGCCAGCCGTCAGCTTGATGCTGGCATGGCTGGTTCCTCATCGATTGATGGTGGTTTTGACGATGTTGACCGCTTTGCCGCTGTTGTCTGCTGCAGCGCCTGCTGCTGGTTGGCGCTTGCATCTGCTCGATGTCGGACCGGGCCGGGCTATTTTGCTGCAGCATGGCAGAGATGGGCTGCTGATTGATGCGGGCTATGCCAGAGGCAGTCGCAGTGCAACCGCTGAGCAGGTGTTGCCTTATCTGCAGCAGCAGGGCATTCGGCAGTTGCATGCCTTGCTGTTGACGGAGGACAGTGCGAATGCGCTCGGGCACTGGCCTTTGATACGTCAGCACTATCCTCAAGTAAAGGTGATCACCGATGTGGCGACAGCGCATCCAACCCTTGGTTGTCAGCAGTTGCCACTGGAGCTGCTATCGGCCCGTTTCGTTGCATTGGCGTTGCCAGAGCAAGACAGGGATGCTGCGCCTTGTGTTATTTGGTTCAAGGCTGCAGGCTGGCGCATTTTACTGAGCGCTGCGCTGGATGCTGGCTCCGAGCGGATGCTGCTGCAGCATTATCCCGATCTGCGAGCCGACCTGGTGCTGACCTCGGCCCGAAACGTCAACTCGATGCGACTGGATACCTTGTTGCAACTTCAGCCGCTGTCTGTGATCAGTGTTCAGAGCAACCGGGGGGATGCCATGAGCGCGCCTCCACCATTGAAAGCTTTGCAGATCCCGTACCTAAGCACAGCAGAGCTGGGCACGATTCAGATAGCCATGGCCCCTGATTCTGTGCAAATATATAGCAAACGCGCCCGCCGGCTGCCGTATTGGCTGGATTCTGTACAGCCAAAGGCTGTGCCGGCTGCGGTTAGGCGCTAGAATAAACAGAACTAGGGGCTGTGGACCTTTTAAGCCCTAGAATACAGGATTAAAAATTTGCAGATCAGTGATGTTTCCAATAAAACCTCCAGGCGATTGCTGGGTTACTTAAAGCCTTACCGCATCGGTTTTGTGTTTGCGCTGCTGGGCATGGTGGGGTATGCCCTGGTGGATGTGGGCTTTATTTCGATGTTGCAGCCGTTTATTGATGAAGGGATTGAAGGCAAAAATCTGGATTTTTTGAAATACGCACCGCTCTTTATTGTCGCTATGTTTGTATTTCGCGGCGCTTCCCACTTTATGGCGACCTATTGTTTAAGTTGGGTCGGTGCCAACATTGTCAAAGATATGCGGCAACAACTTTTTGAGCATCTGATGCGTTTGCCGGTGTCCTACCATGACAAGCACTCCACTGGGGATCTGATCTCTAAAATTACCTACGACACTGAGCAACTCAAACAAGCGACCTCGAAAGCCTTGATTGTGTTGATCCGCGAGGGCGCTTTTGTCACAGGTTTGATAGCGCTGATGTTTTGGCACAGCTGGCAGTTGTCGCTGATTTTTTTGTTGATAGCACCTGTGATTGCCATCATTGTGGGTTTTGTTTCCAAACGCTTTCGCAAAATCAGCAACCGTATCCAGACAGCGATGGGCCAGGTGACCACCTGTTCGGAGCAAATGCTCAATGGCCATAAGGTCATTCTTTCCTTTGGAGGCCAGCAAATTGAGAAAGAGCGTTTTGCCAAGGTAAATAATGTCACCCGGCAACAGGATATCAAACTGGAGTCTGCCAAGGCGATGAGTACCGGCGTGGTGCAGTTGATTGCTTCTTTTGCACTGGCTTTTGTGATTTTTTTGGCAAGTCAACCGGCGATGTTGGAGAGTCTAACCGCCGGTAAGTTTACCCTGATCGTTTCATCGATGGTGATGTTGTTACGGCCTTTAAAGCAACTGACGACCGTTAATGGTGATTTTCAACGTGGTTTGGCTGCTGCTAAGAGCATCTTTAAAATTTTAGATCAGACCACGGAGCAAGACACCGGTAGCCGTATCGTGCAACGGGTCAGTGGCCACATTCGCTTTGATCATGTTGACTTCAGCTACCCGGGGCATGAAGACAAGCAGGTGCTCAAAGATGTCACCTTTGAGGTTCAGCCAGGCCAGACATTGGCCCTGGTCGGGCGCTCGGGCAGTGGCAAGACCACCATTTCCAGCTTGCTGCCACGTTTTTATGAAATTGAAAAAGGCCGCATTACGCTGGATGACATTTCTATCAAAAGCTGCACTCTCAGCTCGTTACGACAGCAAATGGCCATCGTTTCACAGCACGTGACGCTGTTTAACGACAGCATCGCCAACAACATTCAGTATGGTTTGGCCGAGCCGGTGCCTGAAGCCCGTTTGCTGGAGGTGGCAGAAAAAGCCCATGTGATGGAGTTTGCCAGCCAGATGAAGGACGGTTTAAACACCATGATTGGCGAAAATGGTGTCTCGCTGAGCGGGGGCCAGCGCCAGCGGATCGCCATCGCGCGGGCATTATTGCGTCAGGCACCGATTCTGATTCTGGATGAGGCGACCTCGGCGCTGGATACTGAGTCTGAGCGCAAAATTCAGGCGGCGCTGGACGAGCTGTTGAAAGGCCGTACCAACATTGTGATTGCACACCGTTTGTCCACCATTGAAAATGCCGATCAAATTTTGGTGATGGAGCAGGGGCAAATTATTGAGCGAGGGGATCACCAGAGCCTGTTGGCGCAAGATGGTGCTTATGCCCAGTTGTATAACATGCAGTTTGGCAGCAAGCCTGCCTGACTGCGCTGGAATGAGTCGCTGAGCATGAGTTGCCTGCAATGAGTTTGGAACAAGCCTGGTACCGATCATCCTGGTGGTGTTGGCTACTGTTGCCTTTGAGCTGGCTTTTTGCGGTGGTGGCGGCCACTCGACGTTACGCCTATCAGCAGGGTTGGCTGCGCAGCGAGGCACTGCCGGTACCGGTCGTGGTGGTGGGCAATATCAGTGTCGGCGGGACGGGCAAAACCCCTTTTACGCTGTGGTTGTGCCACTGGTTGCAACAGCAGGGCTATCGTCCTGGTATCATTAGTCGTGGTTATGGCGCACGGATAACGGCCCCTGTGTTGGTGAGCCCGGACCATACCGCTGCTGAGGTAGGGGATGAGCCCCTGTTGTTGGCCAGGCAGTCGGGCTGCCCAGTGGTGGTTTGCCCGGATCGTCTTGCAGCCGGACGGGCACTGCTGGCTGCACAGCGCTGCGATCTGATCATTAGCGACGATGGTTTGCAGCATTACCGCTTGCAGCGCTCTTTCGAAGTGGTGTTGATTGATGGGCAGCGCGGTCTGGGCAATGGCCTGTTGTTACCCGCCGGACCGTTGCGGGAGCCGGTTTCCCGCTTGAACAGCGCCGATCTGGTGATTGCCAACAGTGGTACTCATCCGCTGGCGAAAGGTAAGATGTCGCTCAAGGTGCAGGCTGTCCGGCCTTTGCTGGTTGACGATGGGCATGCTGCGGCTGTTTTACCGGCAGCGTCGCCTGTTCATTTGCTGGCCGCCATTGGCAATCCGGAGCGCTTTGCCATCACAGTGCAACAGGCGGGCTATAGCATTGCAGAGCGTTTCTTTTATCCTGATCATCATGCTTTTACCGAGCAAGAATTGCTGTCTTTGCCCACGCCTTTGCTGATGACGGCAAAAGATGCGGTGAAGTGCCAGGCTTTTGCAAAACCGGGCTGGTTTTACCTGGAAGTCGAAGCGGAGCTGGATGGTGAAAGCCAACAACAACTTGCTGCCTGGCTGGCAGTGCATTGTCCTAAAACGGAGTTACCATGAGTTTGCCGGTTGCGTTAACTGAAATCCTGGCTTGCCCCCTGTGCAAAGGCAAGCTGAAGTATGCTGCCAAGCAGCAGGAACTGATTTGCACTTTTGACAAGCTGGCATTTCCGGTCCGGGATCAGGTGCCGGTGATGCTGGAGTCGGAAGCCCGTCCTTTGTCTGCTGAGGAGCTCGATGCATGGACTTCATCGTAGTTATTCCGGCGCGTTATGCCAGCAGTCGCCTACCGGGAAAGCCCTTGGCCGATATCGGTGGCTTCCCGATGGTGGAGCGGGTGCGCCGTCAGGCACAAGCCAGCGGTGCACAGCGGGTGGTGGTGGCGACCGATGATCAGCGGGTTGCCGATGCGGTGATTGCCTTTGGCGGTGAGGTTTGTTTAACCCGGCCAGATCACAGCTCAGGAACGGAGCGCTTGGCCGAAGTGGTGCAGCAGCTGCAGTTGCCTGATCAGACGGTGGTGGTCAATGTGCAGGGCGATGAGCCCTTTATTCCGCCGCAAATCATTCATCAGGTGGCCACCAACCTGACCAATCAGCAGCAAGCGCAGATGGCTACCCTGGCGGTGCCTATTGAACACCGCGATGATTTGACCAATCCCAATGTGGTGAAAGTGGTGTCCGATCATCAGGATTACGCCTTGTATTTTAGCCGGGCGGCTGTTCCTTTCGACCGCGATGGCACCTTCGGCCAACAATTGGCCGCGCATTATCGCCGTCATCTGGGGATTTATGCCTATCGGGCTGGTTTTATCCAAACCTACCTGAACTGGCCAATGACGGTGTTGGAGCAGATTGAAGCGCTGGAGCAATTGCGGGTGCTTTGGTACGGTGAAAAAATTCATGTGGCCACGGCGCTGCACAGTCCACCGCATGGGGTGGATACGCCCGAGGATCTGGCTGCAGCACGCCGTTATTGTCAACAGCAACATGGCTGACCGCATTGTCTGTTTGCGCGAGCACCCGGATTGGCTGGCACTGCACAAAGCCGCCGGTGTCAGCTTCCACTCTGAGTCTGGCGCCGGCTTTGTGGTGCAAGCCGAGCGCCAGTTTGGCTGCAAACTTTATCCGGTGCACCGGCTGGATAAAATGACTTCTGGCATCCTGTTGCTGGCAAAGTCCTCCACCGCGGCTGCGGCTTTGGTTGAGCTCTTTGCCAAACAACGCATCGAAAAATACTACCTGGCACTCAGTGATCGCAAACCCAAGCGTAAGCAAGGCTGGGTGAAAGGCGACATGACCAAGGCCCGGCGCGGCAGCTGGAAATTGCTGCCAAGCTATCAGCAACCGGCGGTGAGTTATGTCATCAGTCATGGCTTGGCAGCGCTGGGGCTACGGGCGTTTTTGGTCAAGCCCTGGACCGGTAAAACCCACCAAATCCGGGTGGCGCTGAAAAGCCTTGGCAGTGCCATTCTGGGCGATGAGCTCTATGGTGGCAGTCCGGCCGATCGCGGTTATTTGCATGCCTGTGCACTTGGTTTTGACTGGCATGGCGAACCGATTCGGTTACAATGCTGGCCACAGTCTGGCCAGCATTTTTTGGCGGCCAGCCCGGCCTTACCTGAGCCATGGTCCAGTCCATGGTTGCTTAGCTGGCCGGGGTATCAGCAACCCAACAGCGATGACAACTGACTATGCAAGGAACTGAACAAGCAACCGCACGCATCGAGATCCGGGATGAGGAACGCTTTGCGGGTATTGCCCGGCTCTATGGCCGCGCTGCGTTGGCGCACTTTCAACAAGCGCATGTTGCGGTGGTCGGCATTGGCGGCGTTGGCAGCTGGGCGGCAGAGGCTTTGGTTCGCTCAGGCATTGGCCGCATTACCCTGATCGATTTGGATGACATCTGTGTCAGCAACACCAATCGCCAGCTGCATACCAACAGCGCGACCATTGGCCGCGATAAAGTGGAGGTGATGGCCGAGCGTTTGCAGGCAATCTGGCCGGACTGTCAGGTGCATGCGGTGTCGGACTTTGTGTCGAAAGACAACCTAACTGAGTTGATTCCATCCGAGCTGAGTTATGTGGTCGATGCCATTGATTCCGTGGCGGCCAAGGTCGCTTTAATCGCCCATTGCAAGCGGCATAAAATACCTGTGATCACCACGGGTGGGGCCGGCGGTCAGATTGATCCAACCCAAATCCAGATTGCGGATTTAACCCAGACCACCCATGATCCCTTACTGGCCAAAGTCCGCAATACCTTGCGTCGCGACTATCAGTACAGTCGCAACCCCAAACGCCGTTTTGGCATTGATTGTGTGTATTCGACCGAGCAACTGAAGTATCCCAAGCCGGATGGCACTGTCTGTCAGCAAAAGCAGAGCAGCAATGGTCCGATGCGGCTGGATTGCAGCGGTGGTTTCGGCGCCGTGACGGTGGTGACTGCCAGCTTTGGCATGGCTGCCGTGGCGCGGCTGTTGCAAAAGCTGGCAAAAAAACGATAGTCCCAAGGTCAACACGCCCTAGTCAATATGATTGGCCAGCGTCAAGCAAAAGCCCAGTGTGGTGATGATAAGCCAGCGGATCCGACTGCGCTGTTTGGCTTGCTCACTGCGCAGGGCACGCAGCGTATAGTAAGCCTGGCGTACATCTTTCCCTGCGACAGGGGCAAGCAGTTGCGTCAGCCGATGCAGCAGCCACATGCTATCCACCAATTGCACACTTTGTTGCCAGACAGCGATGGGCGCCAGCTGCTTGTAGTGGACAATGGTGTCGGCAATCAGAGGGCTGTTTGCTGGTAAATAACGGTACAAGCCATGCACAAAGACCAGCAGATCCCGGACCTGACACTGGGCGGGGGTCATCACCCGACCTGGATCTTCTTCAAAGTCTAAAAAGCGTATTTCTTTGCCATCCCAGGCCATATCACGCAAAGCCGGCCGGCCATGCCAGCGTCCTGATTGGTGCAGGGCGGCCAGTGCTTCGGCGGCGGCCAGCAATAACTGCTTTTTTTCTGGGTCTGAAATGGCCGCATCAAGCAGCCAGGACTTGAGCGAGGGGCCGGCATCGGCTAATGCCAGCCAGTCATCCTCAGCTGCGATCAGCTCAGGAACAGGCACATTCAGCGCACTTAGGTAACGCAAGCGTTTGGCTTCATCGACGATAGCTTTTGGGCCAGCAGCGGCTTGCGTTGGAGTAAACAATGGGTTGCTGTTAAACCGTGACAGAAGCTTACCAAGCCAGCTCCAGCGAGGCTGCACATACTCGGCCCGTTTTACCCAGACTTTGCGGCCTTCAAACTGGCAGCTAAAGGTTCGCGCTTGGGTGGCATTGATTTGCTGACGAAGGGAGTCAAAGCGATCCATGTTGACCTTGGTTTAGGGATATCTGGCTAGAGGTTATAGTCGCTTAACTGAACCAAGGCTGAATTTGTTAGCTTTGTTGAATACTTTGCAACCTTTTAATAACGGCGGTTAGGCCTCGGGCTCTGGACTGGCTCAGGTGCTGTGTCAAATGCAGCCGTTGCAGGCAGTGCTCAATGTCGGTCGCTTTCAGCTCTTTTGTGGTCATGCCGTTGATTTGACACAACAACACAGCAAGCAAGGACTTCACGATGCGGGCATCGGACTCAAACAGAAAAAAGTGTTGATCGCTGGCCTGATCGTGATAGTGCAGCAGCCAGGCCCGGCTTTCGCAGCCAGCGATGAGCCCGCTGTTCGGGCGATGCTGCTCTGGTATTTGTGGTAATCGTTTCGCCAGCTGCATCAGGAAGCGGTAGCGCTCTTGCCACTGACCGGGTTGCATTAACACCGGCAACTCTTGCTGCAGCTGTTGCAGTGCTGCTTGCGTGCTGTTGATGGTGTCGGTCAGTTGAAAAGGCATGCATGCTCCGGCTGCTGGTGTAAACATCTGGACATACTAACACAACTTTGCTTGGGCACAAGGGATAAAAAAAGCGACCCTAAGGGCCGCTTTTTTTAATCAGAACAGTGAATTAACGTTCGTTAATTGCTTTTAAGTCGCGGCTGGTGTGGCCGGTGTACAGCTGACGGGGACGGCCAATTTTATGGCCTTTCTCACTGAGCATTTCATCCCAATGCGAAATCCAACCGACGGTACGTGACATCGCGAAGATGACGGTGAACATGCTGGTAGGGATGCCGATGGCTTTTAGGATAATGCCACTGTAGAAGTCCACATTCGGGTAGAGTTTTTTCTCGATGAAATACGGATCTTCCAATGCAATGCGCTCCAGCTCCATCGCCACGTCCAGCAATGGATCCTTGATGTTGAGCTCTTGCAGTACCTCATGGCAGGTTTCCCGCATCACTTTGGCGCGCGGGTCAAAGTTTTTGTACACACGGTGACCGAAGCCCATCAGACGGAAAGGATCGCTCTTGTCTTTGGCGCGGGCGACGAACTCTGGAATACGGTCTACTGAGCCAATTTCCTGCAGCATCTTCAGGCAGGCCTCATTGGCACCGCCATGCGCAGGGCCCCACAAAGAGGCAACACCGGCAGCAATACAGGCGTAAGGGTTGGCACCAGAGGAGCCGGCCAGGCGGACTGTGGATGTTGAAGCGTTTTGCTCGTGGTCCGCATGCAGCATAAAAATGCGGTCCATGGCTTTGGCCAGTACCGGGCTGACTTTGTAGTCTTCGGCGGGTACTGAGAACATCATGTGCAGGAAGTTTTCGGCGTAGCTCAGGTCGTTGCGTGGGTACACGAACGGCTGACCAACGGTGTATTTGTAGGCCATCGCCGAAATGGTCGGCAGCTTGGCAATCAGGCGGTGGGCACTGCGTTTACGCTGTTCCGGATCGTTGATATCCAGATCGGAATGGTAAAAAGACGACAGTGCACCAACCACACCACACAGCATCGCCATTGGGTGGGCATCCACCCGGAAACCCTGAAAGAAAGAGGCGATTTTCTCATGCACCATGGTATGGCGCGTGATGGTGTTGGCAAACTGGTCGTACTGCGGCTGGTTTGGCAGTTCACCTTCCAACAGCAGGTAGCACAGTTCCAGATAGTTTGATTTTTCAGCCAGTTGCTCAATAGGGTAACCCCGATGCAGCAGCACGCCTTTGTCACCGTCAATGTAGGTTATTTTTGATTCACACGAGCCGGTCGACATAAAACCGGGATCGAAGGTGAAATAACCATGCTGACCCAAGGCGCGAACGTCAATTACGTCGGTGCCGGCCGTACCTGAAT
>JAFIFR010000279.1 GCA_020831935.1 Alkalimonas sp.
CCACAGGCTAAATAATGGGAAGTGTCATTTTGATAGGAAAAAGAGCAGGCTTTGGAGAGTCGAACCACCACTTGTTGCCAGCGACCGCCGTAGGTGCTCGGCGAGCAGTATGCTCCATTGAATGCATGATTGGAAAAGGCAATGTAAAGCACGGTAGAACCATCACGAAGTAACATAAAGTGCTCTCGGCCTGCTTCACAAACACCAATCATGCCAATGTGCCGGTGGTACAGTACGCCAAAACGCTGTTTCAGTTCTTGCACCAGCCCTTGCTGGTTTTGATAGACAAAAAAACGATGGTCAAGATCCGAGCCGCCACGGGCGCGTCGCCACAGCGTGCAGCTATTTGATCGTGCATGATCGGTTTCCCTGTAATTATTGGAAGTCTTCGGGTAGGGATCCAGGGTAAGGTTCCTGTCCAGACAATGCTGCTCTAGCTGATCTGCAAATAAGCGGACTTGTCGGGCTTGCTCGGCTGGATCATGCGGAGCACGGGGACCACTGGAGCAACTGGTGATGCTGAGCAGTGCTGCAACAAGGGCGATGCGGGCTCCATATTTCATACCAAATCTCCTGCCAGCCAGTTGATGGCAACATCCCATTTCTTGATTTTAGGCACTAAAGCCAGGTTCTGCAAGTATTGGCCTGAGTAGAAAAAAACACGTCAAAGGGTGGCATTCCGAGCGCTTTGCAGCGGCTACTGCTGCTGCAAAGCGTACAACTTTATTGCTCTGTTAGGTTGCAGCTGCCATTAGCGCTTGCTGCAAATCGGCCAGCAAATCATCAAGGTGTTCAATCCCTATCGACAGTCGCACCATATCGGCCGAGACGCCGGCAGCGGCCAGTTCAGCGTCGTTGAGCTGGCGGTGGGTGGTGGCAGCCGGAATGGCCGAGCAGCTTTTGGCATCGCCAATATTGACCAGCCGTAAAATCAACTGCAGTGCATCGTAAAAACGGGCTGCCGCTTCCCGGCCGCCTTGGATACCAAAGCTCAAAATACCGGAAGCCTGGCCTTGCATGTACTTTTGCGCCAGAGCGTGATCTTTATGTTCTGGCAGGCCGGCGTACTTCACCCAGCTGACTTGCGGCTGTTGCTGCAACCAGTGGGCAATGGCCTGGGTGTTTTGATTAATGCGCTCGATGCGCAGGGCCAGGGTTTCCAGACCCTGCAGCAGGTTCCAGGCGGCCTGGGCGCTGAGCGCAGCGCCCATGTTGCGCAGCGGCACCACCCGGGCCCGGGCAATAAAGGCCGCTTCACCCACATCCCGGGTGTAACTAACCCCATGGTAGGACACATCCGGCTCATTCAGCAGCGGGAAGCGCTTGGCATGCTGGGCCCAGGGAAATTTGCCGGAATCGACAATCAGGCCGCCAATGGTGGTGCCATGGCCGCCAATGTACTTGGTGGCCGAGTGCACCACAATATCGGCGCCTTGCTCAATCGGCCGCCATAAAAAGGGCGTGGCAACGGTATTGTCGACAATCAGTGGTAAGCCATGGCGGTGTGCCAGCTCGGCCAGCTTTTCGATATCGACAATGCTGCCGGATGGGTTGCCAATGCTTTCGCAGTACACGGCTTTGGTGCGCTCATCAATCAGCTGTTCGATGGCTGTGTAGTCATCTTTATCGGCAAAGCGCACTTCGATGCCCTGGCGCGGCAGGGTATGGGCAAAGAGGTTGTAGGTGCCGCCATAGAGCTCGTTGATGGAAATGATGTTATCACCGGTTTCGGCAATGGTTTGGATGGCGTAGGTAATGGCCGCCATGCCAGAGGCCACCGCTAGCGCAGCGATACCGCCTTCCAGCGCGGCAATGCGTTGCTCCAGGACCGCGCAAGTGGGGTTCATGATGCGCGAGTAAATATTACCGGTTTCTTTTAAATCAAACAAATCGGCCGCGTGCTGAGCACTGTCAAAGCTAAAGGAACTGGTTTGGTGAATGGGCACCGCGACCGAGTGTTGGTTGTCTGGCTGGTAGCCATGGTGCAGGGCGATGGTTTCGCGTTTCATTCGAAGTCTCCTCCAAAATTAGGGATGCTTCATCAAAGCATGCCGCGTTAAAGCTGTCAATCCATATGTCTGGATGTCTATTATTATTTGCTCTGTTAGCGAGTCAGCCCCGAAGGTAAAAGCTGGTAACCCTTGCTATGGAACACGATACTTAGGTTAAGCAAGCAGAGGTGGCTATGCGATTGACGACAAAACAAATTGAGCATATTAAAGCAGTTGTATCTGATGAGTTTGGGGATCAGGCCACTGTCACCTTGTTCGGTTCCAGACAGCAGGATGCCAGCCGTGGTGGTGATATCGATTTGTTGGTCTCTTGTACTCACGCCATTGCGCAACCAGCACTCGTAGCTGCCCGGCTGGAAGCCAAAATTATGCAACGAATTGGCCTGCAGAAAGTGGATGTATTGCTGAGTGCTCCAAACCTGCAGCCATTCCCTATTCATCGCATTGCAGCCAATGGAATCCTTTTATAATGCCGATCTTTGATGAAGAGCAGCGACTGGCTTTTAGCAAGGCAATTGCGCAATAAAATGGTGCATGAGT
>JAFIFR010000280.1 GCA_020831935.1 Alkalimonas sp.
CCCTGACTGGTCAGCTGATACTGACCATCCCATTGCGCCAGCGCCTGACAAGCGGGCGTCAAATCCACCGCCTCTTCCAATTGCAGCACAGGGGCGGCCTGACAACGTTGCAACAACGGCTGGTGCAACGTCTGGCCAAAGAGGGAACCATTGTGATCCAGCAACTGCTGCAAAGCCGTCAAATCAAACTGGCCATCGTTGCCACTGACCAAAGGGCTTGCCAACAATAAGGCGTTGTAACGGGTCCGCGGGCTGCGAATGCTTTGCTCTGGTCCGTAAACCAGGCTATAGCCTTCCAGCCGCTCCGTCAGATGGCTCAACCAGTGACTGCTGTTGGCATTAAACACATAATCGTTACGTGTCAGCTTCGGTGCTTCCGACAGAGGTACCAGGCCAGGAGTGCGGGTCTGACCGCTGTCATCCCAGGCAAACAACGGGTTATTGCCAGGCAACAACAAACTGCCGGCACCATCTTGCCATAATACCGATAGCGGCGGAGAGGCAATGGCCTGGCGCAGAATCTGCTCCGCTTCCGGGCGTAAACGCGGTACCTGAGAAGCGTCGACATAACTGGCCGTGCCTTCACTGCTGGCCAGCAGAGTATTCACCCAGGGGATCCCCTGGTGCGCCGCCAAGGCATCAAAGAATTCGGCGGTGGTACTGGATTTGTTCAGCGCCAGCCACTGCTGCAGCATCCGGCTGTTGCCAAGGTTGGCGTCTTTAATCGCCACCGCACTTTGGCTGGTCCAGCCCAGGCTGGGATCCAGACTGGCTAAATTGACCAAAGGACCAAAGTGACTGTAGTACAGGGTGTGCTCATGACTGACCAGGCTGCCATCGGCTTGCAGAATCTCAACGGAAACCTGTTGTGGCGTGATGTCCCGGTACTCGTCGCCATAACGGTAGCGCATGGGGTTGCCGGGCTCCAACTCCAGTTGATACAGGGTAAAACGCTTGCCCTGCGACACCGTATGAGTCCAGCCAAGGTGCTGGTTAAAGCCGATCAAAACCGCCGGCATGCCAATCATGCTGGCACCCGTCACATCCAGGGTGCCTGGAATGGTCAGGTGTTGTTCGAAGAATCGCAGCTCCCCATCCCAGGGGAAGTGCGGATTGGCCAGCAAACTGGCTTTGGCACCGGCACTGCGCTCAGCACCCAGTGCCCAGCCGTTGCTGCCAAGGCCATTGGCACTGAACAGCTGCGACGGATTCAGGGCCAGCTCAATCCCTGCATCACCGGCGGGTGGCTGGGCAGCAGCCATGGCGGTTAAAAAGTTACGACTGCTGGCGAGCAGAGCCAGATCCATGTGGTAGGCAAGCAGCTCAACCTCCGAAATGGGCTGCACCCAGCCGGCACCCCGACAGGGACTGGGATAGGCTGCCGGGCTGTCAAACTCACTTAGACGTTGATTGAATCCGGCAACATAACCGCTCAGTGTGGCCCGGGCATCTGCTGGCAAATCCGCTAACCGTTCTGCTGCCATCTCTGGCAAGTTCAGCCCACGGTAACCCACATCCATCAGCACAAAGTGTTGATTGGGACCTGGCCCAAAATAACGTGCCTGCTTACCCTGCAACTTCAGGACCTGCTCCGACAAGGTGCATAGATTTTCAGCAGCCTGGCTGTAACCAACACCGAAGCCTAAACCACGATAACTGCTGGCTTCAATATGGGGCACACCATGGGCAGTGTAGGTAATTACCACCTGTTCTGAGGAGTCTTTGCTGCTGTTGCAAGCGGTGATAAGCAAACTGGCGATGGCAGCGATCAATCCTTTATGCATTCAGAGCCTCACATTAAAACGAAAAGTCAAAGACCAAACTTACACCATTCGTTATGATTTTTCACATTAAAATGGATTTTTCGTTAATTTTTTTGCGGGTGGCGACTTTTGGTCAGCTAAGAAGAAGTATTGCCAGAGTTGACCCGGACCCGGCGCGATGCATCGCGCCGGGTCCGGGTCTTTATTGCCAGAATGCCGTAGTTAATCCTGCAAGCCTGCCGTTAAAGCGTCAGGGTTTTCTCACCACGGGCAATGCCGGAAACCCCCGAGCGCACCACCTCGATAATGGCAGAGCCTTTTAACGCCTCGATAAAAGCATCCAGTTTATCCGAAGTGCCGACCACCTGAATGGTGTAGGTTTTAGCGGTGACATCGATGATCTGGCCACGAAAGATATCGGCGCAGCGTTTGACTTCATCGCGATGCTCGCCTGAAGTGGCTTTGACCTTGATCAGCATCAGCTCGCGCTCGACATGAGCGCTTTCGCTTAAATCCTGCAATTTCACCACCTCGATCAACTTGTGCAATTGCTTGGTGATTTGCTCAATCACCTGATCGTTGCCATGGGTCACCAGTGTCAGCCGCGACATGGTGGCATCCTCGGTCGGTGCCACCGTCAACGAGTCGATGTTGTAGCCACGCTGCGCAAACAGTCCCACGATGCGTGCCAATGAGCCCGGCTCGTTTTCCAGCAAAACAGAAATAATATGACGCATGATTAAGTCCTCTTTGTTTTGCTTAAGAACATCTCATTGATGGCACCACC
>JAFIFR010000281.1 GCA_020831935.1 Alkalimonas sp.
CGCCGTTTCAATACAATGACCGCACTGTGGTGTCACGCTTTGAAGAGTTTGCCGATCGCGATCTGAAAATGGATTCGATCGATGTGGATTGGGATTTAGGATTTGCCACTTTGACCAGCAGCACGGCCAATTACCGGGATAGCAGTGTTGGTCAGGCGGATTATGCCGGGGCGGGCAACAGCTTTTACGGTTGGATCCCCGGGCTGGCATTGGCCGATGGCAATGACTCGGCCTACATGACCTTTGACAACAGCTACCGTGGCATCAGTCACGAAAGCCGTCTGACCTCCTCCATCGAGGGGCCCTGGAGCTGGATCGTCGGTGTCTACCACACCAATCAGCGTCGCAACTACAGGTTTTCCGAATGGTTTGAGCGGCTGGATGAAATCGCCAGCCAGGTCTCCTGGCTGGGCTTTGACCGGGCAACAGCCGGTGGCAATGTTGGCGAGGGTTACCGCGAAGATTTGGGCAGCAAGTACAAAGAGACTGCGATTTTTGGCGAAGTGGGTTACGACATCACCGAAAAGTGGAATCTGACAGTGGGTGCCCGGGTGTTCAACTACACCGACATTGGCTCTGGTTTTATCCGTGATTATTTGGGCCCAACCGACTCGGATCGTGACTTTAAAGGCAGCGGCAGTGGCGAGAGTTTCTTTAAATTCAACACCGCTTACTTCTTTAGTGATGAGATCCTGGGCTATTTTACCTACTCACAGGGCTTTCGACGGGGGGGGACCAACTCTTTCCGCGAAGACAGTGGTCGCCCGGTGGCAGAAGATGCGCAGTTCTATGAACCGGACTCCACCGACAACTACGAGTTGGGGGTCAAAGGCTTTTTGGCCGATGGCTTCTTTGTGCAAGCCAATGTTTATCAAATCCAATGGAACAATGTGCAGACCTATTTCTCGCAAACCATTGAAGATTTTTTCCCGGTCAATGGCACCACCAATGGGCCGGATGCCAAGACCCGCGGTGCAGAGCTCAGTATGCGTTATTATCTGACTGATAATTTATTGCTGACTTACTCTACGGCCACCACCAAAGGCACCTGGGATGAAACTGTCACCAAGTGTGTGTATGAAGAAAGTGTTGAGAACAACGAATGTCGTACCTGGATGAAAGGCGGATCTTTGGGTGGCAATCCGAAGTGGCGGCATAACTTTGGCGTGCGTTACACCGCCGATCTGGACAATGGCATGTCACTCTGGGGCAGTTTGAACGGCCGCTATGTTGGCAAGGTGCAAAATGACCGGCAGGACAACCCGGAAGCTGCGATTTTTGAGTACCCATCCTTTACCACCTTTAGCGCCAATCTTGGACTGGGCAAAGACAATTGGGATGTACGGCTTTGGGCAACCAACCTGACCAACAGCGATGCCATTGTCTCCAATCAAAACTCTGGTATTCTGGGCCGTAGAACCATAGCCCTGACACCAAGAACCATTGGTTTAAGCTTCTCCTACAGTTATTTTTAATGGGTGAGTGGTTATCCAAAAGTGAGGCTTCGGCCTCACTTTTGCATTCAGGAGGTTGTTGATGTTGTCTTTGACCTGGCGGCCAGCCGCTGTATCGGATTTAAATTTTCCTCAATACCTTGGTGTGATGCTGATTGCGATGATGGGCGCTTCGGTCACCATTTTAATGCCACTGTTGGTGGGTGCCTTTACCGACAGTGGCTTGTTCAGTACCGCTGAAGTGGGTTTTCTGGCATCCGCCGAAGTGGCGGGTATCCTGATCTCCAGTGCCTCGGCTTTGCTGTGGGTACGCCGTATTCAGTGGTTGCGTATCGTGCAGTTGAGTCTGGCGGTTTTTATTGGCTGCAACCTGCTGACCAGCTGGGTCAGCAGCTTTGAGCTGGTCCTGCTCCTTCGCTTTTGTGCCGGCCTTGCTTGTGGTGTTTCCTATGCCATCGCGCTGGCTGCACTGGGCGACCAAAGCAGGGTGGATAAGGCCTTTGCTGTGATGGTCACGATTCAGGTGATTTTTGGTACCTTGGGTTTTGCCTTGCTGCCTTATGTGATTGCGCCTTATGGTTACGCTGGCATCTACCAGTGTTTTAACCTCTTTTTACTGCTGGCGTTGATGCTCAGCTTTATCAGTTTTCCGGCCAACAAGAAACCACAAGCGACATTTCGGCTGGATTTGCAAGGGCGCTGGCTGGCCGCTGCATTGGTCTTTGCCGGCACGATTGCCTATTACTTTGCACAGGGCACGGTTTGGGCCTATTTAGAGCGGATTGGGGTGCATGCCGGTTTAACGGTGGCGGAAGTCGGGGCCATCCTGGGGGCTGGTTTTGCCATCAGTGCCATCGGCTCCATGCTGTCCAGCTGGTTTGTCAGTTGGATTGGCCGTAATGCGTCCTTGTTGTTGACGGCTGTGGTGCAGTTGCCATGTCTGGCTGCCTTGTACTGGATGAGTGACAGCCATGCCTGGATGATTTATGCGATAGCCACCATTGTCTACCAAGTGTTCTGGAGCTTTATCGTGCCGATTATGATGGCGATCTTTAATGATGTGGATAAAAGCGGCCGTTTGATCGTGTTCTG
>JAFIFR010000025.1 GCA_020831935.1 Alkalimonas sp.
CGGCCATCGGCCAACAGCTTATCGAATGCAGCCGGCGCGGCAAAACGCTCACCCAATTCGCCTTGCAGAATAGGACCGATTTTCGCCCCCACATCGATGCCCACTTCATCCAGCAAGGTGATAGGGCCAACCGGGAAGCCAAACTTCACCAAGGCTTTGTCCAGTTTTTCAATGGGTTCGCCCTGCAACAACAACTGAGCCGCCTCATTCATGTACAGCGCCAGAATGCGGTTGACATAAAAACCGGCACCGTCTTTGACCACAATGGGGGTTTTGCCTTGCTTGCGGGCAAAAGCCACCGTGGTCGCAATGGTCTCTGCCGAGGTACCGGCATGGGCAATCACTTCCACCAATGGCATTTTGTCGACCGGTGAAAAATAGTGCAGACCAATCACATTTTCCGGCCGCTTGGCTTTTGCTGCGATCTGGCCAATCGGCAAGGAGCTGGTGTTGCTGGCAAAAATGGTGTCGGCTTTGCAATGCTGTTCAATGTCGGCCACCATTTGCTGCTTTAAGTCCAGGTCTTCGAACACGGCTTCCACCACCAGATCCACATCCTTAAAGCCACTGTAATCGGTGGTTCCCGTCATCAGTGCCATTTGCTTTTGCAGCTCGGTTTTGCGCATAAAACGGCGTTTAACTTTTTTATCCAGCAACTGGTAGCCATAGGCCAGAGCATGGGCAATGCCCTGTTGCTGAATGTCCTTGATCCGAACCGGTAAGCCGGCTTTGGTTGCGGTGACACTGGCAATGCCACCGCCCATCAAACCGCCACCCAACACCGCGGTTTTGCGAAGGGTGCGCGGTTTGGCATCACCGGCACCACTTTCTTTTTTCATCTCTGTGGTGGCAAAAAACAGCGAGCGCAATGCTTTGGATTCAGGCGTCATGCAAAGCTCACCAAAGGCTTTCGCTTCGGCTGCCAGCCCCTGCGCCATGCCCTTATCGATGCCAGTGCGAATCACCTGCAAAATTTTAAGAGGAGCCGGGTAATTGCCATGGGTTTTGGCCAACGTTTGCTTACGCGCCTGATCAAACACGATACCACGACCCGGACCGGTTCTTTCCAGCAACTTACCAACCAGGTTGAGTTTTGGCTCATGCACGGGCTTTTTACCAGACAGCGCCAGCTTGACAGCCGCATCCAGCAAAATGCTGTTTGGCACCATGGCATCAGCCAATCCGGCTTTTAAGGCTTGTTTCGCCCGCAGCTGCTTGCCGGTTAGCATCATATCCAAGGCTTTTTGCAAACCGACCAAACGAGGCAAACGTTGGGTGCCACCACTGCCGGGCAACAGCCCGAGTTGCACTTCCGGCAAACCCAGCACGGTTTTACCGTCATCGCTGACCACCCGCTGGTGGCACGCCATCGCCAGTTCCAGACCGCCGCCCAGACAAGGACCATGAATGGCTGCGACCACTGGCACAGATAGCTGCTCAATGTCAGCAAAAACCTCCTGCCCCAGCCTGGCAATGGCTTCGGCTTCTTCTGCGCTGTGGCAACCATCCAGCATGCTGATGTCGGCACCCGCCACAAAAGAGTCCGGCTTACCGCTGATCAGCACCACCCCTTTGACGCTGCTGCTCTGCTTTAACTCGGCCAGCAAGGCTTTAATGTCATCGGCAAAGGTCGCCTTCAGCACATTCATCCGCTCACCGGGCACATCCATGGTGATCACCGCGATGCCATCATCGCGATGGTGCAATGCAAAGCTGCTGCTGTTTTGTTCGGTCATTAGTCGGTCTCCACAATCATGGCAGCACCCAGGCCACCGGCAGCACAGGCGGTGGTCAGGCCTACCCCACCACCCCGGCGTTTCAGTTCATTTAAGGTTTGCACCAGCAAACGGGTGCCGGTGGCGGCGAAAGGATGGCCGTAAGCCAGCGAGCCGCCATTGACATTAAACTTGTCCATATCAATCTCACCGATGGCTTTGTCCAACCCCAGCTTTTCCTGGGCGAATTTGGTGCTGCCAAACATCTTCATATTGGCCAGTGCCTGAGCGGCAAAGGCTTCGTGCATTTCAATCAGGGTGAGATCGCCCAGCGTCATGCCTGCCCGTTGCAGTGCCACCGGTGTGGCGTAGGACGGCCCCATCAGCATGTCCTCCCAGACATCGATGGCGGTGAAGGCATAGCTGCGAATGTAACCGAGAGGCTCGTAACCAAGGGCTTTGGCGCGGCTTTCGGTCATCATCAGCACAGCGGAAGCACCATCGGTCAAAGGCGTGCTGTTGGCCGCAGTGACGGTGCCATGGTTGCGGTCAAACACTGGCCGTAACCGGGCGTAGGACGACAGCTCAGACTCCATCCGCACGTTGTTGTCTTGCTCAAAAAAGGTTTTATGCGGCGGCACATGCGCCACCATGACTTCATTGGCCATCAGGCCGGATTGCCAGGCTTTGGCTGCCAGGCTGTGCGAGCGATGCGCCATTTCATCCTGAGCTTCCCGGCTGATGCCGTGAGTTTTGGCCATCTGCTCGGCTGTTTGACCCATCGACAGGCCGGTGCTGTACTCGGCAACGGCAGGCGGTACCGGCAACAGGTCTTTTAACCCTAGCCGCTTTAAAATACCGAGCTTCTGACCCAGGGTTTTGGCTTTGTTCATGTCAACCAGAGCGCGCCCCAGCTTTTTACTCACCCCGATGGGCAAGACAGAGCTGGAGTCGGCGCCACCGGCAATGCCCACCTCAACCATGCCAGACAGCATGCTCTCGGCCACATTGGCTACCGCCTGAAAACTGGTGGCGCAGGCCCGGGTGACACTGTAGGCGTCGGTATGCACATTCATGCCGGTGCCCAGCACAATCTCACGGGCAATGTTAGGCGCT
This sequence comes from Alkalimonas sp., assembly GCA_020831935.1. Taxonomy (GTDB): domain Bacteria; phylum Pseudomonadota; class Gammaproteobacteria; order Enterobacterales; family Alteromonadaceae; genus Alkalimonas. Next base: position 2,832 of record JAFIFR010000025.1, read on the forward strand.
TCTGGCATTTGCACCACCTGGCCATAGACCACCTGCTCCACCAAAACCGGATCGATTTCAGAGCGGATCAACAGCTCATTGACCACCATCTTGCCCATATCCAGTGCCGAAACACCATGGAAAGCGGTCGCCTGTTTGGCAAAGGGAGTACGCAAGCCACGCACAATGGCAATGCGATCCCCCTGGCGGGTTGTTAAATCAATTCGCTTGGTCATAGAATTCCTCATGGTATCAGCAACAGGTCAGACCTGATTAATCCCGATTGTAACCAGAGTCGACGAAAATTAAAACACCTGTTTTAAAATGCCAGTCGCAAGGACAGCACTTGCCTTTTACAGATTGAACCTTATATAAAGGTGCATACCTAAGTAACGCCAAGATTCACATCTTGGCGTTACTTAGGTTATCTAATAGCATAGCTGCTTTTATTCCCTGCAAAGGTTGAATTCTATTATGGTACAAGCTTTTACCGAATTAAAACGCTACCTCGATGGCCAGGTGCTGGGGCAACCGGCTCTGACCGAAGGCATTTTGATTGCCTTGTTGGCCAATGGCCACCTGCTGGTGGAAGGGCCTCCGGGCCTGGCCAAAACCAGAGCGGTCAATGCGCTGGCTCAAGGCGTTGAAGGCGACTTTCACCGCATCCAGTTTACCCCGGACCTGTTGCCGGCCGATTTAACCGGCACCGACATTTACCGACCGGAAACCGGGCAGTTTGCCTTTCAAAGTGGCCCCTTGTTTCACCACATTATTCTGGCCGACGAAATCAACCGGGCACCGGCCAAAGTGCAATCGGCCTTGCTTGAAGCCATGGCCGAAAAACAGGTCACGGTCGGCCGCACCACCTACCCATTGCCTGAGCTGTTTTTGGTGATGGCGACCCAGAACCCGCTGGAACAGGAAGGCACTTACCCGCTGCCGGAAGCCCAGCTGGATCGCTTTTTACTGCATCTGAACGTCGACTACCCCGATGCCGAAACCGAATTGGCCATTCTGCAATTGACCCGGGACGAGGCCTTGCAGCAAGCAAGCAAAGCGGCTCCCCGCATGAGTCAGGCCGATATTTTCTCCGCCCGCAAAGCCATCCTGCAGTTGCATATGGCGCCAGCGCTGGAGCAGTACATTGTCGCACTGGTGATGGCAACCCGTCAGCCAGCCGCCTACGACGACCAGCTCAGCCAATGGCTGTCCTATGGCGCCAGCCCGCGCGCGACCATAGCGCTGGAGCGCTGTGCCCGGGCCAAAGCCTGGTTGGATGGCCGGGACTTTGTCACGCCCGATGATATTCAGGCGGTCTACCACAACGTATTGCGTCATCGCATTATTCTGACCTACGCCGCTGAAGCCGAGGGCATCAAAGCCGATGCCGTGCTGGATAAGGTGCTGGAATTGGTGCCTGTGCCTTGATATGAGCGATTTCAATCCATCCGACTGGTTGCAACAGCTGACCGCGACTGGTGTCAGCCTGAGCTTGCCCGAGCTGCTCTGGTATCAGCGCTACACCAAGCTGTTGGATCTGCGACCGCAGCAGCACATTCAAAGCAAGCTGGCTGGCAGCTACCTGGCACGCAGCAAAGGCCGTGGCATGGAGTTTGATGAAGTTCGTCATTACCAGCCAGGCGACGATGTCCGTACCATTGACTGGCGGGTCACCGCCCGCACCGGCAAAGCCCATACCAAGCTGTTTCGTGAAGAAAAGGAACGGCCGGTTTTTGTGTTGACCGACTTATCCGACAGCATGCATTTTGGCAGCCAGTTGCTGTTTAAATCGGTGCAGGCCGCCCACCTGGCTGCACTGATTGGCTGGCACAGCAAGGCCAGCGGCGATAAGTTAGGTGGTTTGGTGTTCAGCGAGCACCATCACCTGGAACTTAAGCCCCGCAGTCGCTCCGCCGGCGTCTTGCATTACCTGCATGCTTTGCAGGCGGTCCACAACCCGACATCCGGTCGTTTTGGGCTGACATTTCCTCAGGCATTAGGCCAGATGCGCCGGCTGGTACGACCCGGCAGTCTGTTGTTTGTGCTGTCTGATTTTCATCAGCTTGATCAGGAAGCCTTGCGTCATTTAAGTGCCATCCGCCAGCACAATGAGGTGGTTTGTACCGCTTTGCACGATCCATTGGAGCGCACCTTGCCGCAGCACGGCAGCGGTCAGGCACGGGTCACTGATGGGGAACAATCGGGCTGGCTGGACTTGACCAGCAGCCGTATCCGGCAGCATTACCAACAGCGGCAGCACCAAGCTCAGCAATCGGTGCAGCAACAACTGAAACAGCTGGGCTGTCGCTACCTGGCGATCAGCGCTGCCGAGCCTTTGGTGCAGCAATTAACACGGAGCTGGCATGACTGAACCGCATCCTTTACTGGCAGAGTTGGCTGACATCGTCGAAGCCGGGCAAGCACCAGCAGCCGGTATCGCTGTCGGCTGGTGGCTGCTGACCTTGCTTGCGTTATTGGCGGCTGCACTGGTGGTTTGGCTGGCCAGCAAGCGCAGACTTCAGCAACAACAGCAGGCAGCCTTAGCCGCTGCACGTCATGAGCTGCAGCAGCTGAGCCAACAAAAAGAGCCAAATGCGGCCGGCATCAACCAACTGTTGAAGCGGCTGATTCGGCATTATGCCCCCAACAGCAGCTTGCTTGGCTGTCCGGTGGCCGAGTGGCAAGCATTTTTACAGCAGCAATGCCCCGGCGACTGGCCGGATTTAACCACTCTGCTCTACCAGCCGTCGCCCGAGCCTGAGCTGGCACAACGCTTTGCTAAGTTAGCCAGTACCTGGCTTGCGCAGCAAACAGCAGAGCAGCTCCAGCAGCTGGACGGAGGAACCCATGGTTGAGCTAAGCTGGCCCTGGCTGTTGCTGCTATTGCCTTTGCCCTGGCTAATACGGGGAAAAAGAGCAGAATCCGGTCAGGCTCTTAAACTCAAGCCCTTGCTGCAGCTGGCCAGTCAAAGCCCTCAAACTGAGGCCAGCTGGCGCCGCGCCAGATCCTGGTGCGCAGCTTTGATCTGGCTTTGCTTGCTGGTCGCTGCCACCGAGCCGCGTTGGTATGGCGAGCCGGTGCAAATTCCGCAGCAAGCCCGTGACATTATGCTGGTAATCGACTTATCCGGCTCCATGACCATTGAAGACATGCACTGGCAAGGGCGAAGTATTGACCGAGTGGAAGCAGTGCAAATTCTAACCCGCGACTTTTTAAAACGCCGTCAGGGCGATCGCGTTGGCTTGATTCTTTTTGCCGATGCTGCCTACCAGCTGACGCCATTGACGCTGGATCTGACCACCGTCCAAAAAATGCTGGATGAAATCGTGGTTGGCATGGCCGGCCGGCGCACTGCCATTGGCGAGGGCATTGGCCTTGCAGTCAAACGCTTTAATGAACTGGAAAGCTCCAACAAGGTGATTGTCTTTTTAAGCGATGGCGCCAGCAACACCGGCAATATCAGCCCGGAAGAATCGCTGGAACTGGCCAAAGCCGCCGGGGTGCGTATTCATACGGTTGGCATTGGCGCCACTGAAATGGTGCAACAAGGCTTGTTTGGCCCCCGGGTGGTGAACCCTTCGCACGATCTGGATGAGCCACTGCTGATTCGAATGGCCGAAGAAACCGGTGGCCAGTATTTTCGGGCCACCAACATGGAAGAGTTTGAACGTATGTATCGGCTGTTGGATAAGCTGGAACCGATTGAACGCGAAACCCTAAGCTACCGACCACAACGCAGTCTGGTGCATTGGCCGCTGGCTACCGCTTTACTGCTGTCTTTGGCGCTGGCCTGGTGGCAAATCCGCTGGCGGGAGGTGCTAAATGTGGCTCGCTGACCTGCACTGGCTAAGGCCCTACTGGCTGCTTAGCCTGATCCCACTGGTGTTGATGCTGCTTTTGCTCTGGCGTTTTCGCAATCAACACAGCCCCTGGCAACGCTTAATCGCACACCACCTGCAACCGCAGTTGCTGGGCAGCTCACAACAGCCACAAGCCCGCTTTGCGCTACCCCTGCTGGCATGGTGCTGGTTGCTGGCGGCCATTGCCCTGGCGGGACCAAGCTGGCAACGCCTTGAAAAACCAGCCATCAGTGTCAACAAGGCCACGGTGCTGATCCTGGATATGTCGATGTCGATGTATGCCACCGACATGACGCCGAACCGCCTTAGCCAGGCGCGCTTTAAGGCGATGGACTTTATCGATGCGCTGCCAGAAGGCGAGTTGGCGCTGATCGCTTTTGCCGGGGATGCCTTCGTGGTCAGCCCGCTGACGCCAGACCACAACAATGTCCGCTTGCAGCTGCCAGCCTTAACACCGGACATCATGCCCTCGCAAGGTTCCAACTTTTTGGCTGCGCTGAAGGAAGCCGATCGCTTGTTGCAACAATCCGGCTATCAGCGTGGCGACATCGTAGCGCTGATTGATGGCTTCGAGCGCCACAGTGAACGCGCCCTGTTCGATCACATCGCTCAGATGCGCCATCGGCTGTCCATTATCAGCTTTGGCACCGAGGAAGCCGCGCCGGTGCAACTGGCCGATGGTCGCTTTTTGCGTGACAACAACAATCAACTGGTGCTGCCGCGCGTCCCCCTGCCCCAGCTCAGACAGCTTGCCCAGCGTGGCGGCGGCGTCTTTAGTGAAGCCCAGGTGTCCGATGCCGACATCAACGCCATTCTGAATCAGCCGGCAATGCGCGGCTCAGAGGGCGCCGAACAGCGGCTGCACAGCTTCGGTGATGACTGGCAGGATAAAGCTGTCTACCTGGTTTGGCTGCTGCTGCCACTGGCGCTTTGGCTGGGAAAACGAGGGCAGCTGCTGATCCTTTGTCTGTTGTTCTTGCCGCCAGGTGTGCTGGCAGAAGAGCGCCGCAGCTGGTTTCAGACCGACAATCAAGCGGCGATGCAGGCTTACCAGCAAGGCGACTACCAGCGGGCTGCCCGGCTTTTTCGCGATCCCGACTGGCGTGCTCAGGCCGCCTACCGGGCTGGCGATTACGCCACCGCAGCCACAGAGTGGGCCACTCTCAACGAGCAAGCCCCCAGTGCCCGGCAGTCGCACAACCTTGGCAATGCCCTGGCAAAACAGGGGCTGCTGGAAGAGGCGCTCAGCGCCTATCACCGTGCACTGGAACAAGAGCCTGGCCTGGCAGAAGCAGCACGAAACGCCGAACTGATGCAGCAGCTGCTTGAGGAGCAACAAGCTGAGCAGCAAGCCGAGTCGGGCGATGAAGACGCGCAGCAGCAAGAGCAACAACAGAGTGATGATGGCCAGTCTTCCGACTCGGCCCAGGATGAGCACAGCAGTTCATCGCAAGATAGCAGTGCAGATGGGCTGCCGGAACCAGGTGAGCAGCAAGATAGCTCGGAGCCCACAACAGGTGAGGAGCAACAGGCTGAGAGCACAGAGCCCGATGCAGGCGATGCCCGGCAAGAGGACCAGGCCAGTGCCGAAGCCGGAACCGAACAAGAAGCAGCTGAGCAACAACGGCAAATCGTCGAGTCACCCTGGCCGGATGCCGACCCGGAACAGCATCAGGAGCTGAACAATATGTTGCGCAAAGTACAAGATGACCCTTCGTTATTACTGCGCAATCGCCTGCACCTTGAACACCAGCGACGCAGGCAACAACAACTGCCAACAGGAGCACGGGAAGAATGGTAAGAACCTTTTGTGTTTGCATGCTGATGATCAGCAGTTGGTCGTTGGCAGAAGTGACCCAGCTGACCGCCAGTGTCGATAAAAATCCAGCCATGGTCGGTGAAGCCATTGTGCTGGAAGTCACCGCCAATGCCCGGTTAAATGCCGATCAATTGAACTTCAGGCAGCTGGAGCAGGATTTTCGTATCACGGTGCCCTCCGTTAGCCAAAGCACCCGGGTGGTGAACGGCCAGGCCAGTTTTAGCACCAGTTGGCGGCTGACGCTTTTCCCCAAAGAGCCGGGCCAATACAAGATCCCGGCATTTCAACTTGGTCAGGCGCGTACCGAGCCGATTGAACTCACCATCCTGGCCGCCGAAGCCAGTGGTGATGCCAGCCCCGAAGTTTTCTTGCAAGTTCAGTTCGAGCCAGACCAACTGCATGTGCAGCAAAGTGGTTATTACACCGTCACCATTTTTTACCGTGGCGATCTGCAACGCGGCAACCTGACCGAGCCGATGATGGAAGGCGCTAGAGTGCAACAAATTGGTCGGGATGAAGAAGGCAGTCAGCTGGTCGATGGTGTGCGGTACCGCACCATCAGCCGTCGCTTTGCCATCACGCCACAGCGCAGCGGCCAGTTCAGCATTAGGGCCCCCGAGTTTACCGGCGAATTGCTGGACAGAGACAGCAGCCGTAGCAACTTTTTTGCCCGCACCCGCACCGTGCTGCAGCATGCCGAAACCATCGAGGTGGACGTTCAGCCCATTCCTGCCAACTTTCCCGGTGAATGGCTGGTCGCCGGCCTGGTCACCCTGCATGAGGAATGGTCCGGTGATTTGAGCCAACTGCAACAAGGTGAACCCATTACCCGTACCATCACCCTATCGGCCGTGGATGTGGCACCAAATCAATTACCCGATCTTGAGTTTAACGCCCCGGCTGGAGTGCGACTCTTCAGCCAGCCACCAGAGCGCCAGGGCGCCCAGCGCAACGGCCGGCTGGTGGCGCAGCAAAGCTATACCTTGTCGATGATCCCAACAGAAAGTGGCACCCTTGAGCTGCCCGAGTTGCAAGTCGCCTGGTGGAACAGCCAGCGTCAGATGATCGACTTTGCCAGCTTGCCAGCCAGGACATTAACCGTGCAGCCTGCTGCCACAGCCACGGCAGATGAACCAACGATTCAACAGCTGACCGCTCCACAACAAGACAGCACAAGGATTGAAGCACTGTCTCCCTGGCGCTGGACGCACATCAGCAGCCTGTTGCTGTTGGGATGGCTGCTCAGCACCCTGGTTTTGCTTTGGTTTTGGCGTCGCCCTAAAGCCAGTGCCCAGACTGAGACCAAAAACAGCTTTAACCCCGCAGCGCTGAAAAAAGCCTGCCGGCACAACCAACCGCAGGTGGCCCGGGATTGTCTGTTGTATTGGGCACAACAGCAGTTAAACCCAAAGATCCGTACCTTGCATGCGCTGGCCGATCACGTCGATGAGCCACTACGGACTGAGCTATTGCAGTTAAATCAAGCGCTCTACCATCCAGAGTCCGCCCCCTGGCAAGGTCAGGCGTTATGGCAAGCCTGGCAAAGCTACCAACCGACGGTTGCAGACTCTGCCAAAACACCAAGCCCTTTGAAGCCACTTTACTCCTAGGTCCCCCCAGCCTGGTTTCATACCCTCCCACCCCCAGCTGACCGCATGGGGGTGGCGCTTCTGCGTTCAGCTTGTTAGCATGAGGCTATCCATACAAAAACAACAACAGCAGCTGAGTAACCAACAGGAGACTATTTTGGAAACTGGCACCTTTATTTCGCTCGCCATCTATTTTATTGCCATGCTTGGCATCGGCCTTTACGCCTACCGCACCTCAACCAGCGATGTCTCTGGCTACATGTTGGGTGGCCGTCAGTTAGGCCCTGGTGTCACCGCCTTGTCAGCCGGTGCATCCGATATGAGTGGCTGGATGCTGATGGGCTTACCCGGCGCTTTTTTTGTCGCAGGCTTTTCCGAGGTTTGGATAGCTGTCGGCCTGGTGATTGGCGCCTACCTGAATTACCGCATCGTAGCGCCACGGCTTCGCACCTACACACATGTTGCCAAAGACTCCATTACCCTGCCCGATTACTTCGAAAACCGCTTTAATGATCAAAGCCGTGCTTTGCGGTTGGTGTCCGCGGTGGTGATTATTGTGTTTTTCACCCTCTACACCGCTGCCGGAGTCTACGCCGGAGGCACTTTATTTGAGAATGCCTTTGGTTTGAATTACGAAGTGGGCCTGCTATTGACCGCAGGTGTTGTTGTTGCTTACACCCTGTTTGGCGGCTTTTTGGCCGTCAGCATGACCGACTTTGTCCAAGGCTGCATTATGTTTATTGCTTTGGTGTTGGTGCCGGTGGCCGCCTTCATGATTTTAGGCGGCAGCGAACCGGTGATGGCAGAGATTGCCCGGATGGATCAGCCCATGCTGGACCCGTGGCACGGCGCCACCTTCCTTGGTGTAATTTCATTACTCGCCTGGGGACTGGGCTATTTTGGCCAACCACACATCATCGTCCGCTTTATGGCCATTCGTTCCATTAAAGACTTTAAAGTAGCGCGGCGTATTGGCATGAGCTGGATGATAGTGGCCCTGATAGGCGCCATGCTGACCGGCATCATTGGTGCTGTGTATATGAATACCCAGACCGGCGTGCTTGGGCCAGCCGCTTACCTGGATGCGCAGGGCCAGCTGGCCAACCCGGAAACCATCTTTATCGTACTGTCACAGATCCTGTTCCATCCGCTGGTCGGTGGCTTCTTACTGGCCGCCATTCTGGCAGCGATTATGAGCACCATATCCTCACAGCTGCTGGTCACCTCCAGCTCTTTGACCAAAGACTTTTACCTGGCATTTCTGCGCCGTGATGCATCCGACCGCGAGCAAGTGCTGGTCGGCCGTATTTCCGTGGTGATTGTCGCGGCAGCAGCCATCGCCTTGTCGCTAAACCCTAGTCAGAACCTGCTCTCGCAGGTGGGCAATGCCTGGGCTGGCTTTGGTGCTGCTTTTGGTCCCCTGATTATCTTCAGCCTGTACTGGAAGCGCATGACCTACGCTGGCGCCCTCAGCGGTATGTTGGTAGGCGCAGCCACCGTGTTGTTCTGGATCTACGCTCCGGTAACCATTGGTGGTGAGAGCTTGAGCAGCTACCTGTATGAGATTGTTCCGGGAGCATTGCTCAGCGCCATCGCCATTGTTTTGGTTAGTAAGGCGACTGCAGCCCCTGCCAGCAGCATTCAACAAGACTTTGAACGAATGGAACAACGCTTAACCAGCGACATGGAATAAAGCATCGCCCCTGATTCAAGGTCAGGGGCTTTTTTTTACTTGTTTCCTGATGCACAAGCAGCTATAAACTAACTCATAGTCTTCGGTAGGATATAGGGCCTGCCAGCATCAATCTGAGGACCCAAGCTTCCATGTACTTCTACGCGGCTCGCCAGCCAATTCTCGATCGCAATAAAGAACTTTTTGCCTACGAACTGCTGTTCAGGGACAGTCTGGAAAACGTTTTTCCTGAAATTGATGGCGATGAGGCCACCTCCAAGATGATCGAAGGCAGTCAATTTTCCTTTAGCATTGAAGATTTTCTCGGTGATAAACCCGGCTTTATTAACTTTACGCTGGAAACCCTGCAAAAAAAGTACCCGCGGATGCTGACAAAAGAGCAAATCGTGGTCGAAATTTTAGAAACCATTCAACCCGGTAAACGGCTGCTGGCCGAGTGCCAACAGTTGAAAAAAGACGGCTACATCCTGGCATTGGATGATTACGAACACCAGGGCGTCTGGCGCCACTTTTACCCTTTTATCGACATCATTAAGATCGACTTTTTAACCACCCCCCTCGAAACCATCCAGACCATAAAAAATGCGATTACCGATTTCCCGCATATCCAGCTACTGGCAGAAAAAGTGGAAACCAATGAGCAGTTTGAAATGGCCATGGAGCTGGGGTTCAGTTACTTTCAAGGGTACTTTTTCTCCAAGCCGGAGATGATGCAAACCAAAGCCTTGTCGCCGGCACAAATGACATTGGCCGAACTTTTGTATGAAACATCCAAGGCTGAAATGGATCTCACCACCATTACCGAAGTTTTCCAGCGCGATGTCAGCTTATCCTACAAACTGCTGCGCTACAGCAACTCGGCCATTTTTAAACGCCGGGCTGAAATTGCCACCATTAAGCAAGCCCTGGTGGTGCTGGGCCAGGCAGAGCTAAAACGCTTTCTTTCACTGCTCTTTACCGCTCAAATCAGCAGCGATAAACCTGCCGAGCTAATGCGACTGTCCATGACAAGGGCCAAGTTTGCCGAGGGTCTTGCTCAATTGCACGGCACCGATAGCTCCAAAGCCTACTTAACCGGCATGATGTCGTTAATGGATGCCCTGCTCGATGAACCCATTGCCGCGGTGATGGAAAAGTTACCGCTGGCCAAAGACATCAAAGATGCCCTGGTGAATCAGGAAGGAATGCTGGCTGATTACATGAAACTAATGAAGCTTTATGAACAAGCCGACTGGCAAGGCGCCAAACAACAGATTGAAGCCTTGCAACTGCCAGTAGACAAAGTACCGGATGCCTACCACGAAGCCATCCACTGGGCCAACGAGCAGATGAAGGTTATGGGCGACAATTGATCTCAGCCCCCTGCTTTTATCGGAAGCAGGAGGCTGTCTTCACTTTAGTCCTCAAAACGCACGTACTGCGCTACCGTTGCTGCTAACCTGGGTCCAATACCACGGACCTCCTGCAACTCCTGCTCACTGCGAATTGGGCCATGCTCGGCAACATGCTGCTGGATGGCAATGGCTTTTTGCTGACCAATACCCGGAATCAATGCCAGCTCATCTGGACTGGCCCGATTTAAATCGATTTTTTGCACCCCAGCCAATTGCTGCGATTGCTCCAGCTGCTGCTGTGGCCGTACCTCAAGTGCACACAACTGGTTGGCCGCTAACAGCGCAAAGGTAAAACCGAACACAAAAAGCATTTTTTTCATTGTTAAACTCCTTTTTTGGGGCTTCTAACCCTAGGATTAGACCGCTTCAACAACTTGCCTCCCGGCGTCACGCAAATGAACCATTAAAACCCCATAAATTTAACCGGGACTTTTCAAATATAACTCAAAATAAATTATGATCAAATTTTAAACACAAAATAAGCAAAATTTTCTCGGCCATGATTCAGCCAAAATTAAGCATGCGACCACTAAGCTATGAATGTAAAAGCGGGAAATGCTGGTTGCCCATTCATAACTCTTTTCAGACGTGATGATGGCAACCAGAAAGCCACAAGCGAGGTGTCTATGTTCAAAGTACTTCCTGTCATTGTTGCCCTATCGGGCCTGACCGCCGGTTCTGTGTTCGCGCACAGCAGCCATATTGAGTATGCCCGTGTCACCAAAGTCGAACCCATTTACCGTACGGTGGCAACCAGAACGCCACAAGAGGTCTGCCACACCGAGACCGTTCACTACCGTGGTGCCCAGCGAAACGATCAAACCCCAGTAGTGCTTGGCGCCATAGCTGGCGGCGCTCTTGGCCATGCCTTGGGTCGCAACAAAAGCAACAAGCGCGTCGGCATGGCGGCAGGCGCGGTGTTAGGTGGCGCTGTGGTCAGCGATATCCAGCGGCAAAATAATCAGCCCGCCGCAGTGCATCAACAGCGTTGCCGGGTCGTCAATAGTTCGGTACAGTATCGCCAGGTGTTTGATGGCTATCAGGTGAGTTATCAACTTCGTGGCCGTCACTATCAAACCATGTTGGATTACGATCCTGGCCCGCGTTTGCCGGTTCAAATCTCAGTCCGGCCCGGTTATTAAGCAACAGGAATAGAAAGGATGCAGGTCAGTCAGCGAACTCTTTGGTGGAGCTAACTATGTTACGTCGTACCGCAATTTTGGCCCTGGTTGTCATGCTCTGCATCCTGCCGATGCACCTAAGCGCCAACAACAGCCCAGCAATTAGCAAAGAGCAGGCTACGGAGCTCGCTGTGCAGCGATTTCCCGGCCGGGTTCTTAATGTGAAAACAGAATCGCAGCAGTATCGAATTCGCATTTTACAACGCGATGGTCGAGTCGTCACTGTGGTGGTGGATGGTCGAACCGGCCGGGTAACAAGGGATGAAGGCTAATGCGTATTTTAGTGGTAGAAGATGAACAACTGTTGGCCAATCAGATCCGCAATCATCTGACAGAGCAACAATTCAGTGTCGATATGGCCTTTGATGGCCGGGATGGCGACTTCAAACTTGGCGAATACCCTTACGATCTGGCCATTATCGATTTGGGGCTACCCCACCTGGATGGTTTGAGCCTGATCCGCCAAGCCCGGAAAAAAGACATCAAAACCCCCATCATTATTTTAACGGCGCGTGGTAGTTGGCAGGAAAAAGTCGAAGGCCTCGACGCCGGTGCCGATGATTACCTGACCAAACCCTTCCATATGGAAGAGTTACTGGCACGTTGCAATGCGCTGATACGCCGCGCAGCTGGCCAACCCGATCCGACCCTGGCCGCAGGCCCCATTGCTTTGAACAGCCGAACGCAACAAGTCTGGTTGCATGAACAGGAAATCAGCTTGACGGCTTATGAGTACAAGGTATTGGAATACTTTATGATGAACCCCAACAAAGTCATTTCCAAAACCGAACTGACCGAACACATTTACGATCAGGACTTTGATCTGGACAGCAATGTAATCGAAGTTTTCGTACTGCGGCTCCGGAAAAAGCTCGATCCGGAAGCAGCACTGAAACCGATTGAAACCCTTCGAGGCCGCGGCTATCGCTTCACCTTAGCGGTCAACTGAGCCGCTGATGTCTATTCTGTCTTTATCGCTGAAACTGCGGCAGGGTTTAATCAGCCTGCTGCTGTTCGCTTTTTTACTACCAGGCTCTTTCATTGCCATTGAGCGCGCTTTTTACACCCAGCTGGTCACCAACACCGAGCAAAAGCTGGAGGTGCATCTGTATGCTATTTTGTCGGAAATACAGGTGTCTGCCGATAAGGTCCAGCTAAGCAATGTAGCCCTGGCTCCCGATTTTTCCCGGCCCAATTCGGGACTCAGCGCCTTTATCACCAACGAGTCGGATATTCTCTGGCAATCCGACTCCTCCATCACCCAGCAGTTTGAACCAGCCTTGCTGCAGCTATTGCCGGGCAAAAGCGACTTCCGCCCGGAGGTGCAGCAGGGCCAGAAGTTTTGGGTGCTCTCCATCGCCTTGCTGTTTGACCAGGGCAATTACACCATTCCATTGACGGTGCATGTGGTGCAGGCGGATCACTTACTGAATACCCCCCACCAAAGCTTTTTGCGTACCTTAATCCGCTGGTATCTGGGGATCGCCCTGGTCCTGTTGTTGGTGATGTTGCTGGCTTACCGCTGGACCACCCGCCCCTTATCCCGGCTGGATCATGAAATACGCCGGGTCGAAAGCGGCAAACAAGAACAACTGACCGGGCGTTACCCATCAGAGCTAACCGCATTAAAAGAAGATCTGAACTTACTACTGGCCAGCCAAAACCGGCAAAAGCAACGGTATCGCCATCACCTGAGCGACCTGGCCCACGCGCTAAAAACACCGTTGGCGGTGCTTAACACCTCACCTTTGAGTGAGCAACCCGAATTAAAAGAGCAGCTGGATCGCATCAGTGCCATGATCGATCACCAATTAAAGCGCGCTAGCAGCTCAGGACAGGATGTCTGGAAGAAACAAATTTTATTGCAGCCTTTGCTGGATAAAATGGTCAAAGCTTTAGCGAAAATTTATCAGCATAAAAATTGTCAGATCACGGTGCATAGCCCGGAAGGCATTGCCTTTAAAGGCGATGAAACCGATATGATGGAGATTTTAGGCAACCTGTTGGACAATGCCTGCAAAGCCTGTCGACAGCACGTGCAACTCACCATCAGCCCGGAGCCACTGACTTTGGTGATTGAAGACGATGGCCCAGGCATCCCCGAGCATCGTCGCAAAGAGCTCTTTCAGCGTGGCACCCGGCTCGATACCTATCAGGAAGGCCATGGTGTGGGTTTATCCATTGTCGCCGAGTTGGTCAGCTCCTATAATGGAAGGATGGAGGTGGGCAACAGTGATTTGGGTGGCGCCTGCTTTACGGTTCAATTGCCGGACAACTAGTTCTTCTATTCCCCAACTCGGAGGTTGGCATGACGATTCTTAGCCTGAGTATGCTCGCTGTCGCCTTGCACACCGCAGCCATTGAAGAGAAGTGCCCCTGGCCAGAATCCGGTCCGCAACAGCAGCGCTATCACCAACAGCTGAGCTGTTACGACCAGCAGTTGATAACTGCCAGACGACAACTGGCGCAATGGCAGCAACATCATCAGTTTGTGTTGCAGCAGCACAGCCAACGAACCGGACGTCCCGCCGCCTTAAACAGCTTTCAGGCTGCCACCGAAAGCTTCCAACAATTGAAAGAGCAGCACTGTCGCTGGCAATACCAGCTGCAACTGCCAAATGTTCAACTGGGTGCGGCCTACTACAAGCGCTGCCAGTTGCAGCTTATTTTGCAACGGGCAGAGCAGCTGGAATCGCTGGCCGCGCGCTAGAGCAACGGCTTTTTCAGATCGTCGCGCTGTTGAGTTTGCTCCTCGGAGTCCAACAAAACGGCAATCCAGCGACCGTTGGGGCTGTTTTCCAGCGCAATTTTTACAATCATCGTCAGCGGAATGCTCAGCAACATCCCAACCGTTCCCAGCATCCAGCCCCAGAAAATCAAGGATAGAAACACCACCAGGGTGGACAGCCCCAAGCCCCGCCCCATGATACGCGGCTCCAGCATGTTGCCAACCAACAGATTCACGGCTACAAAAACCAGGGTGGTTGCCAAAGCCAGACTTAATCCCCCATCCACTAAAGCCACCAGCACCGCTGGCACGGCCGCAATAATAGAGCCGATGTTAGGAATGTAATTCAACAGAAAAGCCAACATGCCCCACAGCAAGGGGTAACTCACCCCCAATAACCACAGCATCAAGCCGACCACCACACCTGTTAAGGCACTCATCATGGTTTTAATGGCAATGTACCGATTCACCGATTGCAAAAAGCGCTGCACTTGCTGCAACTTTTGCTCGGGTTGCTGCATGCCAAGCTTGATTTTGGCCGGAATGCTGTGTGCTTCTAGCAGCATAAACACCACAATCAGCAAAATCAGCAAGGTATTGGTCAGCATGGTGCCAAGACCAGCCAAAAGGTTGGTTGCCAGTGTCATGGCTGATCCTGGGTTCATTTGACTGAGCAATTGGCGCGGCTCCACCACCAGATGGTACTCCGCCAGCCAATTCAACAACTGCAACACCGCCGCATTGAGTCGCACCTGATACTCCGGCATGTTGCGGGTCAAATCGGTCAGCGACTGGCCTACAATGGTGGCGAAAAAGGTCCCCACCACCAAGATAAGCAAAATAACCAGTACGATAGCGAGCATTTTTGGCAGGTGCCAACGGTGCAGTAACTGAATCAGTGGACTGCAGATAATGGCAATAAACAGCGCCAGCAAGAAAGGGACCACGATGGTTGCGGCGGCTTTAATGCCCGCCAGGATGACCACCAGGGCGGCGCAAGCGACCAAGACCCGGGTGGTTTGAGCTTCAGGTAAATTCATAAACTTCCTTGCATTGTCTGATCGGCAAAGGCTTAATAGGCGTAACTAACAAAAATTTATGGAGTTTTAACGTATGGAATTAAATCCAGCCATCATTCGCATTAAAAACCTTCGCCTTCGCACCTACATTGGCATTAACGACGATGAAATAAAGAATAAACAGGATGTCGTAATCAACGCCAAAATTCAATACGTAGCAGATGATGCTGCCAACAGTGATGATATGGACAAAGCGCTCAATTACCGCACCATCACCAAAAAAATCATTCCCTTTGTCGAGGACAACCGCTTTGCCCTGCTGGAAAAACTGACTGCCGATGTGCTGGCCATTGCCGCCGAGCACCCTTCCGTCCGATACGCCGAAGTCGAAATCGACAAGCCGCATGCGTTGCGTTTTGCCGACTCAGTTTCACTCACTCTGTCGGTGACAAAATAATTCAGATGCCGCATCTCAGAATGGAAGTCGGCTATCGACTATACTGTTTGAAAGGACGAACAGGAGCCAGGCCATGAATCTGCTTATCACCGGTGGTACCGGCTTAATCGGCCAGGCCGTGATCCGGCGCTGGTTGCCTGATCACAGCATCACCGTGCTCAGTCGGTCCCCCGCTAAGGTAAAAACTCTGTTTGGGCATGATGTCAGCAGCTGCGAACAACTGACCGGCCTGGACATTAACCGCTATGACGCCGTGCTAAACCTTGCTGGTGAACCCATTGCCGACAAGCGTTGGAGTCAGGCGCAAAAAAACCGCATTTGCGAAAGCCGCTGGCGCATCACAGAGCAGCTCAGCACCCTGATACAGCAAGCCAGCAATCCACCCAAGGTGTTTATCAGCGGCTCAGCCATTGGCTACTATGGTCGTCAGGATCCCCACTGCATTGATGAATCCCATCAGGACTTCTACCCAGAGTTTAGCCACGATGTCTGTGCCCGCTGGGAGAATCTGGCCAAACGAGCCGCCAGTGATCGTACCCGGGTCTGCCTGCTGCGAACTGGCATTGTGCTAGCAGCCGATGGTGGTGCCTTAAAGAAAATGCTGCCGCCTTTTCGTTTTGGTTTAGGCGGTCGTATCGGCGATGGTCAGCAGATGATGTCCTGGGTACACCTGGACGACATGGTGGCCATTATCGACTTCCTGCTGCAGCACAGTGAGTTGGATGGCCCAATCAATGCTACTGCTCCCAAAGCCGTCTCGAACCAACGCTTTACCGAACTGCTGGCTGAGCGACTAAAACGCCCTGCGTTACTGCCCATGCCAGCGTTGATGGTGCGGCTATTGTTCGGTGAAATGGGCGATTTGCTGCTGTATGGGCAAAACGTCTACCCGAAGAAGCTGCTGGATGCTGGCTTTCAATTCAGCTACCCAGACTTGCGTCAGGCTCTGCAGCAACTGGCACTCTGAACAAAGTCAGGCAACGCAGCCACCGACATGGATGCGTTGCCTTGAAAGCGCTCAGCGACCCTGAAGCTCGCATCTTGAAGTTACTTAGGTATAGATAGCCCGCCGCATCAGCACCGAACTCTGTGTTGCCAGCAGCTGACGCAACTGCCACCAGCCCAGCAGGGTCACCACCAGAATGCCAAAGCCAGGCCCTATCCACCACAGGTTCCAGTGCAACTGAAACGGCAACTCGAATAGCCGGTACTGCAACACACCCAATACCGACTCAGCCAGAATGGTTGCCAGCACACCAGCTAGGGCCCCTAAGGCGGCAAACTCGAGCAACATCGCATTGCGTAAGAACGCATAACGCGCGCCCAGAGTACGCAAAATGGCCAGCTCTTGCTCACGCTGCTCCATGGTTGCCTGGACCTGAGCCACCAGCACCAGCACGGCAGCAGCAAATACCAGCAACAGGATACTGCTAAGAGCAACCGTCACCTGGGCAATAATATCCTGCACCTGCTGAATAATGGCATCCACATTCAGCACAATCACCGTCGGGAACTGCCGGTTGAGCTGATTCAATACCGCAGAGCGCTCCGCATCCAGATAAAAGGCACTGAGGTAACTGGCAGGAAAGTCCGCCAGCAAATCCGCGCTTAGAATCATGTAGAAGTTGGGTTGCAGCGTATTCCAGTCCACCAACCGAATGCTGGTCACACTGGCCGACACCGTCTGACCACCGATGGAAAACGTCAGTTCATCGCCCAGCTCAATGCCCAGCCGCTCAGCCAACTCAGACTCCACCGATACCTCGGCGGCAGTTGCAGCGGTAAACCAGCGGCCTGACTGCACGCTGTTGTTGGCCGGCAACTCAGAGGTCCAGGTCAGATTCAACTCACGCCCTACGCCCACCCGCTCGGTATCTTCTTCTTTGCTGGCCCGTTGCCGCAATTGCTGCTGGTTGGTTTCGGTTAAGCGCCCACGCACAATCGGATAAAAGGTATCGAGCTCTAGTTGATGCTCGGCGGCGAAGGCCTCAATGCCCGAGCGCTCGTGCTCAGCAATATTGACCAAAAACTGATTGGGCGCCCCTTCAGGGATCTGCTGCTGCCACTGCTCCAGCAGCTCCATCCGTAAAAAATACAGCAACAAGGTCAGAAAGAGTGCCATGCTGAAGGTCAGCAACTGAAAGCTGTTTTGCCACAAACGGCGGCGTAAATTTGCCAGTGCCAGTTTTAGCGCCGAACTTTGACCAGCCGCCATCGGCCGGGCAACCCGTACCAACACAGCCGCCAGCCCCATCAGAATCAATGCAAAAAGCACGCAAGCGGCAAAGAGGATCAGACTCAGCATCAGCTCCTTGCTGAACAGCCACATCAACAACCAGACCGCCAGGGCGCCGGTCAGCAAATGCCAGACATCAAAACGCCATTCCGGCAATTGACGCAGTACCGCCATGGAAGGAACCGCAGCCAGTTGCCAGACCGGGCGAGCTGAAAACAGACCAGCACAAATCACAGCGGTCAAGGCCCCCATCCACAAAGGACGACGGCTAAATACCGGCTGGTAGTCCTCCAGCCACAACTGAATGCCCTGCTGCACCAGTACCATCAGGATGAGGCCGGCGCCAATGGCCAGCAAAGAGCTCAGCAAGCTCACCAGCAGCAAGTGACTGCAATAAATTTTCCGGGCGGTGCCGGTGGTGGCGCCCAGCGCTTTGATCACCGCAACCGCTTCGGCATGACGCTGCCGATAGCGATTGGCTGCCACTGCAGAAGCACTGGCGGCCAACACAATACCTAACAGGCCCGCCAGCAGCAAAAAGCTCTCTGCCCGCTCCATAGCGGCACCTATCGCTGTTTCCGGATCCAGCTCCTGCCACTGTTCATGCACCGATAAACGGTCATCAAACTGTTGCCGTAGCTCCGATAAGGCACCAGCAGAGCCGGCAAACAGATAACGATAGGCAATACGGCTGCCTGGCTGCACCACTTCGGTGGCGGCCACATCGTCCAGATGCATCAGCACTCTGGGGTTGCCACCAAACACATTGAGCGGTGCATCGGGCTCTGCTTCAATGATGCCAGCCACCCGCAGCTGGGCCATCCCCAGTTCCAGTGAATCACCAGGCTCTACCGCCAACAGACTCAGCAACCTGGGCTCCAGCCAGATATCACCCGGCTCAAAACGACCAGAGGCGCCTTGCCCTACTTCACTGCCATAGCGCAGCACCAGCTCACCACGCAAAGGGTAAGCACTGGAAACGGCCTTGACGGTGACCAGCTGCATTTCTTCGGCAGAAAACAGCATGGAGTCAAACAACATTTGCTGCGCTTGCTGAACCTCGAGCTCGTCAGCAACCTGCAGCAACTCATCCCGAAAAGGCCGGCTGGAGCGCAGCACCAAATCGGCCGCCAGAAAGCTGGCACTGCGTTGATACAGGGCCGAACGCACACTTTCGGTAATGCCGGTCAGCATCACCACGGAAAAAACTGCCAGAAAAAGCGCAAAAGCAATCACCCACAGCTCGCCACGCTTTAATTCACGCCAAAACAGCCGCCAGGCAATGCTAACCCACATGGCGCTGCTCCGAAATGGATGCCAGTTCGGTTTGTTGCTCCAACTGGCCATGGTGCATCAGATACTGCTGTTGACAGCGCTCTGCCAACTCGGTTTTATGGGTGACCAATACCAGGGTGGTGCCTTGCTGTTGATTCAACTCAAACAGCAAGTCCTCGACCAGCAAACCGGTTTTCTCATCCAGGTTGGCCGAGGGCTCATCGGCAAATAAAATCCTCGGTTCGGTAATAAAGGCTCTGGCGATGGCCACCCGTTGTTGCTCACCGCCGGATAGCTGGGTCGGATAAAAATCACGGCGCTCTGACAGGCCAACCTTGGCCAGCAACTCCAAACCCCGGGCTTTGGCGTTGTGAATGCCAGCCAACTCAGCAGGCAAGGTGATGTTTTCCAGCGCCGTGAGGCCAGGAAGCAGCAAGAACGACTGAAAAACAAAACCCACATGACTGGCTCTAAGCCCTGCCCGACTGTCTTCGTCCAATTGATGCAGCGGGTGCCCTGCTAAAAAGACTTCACCCTCTGAAGCTGTATCCAGGCCAGCCAAAATCCCAAGCAAGGTCGATTTGCCGGAACCGGAAGCACCCACGATGGCAACCGACTCACCCCGCTTGATTGTTAAATGCAAATCATTCAGGATAGTCAGTGATCCTTCAGTCAGTTTGACCCGTTTTGTCAAACCGGTCGCTTTAATCTCAATTTGTGGTGATGATGTCATGCGTGCTTTCTTAATTCTGCTGTTTGTTGTTTACAGTACCACGACTTATGCGCAGCCGAAAAGGTTGTTGCTGCTGGGGGATAGCCTGAGTGCTGCCTACAATATGCAGGAGCAGCAAGGTTGGGTCTATCTGGTGCAGCAATGGCTGGATACGGAGCAAGTCCCGTTGACGATCATCAATGCCAGCATCAGCGGTGAAACCTCGGCCGGTGGCCTGGCGCGTTTACCGGCGTTGTTTGAGCAACATCAACCGCATTATGTGTTGATTGAGCTTGGCGGCAACGATGGGCTGCGCGGCTTTGCCATTCCGCAGCTTGAACACAACCTGAGCCAGTTGATTGCACTCAGTCAGGATGCCGGTGCTCAGGCGCTGCTGATGCAGATCCGCATTCCTCCGAACTTAGGCCCTCGCTACACCCGCCAGTTTGAAGCCCTCTACCCCACCCTGGCCGATCGCTACAGTGTTCCGCTCTGGCCCTTTTTTATGGAACAAATTGCCCTGGATGATGACCTGATGCTGCCAGATGGCATTCACCCGAACCGGGAGGCGCAGCCGCTGATTAAACAGCAGATGAAGCTTTGGTTTGCTGGGTTGGTGGCAGAATGATGTTGGGTGTTGAATGTTGAATGTTGAATGTTGAATGTTGGATGTTGAATGTTGAATGTTGGATGTTGAATGTTGGATGTTGGATGTTGAATGTTGAATGTTGAATGTTGAATAGGCAATGCTCTTAATTCAACATTCACAATTCATCATTCAAAATTAAAAAAGAAGTGGCGTCCCCTAGGGGATTCGAACCCCTGTTACCGCCGTGAAAGGGCGGTG
>JAFIFR010000312.1 GCA_020831935.1 Alkalimonas sp.
TAACCATGATATCTCCGCATATAACATTTATTCGGCGGACAAAACCGTGTTTGAACACGGACCTGTCCTCCTTTGTAAACTTTATGTATCCAACCCTACCCGTTATTTTGCCTACTGACAATCACTTATAGTGGCAAGCGAGACCTTCTATGAACAAACACGGAGGCGTCCGTCTAAGCCCTTGCAGGCTTAGCTTAGCTCAGAATCAGCCAGTTCAATTTTGGCATCAAAATGCTGGCGGATTTCGGCCAGTGCTGCTTGCAGGGCGCCGCCGCAGGGGAGTGTCATCGCCTGGCGGGCTTTGCGCTGGCGGATGCGTTCGGCGCTTTGCAGGTAGCGCATCACTTCCAGCTCGCTGGTTAGAATAAGCCGGGGTACCGGCACACTCTGGCCCTGCTCGTCTTTGGCAATCATAGTGAAATAGGAGGAATTGCAGTGCTTGATGGCGTCGGTCTGGATGTTTTGTGCATCGACCCGGATGCCGATCACCATGGAGCTACTGCCGACAAAGTTGACCGAGGCCTTTAAGGTGACCAGCTCACCGACTTCAATCGGATTTAAAAAATCGACCCTATCGACCGAAGCGGTGACGCAGTAACGGCCGCTGAATTTGGAAGCGCAGGCAAACGCCACCTGATCCATTAAGGACAACAGGTAGCCGCCGTGGATTTTACCGCTGAAATTGGAGTGCGATGGCAGCATCAGCTGCGACAAGGTGACTTTGGAACTGGCAACGGTTTTGTAGTCTGCGCCCATAAAAGCTCCGGCTGGTGTTTTAAACACTGTAGCCGAAGCTGGGTGGACGGTAAAGCGAGCGGCTTAGTTCAGCTGGCTGGCGGTCGGTTTATCCTGCACCAGCACCCAAGGCGCGATGACGACGGCCCACAGCTCTTGTTTGGCAGCAAACCACTGTTTGGCCTGCTCTTCCTCGACCCGCTTGACCAGCCCGTCGCTCAGCCAGGCTTGTACTTGCTGGCTCTGATCCTGACTAAAGGCATAGGCGACCTCTACCAAATCTAAGCTCAGGTCCACCGCCACCACCGAGCCTGCGGCGTAGAACTTTTGCAGTTCCAGCCAGTTAATGCGGGCGGTTTCGCTGGTGATTTTGGCTTTGATCAGTTCCGGGGTTTCAATCTCCGGTGGGGTGATGGCAGTCATCGGCACTCCTTAAAAGCAGTTACAGCCCGCAGTATACCATGGCCCGGCGCTGGGTTTTAACCCAGCCTGTACTGGCTGGGCGCTTTACTCGCTGGCTTCTTTGTCTTCCGTGACCTGCTGGGCGCTCAGTTCGTGCTTTTTCAGCAGTTTGTAAAAATCGGTGCGGTTACGCCCGGCGAGCTCCGCCGCCCGGGTAACATGGCCGTCGGTCATTTGCAGCACCCGCACCAGGTACTGGCGCTCAAACTGATCGCGCGCTTCGGTTAACGTCGGCCAGTAGCTGCTGTCCTGCGCCAATGCCTGCTCGACCAGACTGGCACTGATCACCGGGCCATGGGTTAACGCCACACACTGCTCCACCACATTGACCAGCTGGCGCACATTGCCCGGCCATTTGGCGGTGGTGAGCAGCTGCATCGCATTGTCGGTAAAGCGGGTGGCGTTGACCTGATGACGCTCGGCACTTTGCTGCAATGCGTGACGGGCCAGCAATGGAATATCTTCCGGCCGCTGCTCCAGCGGCGGCAACTGCAAATTCACCACATTCAACCGGTAGTACAAATCTTCACGAAAGGTGCCCTCGCTCATGGCCTGCTGCAAATCCTGGTGCGTGGCCGACAACACCCGCACATTGATCGGGATGGTTTTGCTGCTGCCCACCGGCCGGATTTGCCGCTCCTGCAAGGCACGCAATAATTTTACCTGCAGCGGCAGCGGCATATCGCCAATTTCATCCAGGAACAAGGTACCGCCATCGGCCTCACGGAACAGGCCGTTGTGCTCATTCACCGCGCCGGTAAAGGCACCTTTGGTGTGACCAAACAGCTCGGACTCCAGCAGGTGCTCGGGCAAAGCGCCGCAGTTAATCGCCACAAAAGGTTTTTCGGCCCGCGGGCTGGCACAATGAATGGCCCGCGCCAGCAGCTCCTTACCGGTGCCGCTGGCGCCGGTGATCAGCACACTGACATCGCGCTGGGCTACTCGTTGCGCTTGCTGCAGTACGGTTTCCATCTGCTCGGAGCGGCTGATAATGGCCGCGCGCCAATCCGACTGCTCCGGCACGCTTTGGTGCAACGCCTGCTGCAGAATATCGCGCAGTTCGCTGTGATCGAGCGGCTTGGTTAAAAAGCCAAAAACGCCGCGCTGAGTAGCCGCTACAGCTTCAGGGATGGAGCCATGGGCGGTCATTAAAATCACCGGCAAGCCGGGATTACGGCGGGCGATTTCATCGAACAGGGCCATGCCATCCAGCCCCGGCATCCGCAGATCGCTCAGCACCACCTCCACATCCTGTTTGGTTAGCACATCCAGCGCCGCCTCGGCGCAATCGGCCGTCA
>JAFIFR010000026.1 GCA_020831935.1 Alkalimonas sp.
TTTATTCCCACTCAATGGTCGCCGGTGGCTTGCCGCTGATGTCGTACACCACGCGGGAGATGCCGTCGATTTCATTGATAATGCGGTTGGACACCTTGCCCAGCATGTCGTAAGGCAGGTGCGCCCAGTGCGCCGTCATAAAGTCGATAGTTTCAACCGCACGCAATGAAATCACCCAGTCGTACTTGCGGGCATCGCCCATCACCCCAACCGAGCGAACCGGCAGGAAGACAGCAAAGGCCTGGCTGACTTTGTGGTACAAATCCGCTTTGTGCAGCTCTTCGATAAAAATCGCATCGGCACGGCGCAACAAGTCGCAGTACTCTTTTTTGATTTCACCCAGCACCCGCACACCAAGGCCTGGGCCTGGGAATGGGTGGCGGTACAGCATGTCGTACGGCAAGCCCAGCTCCAGGCCGATTTTGCGCACTTCGTCTTTAAACAGCTCGCGCAGTGGCTCAACCAGGCCCATTTTCATATGCTCTGGCAAGCCACCAACATTGTGGTGCGATTTAATGACATGGGCTTTGCCGGTAGCCGAGCCTGCCGATTCAATCACATCCGGATAGATGGTACCTTGCGCCAGCCAGCGGGCATTTTTCAGCTTCTGCGATTCTTCGTCGAACACCTCGACAAAGACCCGGCCAATGGTTTTCCGCTTTTGCTCTGGGTCGTTCTGGCCTGCCAATGCATCCAGGAAGCGATCTTCAGCGCTGACATGAATGATGTTCAGACCAAAGTGGTTGCCAAACATGTCCATCACCTGCTGGGCTTCGTTTAGCCGCAGCAAACCGTTGTCGACAAAAACGCAGGTCAGCTGGCTGCCAATGGCCCGGTGCAGCAACATAGCAGTGACCGAACTGTCAACACCGCCGGACAGGCCCAGAATGACTTCGTCGTCACCGACCTGCTCACGAATGCGCAAAATGGCATCTTCAATGATGGAAGCCGGCGTCCAGAGTTTTTCGCAGCAGCAAATATCCACCACAAAATGCTCCAGCATCCGCAGACCCTGACGGGTATGGGTTACTTCCGGGTGGAACTGCACCCCGTAGAACTGGCGCGCTTCGTCGACCATGCCAGCATGCGGGCAGGTATCGGTGCGGGCCACGGTTTCAAAACCGGCCGGGATTTCGATGACTTTATCGCCATGGCTCATCCAGACATCGACCAGCGCTGTATTGCTGGCACTGATGTGATCTTCGATGTTGGCAAACAAACGGTTTTTAGCAATGACTTCCACCTGCGCATAACCAAACTCACGCATATCGGAGCAAGACACCTTGCCACCCAGCTGCTCAGCCATGGTTTGCATGCCATAACAGATGCCCAGCACCGGCACACCGGCTTCAAACACATACTGTGGCGCACGGGGTGAGTTGGCCGCAGCCACGCTTTCCGGGCCACCGGATAAGATAATGCCGGTTGGGTTAAAGTCGCGAATTTGCTCCTCGGTCACGTCCCAGGCCCACAGCTCACAATAAACGCCGATTTCACGAATACGGCGGGCAATCAGTTGGGTGTACTGGGAACCGAAATCCAGGATCAGAATGCGGTGCAGATGAATGTTTTTGCTCATAGGGACCTTTTTAAATCCAATCGTTGTGAAAACAAACGGCTGGCAAGCGCCAGCCGCTGTAAAGCGCAGCCTTTAGCCCATGCGGTAATTCGGCGCTTCCTTGGTAATTTGCACATCGTGCACGTGCGACTCGCCCATACCAGCGGCAGTCACTTTGACAAATTCCGGCTTGGTGCGCAGCACCTCAATGCTCGCGCTGCCGGTCAGGCCCATCGCAGAGCGCAGGCCGCCCATTTGCTGGTGAATGATGTTCTCAATCGGGCCCTTGTACGCCACCCGGCCTTCAATGCCTTCCGGCACCAGTTTCTCAGCGTTGTCGCTGCCCTGGAAGTAACGATCGGACGAACCATGCCGCTGCGACATCGCGCCCAGTGAGCCCATGCCGCGGTATGATTTGTAGTAACGTCCCTGATACAGCTCAACTTCACCCGGTGACTCTTCGGTACCGGCAAACATCGAACCAACCATCACGCAATGGGCACCCGCCACCAAAGCTTTGGCAACATCACCGGAGAAGCGGATACCGCCATCGGCAATGATTTTCACCTTGGTGCCCTTCACCCCTTCCACTGCATCAGCAATGGCGGTGATTTGCGGCACACCACAGCCGGTGACAATACGGGTGGTACAAATAGAGCCCGGGCCGATGCCCACTTTCACTGCATTGGCACCGGCTTCTGCCAGTGCTTTGGCACCTTCGGTGGTCGCGACATTGCCGGCAACAATTTGCAAGTCCGGGTACTGAGCACGGGTTTGTTTCACCCGGTCAATCACCCCCTGCGAATGGCCATGGGAGGTATCAATCAGCAGAATGTCGACCCCAGCTTCGACCAAAGCGGCAATGCGCTCGTCGGTACCGGCGCCCACACCGACTGCAGCGCCAACCCGCAAACGGCCCAGCTCGTCTTTGCAGGCGTTTGGCTTGCTGGCGGCTTTGTAATAATCGCGAACGGTAATCAGGCCTTTTAATTTAAAGGCATCGTCCACCACCAGCACTTTTTCAATGCGGTGCTGATGCATCAGTTTGAAGGCGGCTTCACGTGAGGCTTGCTCATTCACCGTCACTAAGCGATCTTTTGGCGTCATCAGCTCAGCGACCTTGGTGCCAGCACTGGCTTCAAAGCTCATGTCACGGCCGGTAACAATACCGACCAGATTGTGGTTGGCATCCACCACCGGGAAACCGGAGAAACCGTGTTGCTGCGCCAGGGCCTGAACTTCACGGACCGTCATCTCAGGCGATACGGTAACCGGATCCGACACCACGCCACTTTCGTATTTTTTCACCCGACGAACATGCGAGGCCTGTTCTTCAATGGTCATATTTTTGTGGATAAAACCAAGGCCGCCTTCTTGCGCCAACGCAATGGCCAAACGGGCTTCGGTCACGGTATCCATCGAAGCGGAAACCATCGGAATATTCAGCGAAATGCTGTCGGTCAGTTGGGTGCGTAAGTCGGCAGTATGGGGCAGTACGGTGGAGTGCGCCGGTACCAGTAACACGTCGTCAAAGGTAAGGGCTTCTTTCTTGATCCTGAGCATCGCAACAATCTCGCTTCTGGAAAAACCTAAGGAATGTTGCGGCGCAATTTTAACGCTTTTTCGCCGCAGGAACAAACGATTTTTTAGTTTTATGTTAGAGTAAGGGCCTATTCACAGCAGGCTTTGGCTATCCACATGCAAAACAACGACATTTACACCGTGTCCCGACTGAACAGCGAAGTCCGGATGGTGCTGGAGCAGCAATTCCAGCGCATCTGGCTGCAAGGCGAGGTGTCGAACTTTGTCGCGGCAGGGTCCGGGCATTGGTATTTCTCGCTGAAAGACAGCGGGGCTCAGGTCAAGGTGGCGATGTTTCGGCAGCACAATCGCATGGCCAGCGTGCGGCCACAAAACGGCCAGCAGGTGCTGATCAAAGCCCGCATCAGCGTCTATGAGCCCAGAGGGGACTACCAGTTGCTGGCCGAGCTGCTGGAAGATGCCGGCAGCGGTGCATTGCAGCTGCAATTTGAACAGACCAAGGCTCGCTTGCTGCAGGATGGCTTGCTGGCGTCTGAGCGCAAGCGCCCTTTGCCTGCCATGATCCAGCGCCTGGGCATCATCACCTCCCCTACCGGCGCCGCCATCCGGGATATTTTAACGGTGTTGCAGCGCCGGGCTCCTGGCATGGAAGTGATTCTGTACCCCAGTCTGGTGCAAGGTGCCAGTGCGGCCCGACAATTGTGCCAGGCGTTGACCACCGCCTACCGCCGCGATGAAGTGGATGCATTGATCATCGGCCGGGGAGGCGGCTCGCTGGAGGATCTTTGGTGCTTTAACGACGAAGCACTGGCCCGGTTGATCGCACAAAGCCCGGTGCCCATTGTCAGCGCAGTAGGTCATGAAATTGACGTCACCATCAGCGATCTGGTGGCTGATATCCGCGCTGCCACGCCCTCAGCTGCTGCAGAGCTGGTCTCGAGCGATCAACTGCATTTGATGGAGCGGCTGCACCGGCTGCGTCGGGCTCTGGTGCAGGCACAGCGTCAGTTGCTGCAGCGTTTCTCCCCCCGGCTTGAGCAGCTCAGCCAACGGTTGCAGGCGCGCCACCCAGCGCGACAGCTGCAGCAACAGCAACAGCGGCTGGATGATGTAGGCTTGCTGTTGCAACGGCGGATGCAACAGCAGCTGCAGCGCCTGAAAGCTCAGCAGCAACTGCTGGACCAGCGGCTGCGGTTGGCATCGCCGGTTCGCACCTTGCAGCAGCAACGAGCTCAGTTGCAGCCGTTGCAAAAAGCGTTGTCACAAGCAATCCGGCAACGGCTGCAACAGCCTCAGCAACGCTGGCAGCTGCTGCTGGCACGACTTGATACCGTCAGCCCGCTGGCGACACTGGCCCGGGGTTACAGCATTAGCTTTGATGCGCAGCAGCAGGTGCTGACCGATGCCAGCCAGCTGCAACCCGGCCAGCAGGTGCATACCCGGCTGGCACAAGGTAGTTTTGTCGCCGAAGTCAAAGCCACAACTCCCTAGAGCGAACGCTAATCAGCGCCAACAACAGCGGCTTTAATGCGGCTCATCACTGACCAGCTGGCCATTGATGATCACCTGACGCACCTGGGTGGTGTATTCAAAGGGGTCGCCGCTAAAGAGCACCAGATCGGCATCTTTGCCAACGGCAATGGAGCCGACCTGCTGTTCAATACCGAGAATTTTGGCAGCATCAATGGTGATGGCTGCCAATGCGGCTTCAAAAGGTAGCCCGTAAGCAGCTGCAATAGCTGCTTCCCACAGCACCACCCGGGTTTTGGGCACATAGGCTTCGTAACCACTTTGAAATGCAAAGGGAATGCCCGCCTGGTGCAGTTGCTGCGCCGTGGTAAAGCTGGCATTTTCCAGCTCACCAAATTGACGCGCCATGGTCGGATGCAGAATCACCGGCACCCCGGCCGCCTTGATGGCATCCAGCATTAAGTAGGCCTCGGCAGCGCCATCAAGCACAATGCGAATCCCGAACTCATCGGCAATGCGCAGGGCTGAGCGCATATCCTGTTCACGATAGGCGGTGACAAGCAAAGGCACCGAGCCATCCAGTACCGCAACCAGTGCTTCCAACTCCAGATCACGGGCAGGCGCTTTGCCTTCCTCGACGTCCTGCAACTTCTGCTGGTATTCCTGTGCCCGGATTAACTGTTGCCTTAGCATGGCAATTTGCTTGGAGCGGGTCCCGGGGCTACGGTTCTCGGCGCCAAAAGCACCGGGCCCCAACTGTGCCACAATCATCGCCAGCGGTTGCATTAAGCCATCATCGACCTGAGCCCCATAACTTTTACGCAGCATGGTCTGGCCGGAAATCAGTGCACCCGGGCCATGGCCGGTATGCAAGGTGGTGACGCCCAAGCTGCGCACCCAATCGACCAGTCGCTCCCGGGCGTTAAAGGCATCCAGCGCACGCAACTGCGGCTGCATGGCAGTTGAGTTTTCCAGTTGGTCCTGATCGTGCGGCTGATTCAGGTAACCGGCCAGTCCCACCACGGTTCTGGCATCGATCAGGCCCGGTGTCACTACAGCGGCATGCAAGGTCTGAATGCCAGCTGGTGGGCGGATCTCCGCCTGGCGTCCAACCTGGCGAATTTTGCCATCCTGGATCAGCACGGCACCGGACTCGATCACCGGCCCATTTTTGGTGTAGAGCCTGTCGGCCAATACCAACATAGATTCAGCCTGCAGCGGGCTACTCAACAGGCACAGGCCCACCAAGCCGGATAAGGCGTTGCGTCTGGTAATCATTGTGCGGCCTCCAACTGCAGAACATCACTGGCCACTTGATCGCGACCGGCACCATAACCCCCGGTAGCAAAAAGTGCATGCTCGGGGTTGTTCAAATCAAACACTTGCTCGCCCTCCACCCAGGTTTGCTCCACCCGGGTATAAAGACTGAGCGGATCACCACTTAATACAATAAAATCGGCATCTTTGCCGACTGTCAGGCTGCCAACACGATCTTGCAGATCCAGCATCTTGGCACCATTGATGGTGACGGAGCGCAGCGCGGTCTCGCGATCCAGACCAAAGCGAACCCCCATGGCAGCGGAGCGCAAAAACAAGCGGGAATCGGTAATGGGATCGTCGGTGTGGTACGCCAACAGCACCCCGGCATCAGCCAATACCTTGCCGTTGTCGGGCAGCAAGTTCATCACCTCCAGTTTGCCGCCGGGACTGTCAATATGAATGATGGAGGCAGCGACCCCCGCCCTGGCAATGGCATCGGCCACCAGAGCACCTTCACTGACATGGTGCAGCACCACTCGGAAGTTAAACTCGTCGGCCAGGCGCAACACCGTCAGCACATCGTCATGACGGTGGCTGTGATGGTGGACAATGCGTTCGCCAATGAACACCTCGCAGAGCGCATCTTGCCCCAGGTTGCGAGCCGGGGGATTGTCGGACTCTCGGCGCTGGCAATACTCCTGAGCGGACACCAGCTGAGCGCGCATCAAGGCAGCCGCTTTGCCACGGGTACCGGGAAAAGGAGAAGCCCGCAGTGGGTTGGTGCCATTGGCCATTTTAATGCCCCCGGCCATGGCCCCCGACTCGGTGCGTATCGCCAGCTGCTCAATGCTGCTGGCATTGCGTAACTTCAGATAACTGGTTTGCCCGCTTAGCAAATGCCCGGAGCCCGGCATCACATTCACGGTCGTAATGCCACCGGCCCTGGCTTTCATAAAGCCGGCATGGCGGCTGTTGATGGAGTCCAGTGCCCGCACATCCGCCTGGATCGGTGCACTGCGATCGGCACCAGCCACCTGGCCAATGTGGGAATGGGTATCCACCAGACCCGGCATAATGACTTTGCCATCCAATCGGTGCACTGATGCCGTTGCGGGTATGGCAACCTGGCTACCAACCGCGACAATCCGGCCCTGATCCACCAACAGGGTGCCATTGGCTATAGGCGGACCATCCATCGTCAGCAGCGTTGCCCCGACAAAAGCCTGAGGGCTATCTTGCGCCTGAACTGCACAAACAACACATCCGATGGCCAAGAGAAACGATTTTCGCATGGTACAAACCTTTTAAAAAACAGTTCTCCAGCATAGGCAGGGATTGCTGTCACAACAAGCAGCATTGATCCTAAAAAGCGCACCGGGTATCGCAAAGACAAGCGGGCTCATTGAGCCCGCTTGTCGATTAGCGCTGATTCCAGAGCAGATTCAAAGTATCAGGATGCTACATCCACCGTAGCATTACGGCTGAAGAGCCGTCTCTTCAATGCCTTGAACGGTCGTTTGCAATCCTCCAAAATCAGGTAGAGGCAAGGCACCAGCACCAGGGTAATTAAGGTGGCAAACAGCACCGCAAAGCTCAGCGATACCGCCATCGGAATCACAAACTGCGCTTGCAAACTGGTTTCAAACATAATGGGCACCAGACCAAAGAAGGTGGTTAAGGAAGTCAGTAAGATGGCACGAAAACGCATCTTACCGGCACGAACCACCGCATCGGTCATCGACAAGCCCTCCCGGCGGGCCTGATTGACGTAATCGGTCAGTACCAGGCTGTCGTTAATCACCACCCCGGCCGCGGCAATCATGCCGAAAAATGAAAACAGCGACAGGTTCATGCCAAAGACAAAGTGGGCCAGCACGGCACCTATCATGCCAAAGGGGATCACCGACATCACAATCAGTGGCTGGCTGTAGCTTTTCAGCGGGATAGCCAACAGAATGTACACCATCAGTAAGCCGGCAATCATGAACAAAAACATCTGGTCGCGCTGACGCTGCTGCTCTTCAATCTGGCCGCCCAACTCGGTGCGGACGCCGGGAAAGCGCTCGAGCAAATCCGGTAAGATATCCGAGCGCACCAAGCGCACCACTTCACTGGTGGTGACCTGCGCTTGGTCGACATTGGCCGAGACCCGCACCGTGCGAAAACCGTTTTCCCGGTTGATGCGGGAAATGCCCGGTGTTTCAACCAGCTCTGCGACATCGCCCAGCAAGACAAAGTCCCCCGATGGCAGCCGAACCTTGCTGTAATCCAGGGCGGCGATTTGCTCACGCTGCTGTCTGGGGTAGCGCACCATCACCCGAACTTCATCGCCGTCACGGATCATCCGCTGCGCTTCGAGACCATAAAAGCCTGCACCGACCTGAGACGCCAAATCAGCCGGTGTTAAACCCAACTGGTAGGCAACCGGCTTCAACTGCAAGTTCAGCTCCTTACCAGCCGAGTCGATAGTTGAGCTGAGATCAAAGACCCCTGGCACTTTTGCCAGATCGGCAATCAACGCCAGCCCAGCGCGGTTCAACTGGTCAATGTCGCGACCAAACAAACGGTATTCCAGATTGTTCTGCCCGCCCATGCTCAGCACATCGTCAATCACACGCGTCAAGCGCACGCCAGGCAATTCGGGCATGGCTTCGCGCCAGCGCCGCGATAGGGTAAAGGCATTGAAAGGCCGGTCGTCTTCCGGTACCAGCGTCACCAAGACTTCGCCACTGGTTTGGCTGTTTAAAAAGGCAAACACATCCTGCACCAGTGGCTTGCCGGTTTCAGCACGCACCCGCTCTTCCTGCTGATAGATCATGGCTTCAATGGCCAGCAGGCTTTCCAGTGTTTGCTGCTCGGAGGCGTTTTGGTGCATTTCAAAACGAATGGATGGGTAATCATGCGGTACCGGCGGCGTCATCACTACCCGCAGGTGGTTGGAAGCCATCAGTGCGATGCAGACCATCAACAACGAGACAAAGGCAGCCAGCGTGGCGTAGCGGTGGCTGATGCAGCGCCGTAAAAATGGCTGGTAACGCTGCTCTATCAGCTGCTGAAATCCGGCCTGAAAGCGGCTGCGCCAATGGTTGGGCGACAAGGGCTTGATGTTGCTGTGCGCCAGGTGCGCCGGCAGAATCAGCTTGGACTCGATCAGACTGAATACCAGACAAAGCACCACCACAATGGAAATATTGCGAAACTCATTCGACTCCATGCCCTGTGCAAACATAAAGGGTGCAAAGACCGCGATGGTGGTCAAGACACCAAAGGTCGCAGGTGTGGCCACCCGCCTGGCTCCCCGTACGATGTTATCGACACTGTGACCGCGTTGCTCGGTTTCATGGTAGGCACTTTCCCCTATGACAATGGCATCATCGACCACGATCCCCAATACCATGATAAAGGCAAACAAGGTGACAATGTTGATGGTAACGCCGGCAAAAGGCATCAACCAGATAGCGCCCAAAAAGGCAATCGGCAAACCCAGCATCACCCAAAAGGCCACTTTCACCCGCAAAAACAGCATCAGCATCAAAAATACCAGCACCGATCCTTGCAGCAGGTTGCTCCACATCATGTTCAGGCGACCATTGAGGTAATAGGTCATATCCACCAGGGCTTCAAGCTGGTAGCCCTCGGGCAGCTGGTCGTTTTTGTAGGCCAGGTACTGATGCACACTGCGTGCGACATCGGGCAGCGACTGGCTACTGGAAGCCTGCACCTGCAAAAATGCGGCATTGCGGCCATTGCTGCGCATGTAATTGATTCGCTCTTCAAAGCCATCGGAGATTGCCGCAATATCACCCAGCAGCACCCGCTCACCCTGAGGCCCCAAAATCACCGGAATACGGGCAAAGTCGGCAGCACGGTAAGCACGCTGCTCTGAGCGAATGGCAATCATGCCGGATTCACTGCGGATAATCCCGGCCGACAAATTGTCCGAGTGATTGCGAATCGCCCGGCTGACATCCTGCAAACTGAGGTTGTAACGTTGCAAAGTTTCCGGTGCAATTTCGACCGCCACTTCCCAGGCTGGCATCGAGCTAAAATTGACAAAGTTAATTTGATCCAGCAGCAGCAACTCGTTCTGAATCTCCCGCCCCATCGCCTTCAGCTCCAGCGAGTCCTCACTGCCGGTCAGCACCAGCTCCACCGCTTGCTGTCGCCACTCAACCTGATAGATGGTCAAAGGCTCCATGCCAGACGGAAAGGTACCAATGGAGTCAACCCGCAGCTTGATTTGATCGAGGCGGCTGCTGATGTCTTCACCGACTTCCAGCTCAATGCTAAGCCGGCCACCGCCACGCCAGGCAAAGCTGCGAATTCGCTTGATGCCTTCAATGTCCTGCAAGGCTTCTTCGATTTTTATCAGAATGCCTTCTTCGATTTCCTGCGGTGCTGCACCACGAAAAGTCGCATTGATGTGCACGTAATTGACTTCAACTTGTGGAAACATCTGACGCTGAATGCTGCTGTAGGTGACAAAGCCCATCACCAATATAAATACCATCATCAGGTTGGCAGCGACCGGATTGTTGGCAAACCAGGCGATAATACCGCGTTTGGGGTCAATGTGATCCATGCCTTACTCCACTTTCGCCAGTTCGTCGTGGTCCGACTCAGTTCGCACCTGCATGCCTGGCTGCGGGAAACTGGGTGCCAGCAGCACCAGCTCATCGCCAGCGCTGAGCCCTTGCTCGATCAGCACCCGGCTGCCCTCTTGCCGCAGTACCTGCACGGATTGCCGGCGCAGAGTTTGATCCGGGTTAAGCAGCCAGACATGCTGGCTGTGGACAGCATCTTGCGGCACATCGAACAGCGCCGGATGGGTTAGCCCCGCCAACACCACTTCAACATAATTCCCAAAGCGCAACACCGGCTGCTCTGCCTGCATGCCGTAAGGGTCCTCGACCCGAACCACCAGGTGGCCCATCCGGGTTTGGCCATGAATAAGCCCCAGATCCCGCACCACTTCTGCAGAGCGTTGCTGGCCATCGAACAGCACCTGTGCCGGAATGCCCGCCACGGGTTGAGGTAAAAAGCGCGCATCAAAACCGGCCAATGGCAGATGGATCTCCGCCTGTTCCACACTGTAGATTTCACCCAGTGCCGAGCCAGCTGACACCACCTGCCCCAACCCGACCTGACGGCTCACCACCAGCGCATCGTAAGGTGCCACAATGCGGGTACGCTCCAGATCGCGCTGCGCTTTTTGCAAGGCGGCCTGCGCCGATTTGACACCGGCTTCGGCGCTGTGCAGCTGCGGTTTGCGCAGCCCGAGGGCCGAGACTTCTTCCGGCGATAGATGACTAAGCTCTCTGGCGGCAACCCGGGCCTGGGCCCGCTCTTGCTCCAACACCGACTTGGCAGCAGCCAAACCGGCTTCAGCCGACAACACGGCCGCCTGATAATCAGCATCATCCAGCCTGGCCAGTACTTCCCCTTGGTGAATTAAACCGCCGGCAATAAAGTTGGGATGAATGGCGTTGATCCGACCTGAGACCTCAGGCATCAGCCGGGTTTTTTCCTGCGGCTGTACCTCCCCAAAAACCCGGACTTCAAAACGGTGGGCTCTGGGTTGCAACAGCTCGGTACTGACTAAAGGCGCCTGAGCACGGTCACTGTCGGTGGTGACCGATTCGGGTGCCGTCAACACAACAAGCGCCACCAGGGCGATTCCCAATACAAAGACGCCAACGGCAATGCCAACTTTGGTTAGGCTGCTCATGTTTCCTTCCCCTACTGAGCAAAAATTACCTTATAAGGTAGCAGACTTGCCGGGGTGAGCTGAACTTAAGAAGTGTTACGCTTTATGAAGGCTGAAACACTTTGTTGCAACTTGTTGAGCAGCCACAAAGTGTTTCAGTGGGAAGGGCGTTAATTTTTTTTCAGCTTTTGCCGCGCCTTGAGCAGACGCTCACGTTTGTATTGCTGATTGGGTGTTAAACTGGCTCGTTTTTTCTCGGTGGCGTAGGGGTTTTCACCTTCACGAAACTCAATACGAATTGGCGTTCCCATAATCTGCAAGGCTTTGCGGTAATAGTTCATTAGGTAGCGCTTGTAAGAATCTGGCAAGGCAGTGACCTGGTTGCCATGGATCACCACAATCGGTGGGTTGTAACCACCCGCATGGGCATACTTTAGCTTGACCCGACGCCCTTGCACCAGTGGAGGTTGGTGATCATCCTGAGCCATTTTCATAATCTGAGTCAACACCGAGGTATTGATGCGACGGGTCGCAGACTGATAGGCCTCTTCCACCGACTCGAACAAGTTTCCAACGCCAGAACCATGCAGCGCCGAAATAAAATGCAGTCGTGCAAAATCAATGAAACCAAGACGGCGATCCAGCTCACGCTTCACCTCGTCTTTGATGGTCTCGTTCAATCCATCCCACTTGTTGACGGCAATCACCAAAGAGCGACCAGCATTGAGCGCAAAGCCCAACAAGCTGAGATCCTGATCGGCAATGCCCTGGCGCGCATCCAATACCAGCAGTACCACATTGGCTTCTTCAATGGCCTGCAGCGTTTTAATAACCGAAAACTTCTCGACTTTGTCGTCAATTTTACCCCGCCGGCGCACCCCGGCGGTATCGATCAGAATGTAGTCCCGCTCATTGCGCTGCATCGGGATGTAAATGGAGTCCCGGGTGGTGCCTGGCATGTCGTACACCACCACCCGCTCTTCACCGAGAATGCGATTGGTCAGGGTGGATTTCCCTACATTGGGCCGACCAATGATGGCCAGTTTGATCGGCTTATCCTCGGCTGGAGGCTCAACCGCGGCTGCATCTTCGCCATCGGGCACGGCTTCCACCAGTTCAGCTTCGATTGCGTCCACCGCAGGCAAACTGAGTAATGGCCGCAAGGCTTCATTCAACAGCACCGACAAGCCCCGGCCATGGGCCGCTGCAATCGGCCATACCTGGCCCAAACCCAGGCTATAAAAATCGGCGACAGCGCTATCGGCATCCAGACCATCGGTTTTGTTGGCGACCAAAAACACCTGCTTTTGTGCTTTACGCAGGTAATCGGCAATGCCAATATCGCCGGCCGTTAAACCGGCTCTGGCGTCCAACATAAACAGCACCACATCGGCTTCGGCAATGGCACGGAGGGACTGGTCGGCCATTTCAACTTCTATGCCCTCGGCGTCGCCATCAATACCACCGGTGTCTACCACGATAAAGGACAGCTCCTCGTAGTGCACCGAGCCATACTTGCGATCCCGGGTCAGACCAGGAAAATCCGCAACCAGGGCATCCCGGGTGCGGGTTAAACGATTAAACAGGGTCGACTTACCAACATTGGCACGGCCTACCAGAGCAACGACCGGTAACATGAGCTCACCTCAAAATAAAAATAACAGGCTCATCAGAGCCTGTTATAGCTTAACGCAAAAATTGCTGTTGGTATGGCTTTATGGTTGACGCAATACAACCAGGTCGCCATTACGGCTTTGCAGGACCAAAAGTTCACCATTGGTCACCGGAGCTGCATACATGCCAGAGCGATGGAACTGGTGTCGTGCCAGCATGTCGCCGCTGCGTCGATCCAGCCAATGCAAGTTGCCTTTATTGTCCCCAAACACCAGATAATCACCAAAAACAGCCGGGGCCGTCAAGAAGTGGCGTTCCAGTGCCGTTTGCGACCAGAGTTCCTGACCGTTGCGACGATCGATGGCATGGACCCGGCCTACGGAATCGACAATGTACAGTACGTTATCGGCCAGAGCC
Source organism: Alkalimonas sp. (assembly GCA_020831935.1). Lineage (GTDB taxonomy): Bacteria > Pseudomonadota > Gammaproteobacteria > Enterobacterales > Alteromonadaceae > Alkalimonas. The sequence continues at coordinate 13,569 of JAFIFR010000026.1, forward strand.
ATGTTGCGGAAACTGGCGTAATCTCGTTTCCAGAGAGTACGCCCGGAGTTGAGTTCAAGTGCCACCAGCTCGCCATTGTAGGCAATGGCATAGATGGTGTTACCGACCACCAATGGCCGGGCATCAACATCCACCAGGCGAGACAAATCGGTGGCCCCTTGCGGCGTGGCAATCTGCTCTTCCCAGGCAGGCAGCCCATGATCAGAAATCAACACCCCGACCTTACCGGAGCCGGAACCAAAAACAACGCCCCCCGGCACGATGGAAGGTTCAGAAACGCCACGAATGGTCAAGGCAGGTAGTTCTTGCTCAAATTGCCAGCGATGGCTGCCATCGGCCGGATTCAACGCTACAATGAAGCCAGAGCCGGTATTGACGGCTATCATGCCATCACCGGCTGCAGGTGCGGCCAAAACCTCACCCGGCACTTTGCTGGTCCAACGCCGTTCACCGCTAGCCGGATCCAGCGCAATGACTTCCCCATTCTCGGTGCCAAACAACAAGTGACCAAAACCATGCGACAGCCCACCCGAGACCCGGGCCGTATTGGTGCCGCGATGGGTGAGTACGCGCCAGGTGCTGAGCACTTCGTCACGACGGACATCGTAGGTCCAGAGTCGCTTGCCGCTTTCCAGATCATAGGCATTGATCAGGCCAGTCCGGCTTGCTGCATACAGTTTATCGCCTAAAATAAGCGGTCTGAGACTGGAATCAAAGTGTTGGACGCCGTCCGCTGCACTGTGATCCCAAGCCAATACCGGAGCAAACTGATTGTTGACTTCTGGCAAGACCAACCGCTCTTTTTTTGATGAGCAGCCACTGATGAGCAGTACCGCTAAAGCACCAGCCGCGAGAGTTCGTATCGACATCCGCTTCACAGCCGCTCCTCTACCTGAATATGAGCCAGTTCATCCAGCTTAATTTTTAACAACTGACCGACTTCCACACCACTGCTGGCTTTCGCTAGCAGGAAGGCTTGTTTGGCAGCTTTGGCATCGCCTTGCGCCAGCAAAATATCGCCTTTTAACTCTTGCTGTTGGCCCTGGAAGCTGTCAGGCAATGTTGACGCCAGCAGCGCCAGGCCAGCGTCGTATTGCTGTTGCTGCAGGTGGACTCTGGCCAGACGCAAACGGGCGATGGCATCAATCACTGGATCCTTAGTACTCGCAATCACCCGGCTTAGCTGTTGTTCAGCCAGCTCAAAATCGCCAGCCAACACCGCGTCCCTTGCTTTTAACAAGGCTGCAAAGGTGGCATAGGCGGTCCCATCGTGTTGATCAATGTAACGTTCCACATCCTGATGCCAGTCACTGCTTTGCTCCTGAGCCAACAGCAATTGCTCAAAATTGGCCGAAGCCTGTTCAGCCTGAGCCAGTTGATGGCCCTGGTAATAGCGGAAACCATAGAGGCCACCCAGACCTAAAATGGTACCTGCTACAATGGTGATGCCATATTCTTTCCAGAAACGTTTGATGGCTTCAACCTGTTGTTCTTCATTGCTGTAGACGTCCATAACTGCTCCGTTATTCCTGCGCTATTTCGATTGCAAAAAACTGACCAACTCAGTCAGCGCAATACGTTGCTGTGGTTGCTCTTGTCGCAGCCACTTGATGGTAATACTGTTGGTGGCCAGCTCATCGCTGCCCAACACCAAAGCCAGTTCTGCACCTGACTTATCAGCTTTTTTAAATTGTTTCTTCAGGGCACCGCCACCGCAGTGCTGCATAATGCGTTTCTGTGGGAAGGCCTGACGTAGCTGTTCGGCAACCGGAATCAGTGCAAGTTCCTCAGTCAGACCCGCAGCCATCAGATACCAGTCGGCCTGCGGGCTTGGCTCCGGCGCCAGTTCCAACGTTTGCAGCAACAAAATAAGCCGCTCCATCCCCAGGGCAAAGCCAACCGCCGGGCAGGCTTTGCCTCCCAACTGTTCGACCAGACCATCGTAACGGCCACCGGCACACACCGTGCCCTGAGCCCCCAGACTGTCGGTGACCCATTCAAACACAGTTTTGTTGTAATAATCCAGCCCCCGCACCAAGCGCGGATTCACTTCGAAGTCAATGCCCGCTGCCGTCAGCCGCTGTTGCAATTCAGCAAAGTGCTCGGCCGACTCAGTATCCAGGTAGTCTGCCAAACGAGGAGCCTTTGCTAGCAGCTCAGCCAGGGCTGGGTTCTTGCTGTCTAATATTCGCAGCGGATTGCTGTGCAAACGTCGCTTGCTGTCTTCATCCAGCTGCTCCTGATGCGCTGACAAATACTCAACCAGCGCAGCCCGATAGTGCTGGCGCGCTTCAGGGCTCCCCAAGGTATTGAGTTCCAGCCGGACATGACGACTTAATCCCAGCTGTTGCCAAAGTCGCGCACTTAAGCTGATGACCTCGGCATCAATGGCAGAGCCCGCCATGCCAAAAGCTTCCAAACCAAATTGATGAAACTGCCGGTAACGCCCTTTTTGTGGCCGCTCATGCCGAAACATCGGCCCCATGTACCACAACCGTTGCTCCTGATTGTACAGCAAGCCATGCTCGTTGCCGGCCCGGACACAGCAAGCGGTGCCTTCCGGCCGTAAGGTCAGGCTGTCGCCATTGCGATCGGTAAAAGTGTACATCTCTTTTTCAACGATGTCGGTCACTTCACCAATGGAGCGCTTGAACAATTCGGTCATTTCGACAATCGGAAAACGAATCTCCTGATAGCCATAACTGGCCACCGTCTGCCGCAATTGCTGCTCTAAATACTGCCAGACACTGCTGTCTTGTGGCAGACAGTCATTCATGCCACGAATGGCCTGTACTTGTTTCGACACCTTGATCTACCCGGCTTGATTAAAAATAGGGGGAATTATAGGAGCATCGGCGCTAAACACCAAACTTTCCCGTTGCTTTCTCACGTTTAGAGCCTGGTGATGGCAATTTGCTGTTTTTGCCGGTCCAGATAATCGCGGATCTGTTGCTCCAGCTGTTCAGCTATGTGCTGATTATCCAGCCGCAGTTTTTGCCGTTCGCCATTGATGTAAAAGCCACTCATCCGATTGGCACCGGCCACCGCCAGATCCGACACCAAAGCCTCGCCTGGACCATTGACCACGCAGCCAATGACAGACACCGTCAATGGCTCGGTGACATCTTCCAACCGCTGCTCCAGTGCATTCATGGTTTGAATGACATCGAACTCCTGACGTGAACAGCTGGGGCAAGCAATAAAATTAATGCCGCGCGAACGGATGCGCAGCGACTTTAAGATGTCAAAACCGACTTTGACTTCTTCGACCGGATCCGCCGCCAAAGATACCCGCAGCGTATCGCCAATGCCTTCAGCCAGCAGCATGCCAAGGCCAATGGCAGACTTGACCGCACCTGAGCGCGCCCCACCAGCTTCGGTAATGCCCAAATGCAGTGGCTGGTCAATTTGCTTGGCCAGCAAGCGGTAAGCACCAACGGCTAAAAACACATCCGAGGCTTTGACGCTGACTTTAAACTGGTCAAAGCTCAGTCGATCCAGAATATCCACATGCCGCATGGCCGACTCGACCAAAGCCGCAGCAGTTGGCTCGCCATATTTTTGCTGAATATCGGCCTCTAAGGATCCGCCATTCACACCAATGCGAATTGGGATCTGATGATCGCGTGCACAGTTCACCACGGCCCGAATGCGGTCTTCCCGGCCAATGTTACCAGGATTTATCCGCAAGCAATCGACCCCGTACTCGGCCACTTTAAGCGCAATGCGGTAATCGAAGTGGATATCGGCCACCAGGGGGACCGGTGACTGTTGCTTGATCAAACGAAAGGCTTCAGCAGCCTCCATGGTCGGCACCGATACCCGGACAATGTCAGCGCCTGCGGTGGCAATGGCTTTAATTTGCGCCACAGTGGCATCGACATCAGTGGTTTTGGTATTGGTCATCGACTGCACGCTGATGGGAGCATCGCCCCCCACCAGCACAGTCCCTACTTTAATTTGCCTACTTTTACGGCGTTGGATTGGGTTCTCAGCAAACATGCTTTACTCTTGTAACGGAACAGAAAATTTAGCGACGCGTCCTGGCCGGAAGCCGGACATATCCACCGGCTCACCATCCAGCTCAATAGCGACCGCGCTGGGATTGCCAAGTGTCAGGGTAAAAGGGGTACGGCCATGCACTTGCAGCTGGTAGCCTGCGACTTTGGTGCCAAAAGCCACTCGGGAACCATCTGCGTCCAGCACATCAATCCAGCAATCTTCCGAAAATGCCATCCGCAGCTGATGCACCTCCGCTGTCAGCTCCGGCGCAGCCAGCTCAGCCTCGTTGTTTGCTTCAGTGACCTCCAGCAAGGCAGTCAGGGCACTGGGAACCTGGACAGGTAAAGCCGCAGCCGTTGCTGCGATTTCTGGCTCCACCTCATCGGACTCAGCATCCGTATCCATCACAGCTTCAGCCGGTAAGGTAGAGGAAATAGCAGTTTCTGTCGTGCTGCCAGCAGAATCATCGGTTAACCAATGCGTTTGCCACCACCATAGCAGCAACAAGCCCAACAACAGAGCTCCAACCAGGTACGTCAGCAACACAAAACGACTTTCTGTGGCCTCTTTTTCGGTGCGATTGGAAAAGCTGTGCATGGTGCGGGGTTCGATGGTCTGATTGCCATGATGCTGTTCGTAAGCAGCCAGGACTTGTTGCTCCGGAATTTTCAGCAGGCGAGCGTACGAACGCAAATAGCCACGGATAAAGGTCGGCAGCAAGTTTGCTTCGTATTGATCGGCCTCCATGCTTTCGATCAGCGCCATGCGCAGATTCAGCTGACTGGCCACTTCTTTTTGCGACCAGCCTTTTTCTTTGCGGGCGCTTTTTAACAGCTCACCAGCCCGCAGCTCATTAGAAACGTCGTCAGCTGCTGTGTATTCAGTTGTCATGAGTCAATTGTGCCGGATCAATAAGGTAAATGCGTTGCCCAAGGTAGACGCGACTGCGCTCTGTCAGGTTGTTCCACTCCAGCAGGCGAGCCAGCCGCACATTGTAACGCATGGAAATACTAAACAAGGTGTCTCCTTCGGCGATGATATGGTAATCAGGCCGTGTTACTTCAGCTACTGTCACCACCAGCTCAGACTCTGGCGGCGGCTCGGCCAACCACAAACGCCGACCAACCCGGATACTGTCACCCGGTGACAGCCGGTTCCACTGCTGCAGACGCTCCAGCCGGATGTTGTATTTCATCGAAATGGCAAACAATGACTCCCCCTGCTGCACTCGATGGTAGGGAGGCTCTTCAGACTGAACTGTTTCGGCAATGCGCTGTGCATACTCAGGGCTGTCCGACTCTGGTTGAGTGCTAAAGGTGTCAAAAGTTTCTGAATGGACAGAGCCAGCCGCATAAAGTTCATTTTCGGCGGCATAATCTGGCTCTACGGTCTCATCAGTCACAATCTCTGACTTAGCAATCATCGCATCGGCACCAGCATCGGCTTGCAAACCAGGAGAAAGGCTTGTTACTTCCAGTTTCGGAGCTGCCAATAAGCCGTTCAGGCTTTGCTGGATGCGCTGGCGGATCTCGGTGTCTGGCGATAGCTCTGGCTCAAAACGTAAAGCAGCGTGCTCCGATTCCACAGGCACCGCAGGCGGCTGCCGAAACTGGACCGTTTCGGTAGGCGCAACCTCTTCGACTTCGGAAGCTGCCGGGTCAGAACCCACTGCAGCAGCGTCCTGTTGCGGCAACGATACTAAGGCGGCGTTGACTTCCGGCAGCGGCAGGGGCTGGCTTAAACTGGCAGCAATGGAGCTAGTTTCGTGCCGGGCCACGGCTTCCTTTACCGCTTCACGAGGACTCTGAGCAGGCTCGACCGCTCTGGAGTCGCGGCGCGTGCGGGTCAAAGACTCGGAGCGCACTGCCGGTGGTGGCTCGGTTTGCGCTGGCTGGCGGCGCACAATCCGAATTTGTGGCTGTTCCGGCTCTGCGGTGCGTTCAGGGGCGGATTGAGGCATCTCGAGGTTGGCAATCAGATAGTGTTTGTAGCGCTCCCGTAGCTGCTCAAACTCACTGTCCTGCAATCGGTTCTGGCGCAGCAAACGTGCCGCCTCACTGTCCGGATAAACTTGCAACAACAATTCCCGGCTGTTTTGCTGCGTTTCCTGATCCAGCTCTTTGTCGGCCAGTAAATAGCTCAACAAAATACTGTCGGCAGAGACATGGCCCAGCCGCTGAATACGGGTCAAATGTTGGCGAGAGCGTTGATGGTTGCCCATGGCATAATCGAGCCCGGCCAGATTCAATAAGCTGCTGATGCGGTTGCCACTGTGCAGAACTGCCGATTCCAGATAGCGCTGCGCCCGGCTAAAATTATTTTGTTGCAACTGACACAAAGCCAGGTTTTCGTAACTTTCGGACACCCGCATGTAACCGGGCCGTCGAATGGCAGTGAGCAGCAGGTGCTCGGCTTCAGCATACTTACCCTGTTGACAAAGAAAAGCCCCATAATTGTTGTAGGTGTCGGCATTGTCTGGGTCACGGGCTAAGGCTTGCTTGTAGGCAGCTTCGGCTTGCTCGGGCTCATTGACGTTTTGATAGTAAAAAGCCAGCGCATTGTAGACTTCGGGCAGTTGGGGGGCTAAAGCTCTGGCGCGCTCCAAATTAAAAATAGCCTGTGCATTCTCGCCACGTTGCAGGTAGTTGAGCCCAAGCGACATCCGGGTCCGTGCTGCCTCGGTGTTATCGACCTGCCGCTGCTGCACAGGCCTGTCCGAGCCGACATAAGTACTTTCAGACACACAGCCTGACAACACCAATGCACTGACAACCACCATGCTAACCGACAGTTTTTGCATGCTATTTTTCCTGCCCCTTGCGTTATGAGGTCATTCTGACCGAAATTTCCTGACCTTTCATTTGTTTTTTTAATAAGCGTTTGGTTCTGTCAACCACATCCCCAACCAACTGACCACAGGCAGCATCGATGTCGTCACCACGCGTCTTACGTACCATGACGGTAAAACCATGTTCTTGCAAGACTTTATTAAAGCGATCGATGCGCGAGTTGCTGGAGCGACTGTAGGGAGAACCTGGATAAGGGTTAAAGGGGATCAGGTTAATCTTGGCCGGCGTATCACGCAGCGCATGCGCCAGCTCATGAGCCTGCTCCATACTGTCATTGATGCCTGACAGCATCACGTACTCAACCGTGACTTTGTCATTGGCTTTCGACCACTCAACATAACGGCGGGAAGATGCCAGAAAATCTTCCATTGGGTACTTCTTATTGACAGGAACCAGCTCATTACGCAGCACATTATTGGGAGCGTGCAACGAAATGGCCAAAGCAACATCAATTTTACCCAACATCGCATCCAGAGCAGGCACAACGCCAGAGGTACTGAGAGTCACCCGGCGTTTGGACAGACCAAAGCCGTAATCCTCCATCATCAGTTCCATTGCGGGAATGACATTGTTCATGTTCAGCAATGGCTCGCCCATCCCCATCATCACCACATTGGTTACCGGCTTCTCACCGGTCTCACCAAAGCTGCCAATCAACTGACTAACCCGCCAGACCTGGCCAATGATCTCAGCCACCGTCAGGTTGCGGTTGAAGCCTTGCTGTGCGGTTGAGCAAAAGGAGCAATCCAAGGCACAGCCCACTTGAGAGGAAACACAGAGGGTGCGACGGTCTTTTTCCGGGATCCAGACCGTCTCAACTTCCTGGCCACCATCGAGGCGCATGACAAACTTGATGGTGCCATCCGCGCTGTCTTGTCGGGTGGCGACTTCTGGCGCCCGAATTTCGCACAACTGCTTAAGCTTTTCGCGCAGCACCTTATTAACATTGGTCATTTGATCGAAGTCGTCAACACAGTAGTGGTAAATCCACTTCATGACCTGATCCGCCCGAAAGGGTTTTTCGCCCATCTCAGCAAAAAACGACTTCATTTGCTCGCGATTTAAGTTCAGCAAATTTGTTTTTGCGGTCTGTGTTGTCATTGTCATCATTCCTGTCTGGCCAAAACTGCGCTGCCCTTGTCACTCAATACTCACGCCGTTTAAGACGCAACAAGGGGGCGATGCCCCCTTGATGTGATGCTACCGGTGCCGATTAACGGGTGCGTGGGCAAACTTCCGCATCGGTAAAGAAGTAGGCGATTTCACGCGCTGCAGACTCTGCAGCATCCGAACCATGAACGGCATTCTCGTCAATGCTGTCGGCGTAATCAGCACGCAAAGTGCCAGCCAAAGCATCCTTCGGGTTGGTAGCACCCATGATTTCACGGTTTTTACGAACCGCATCTTCACCTTCCAGTACCTGCACCATCACAGGGCCAGAGGTCATAAAAGCAACCAGAGCACCAAAGAAAGGACGCTCTTTGTGTTCTGCATAGAAACCTTCGGCCTGTTCTTTGCTCAAGTGTAGCATTTTTGACGCTACAATACGCAGACCTGCAGCTTCAAAGCGCTGATAGATAGCACCGATCAGATTTTTTGCCACTGCATCTGGTTTAACAATCGAGAAAGTACGTTCTAAGGCCATGAAAGGACTCCTTGGTAAGTTGGTTAAATTTTAAAGGCGCGAAATTATACGTGATCTGTTGCAAAAAACCTATTTTTTAGCGGCTGAGTTTTTAAAAAAGAAAAGCTCCCGTCTGGCGGAAGCTTTTCTGTTAGCGAACAGGGTAAACGATCAGAAGGTCGCAACGACTCGAACAGTATCGTCAACATCGCTGCTGGCAATGTAGCCGATGGCTGTAGGATCGGCCGCAACAGCCGCCTTCATAGCAGCCGCATTAGGGTGCTCAGCCGGCGGCGTGCCTTTGCCGGTAAAAACCAGCCGCGACCAATAGGCTTTGAGCTGAGCAGAACTTCGATTCAGCACCTGAGTGTCAAAATGCTCACGAGCAGCTTGCCCCTCTGCCAGATTGAGCGGCGTGGCCCTGCTGCCGTCACTAAAGTTGCTACCGCGTCCTAAAAACAACCGGTTCAGATCGGACTGGTCCACACTTACCGCATTGGATGGATGCACAATCACCGAGATTTCGGCCAGAGCAGCTCCTGATAACAACAACAAAGCGCCCAGCATGGCTTTTAGATAGTTCATAGCTCCTCCTTAGAAAACCAGGTCGATACCGAAAGAAACGG
>JAFIFR010000313.1 GCA_020831935.1 Alkalimonas sp.
GTCAATCACCATTTGTTCTTTGCCGATTTGGCGATTAAAGACACCGGCTTTGGTGAGCTGTTACCGCAAATGGATGTGTTTGTGTTTGATGAAGCGCATCAATTACCGGACTTGGCCTGCGATTACTTTGGCGAGCATGTCTCCAGCCGGCAGCTGCTGGAACTGTGCCGTGACCTGGATCTGGCCTGCAAAACCGAACTGCGCGATCACCCGCAGCTGCGCAAAATCACCGACAAAGTCGCGCAACAGGTCAAAGACTGGCGCTTGCAGTTCCCGGTAGAGCCCGAACGGGGCAATTGGCGTGAACGCAGTCAGCAACCGCAGATGCAAAGCATGATGCAGCGTTTAACCGAGAGTATGGAGTTGCTGTATCAGGTACTGAAGGAAAGCTTGGGGCGCAGTGATGCCGTGGATCATTGCTTTGAGCGGCTGGCGCAAAACCGCAATCGCCTGCAAAAACTCAATGACACCAGTAAGCCGGATGTTAGTCTTTGGTACGATACCAGCCGGATGCATCTGACCTTGCATCTGACGCCGCTCAGTATTGCGGAAAAATTTCGCGAAGTGGTCTTTGCCGGCCAGAAAAGCTGGGTGTTTACCTCAGCCACGCTTTCGGTCGATGGCGGTTTTGCCCATTATCAGCAGCAAATGGGGCTGGAGCAGGCCGATACCCTGCTGCTGGACAGTCCCTTTGATTACCAACAGCAGGCACTGCTTTGTGTACCACGCTATTTGCCAGAGCCGCATCAGCATCAGGCGATGCAGCAAGCCTTATTAAACACTGCCATCCCGCTGATCGAGGCCAATCAGGGCCGCTGCTTTATGCTTTTTACCAGTCACCGCATGCTGAAGTGGATGGCCGAAGTGTTGCCACAGCACATTCGTCAGCCGTTGCTGGTGCAGGGCCAAACCAGCAAGCGGGTGCTGCTGGATAAGTTTGTGCAGCTGGATGATGCCGTCTTGCTGGGTACCAGCAGCTTCTGGGAGGGGGTGGATGTACGTGGCGATGCACTGAGCCTGGTGATTATCGACAAACTGCCCTTTGCCAGCCCGGACGACCCCTTGTTGCAGGCCCGGATGGAAGCCAGCAGCAAGCAGGGCGTGGATCCTTTTGCCTCCGTGCAACTGCCGCAGGCGGTGATCAGCCTAAAGCAAGGGGTAGGGCGTTTGATCCGTGATGTCACCGATCGCGGTGTGCTGGTGATTTGCGACAACCGGCTGGTGACCCGGCCTTACGGTGAGGTGTTTTTAAAAAGCCTGCCACCGATGCGCCGAACGCGCGATCTTACGACGGCACTTGGCTTTATTGCCGACAAAGAGAATTCGTAATCCTTGGCACTTTACAGCCAGCCAAGGTAAAATCCGCTGTCTTTTTGGCTGTGACCTCTGGAGTATGGCGTGAAATTACTGGCCCTGGATACCTCAACCGAAGCGTGCTCTGTGGCTCTGCTTGATGGCAGTGAGCTGCTGACGCTGGATGAAGTCTGCCCGCAGCAGCACAGCAAGCGGGTGCTGCCAATGGTGCAGCAACTGCTGACCGACAGTGGCCTTAGTTTAACTCAACTCGATGGCCTGGTGTTTGGCAAAGGCCCTGGCAGCTTTACCGGTGTGCGGATTGGCGTTGGGGTGGCGCAGGGGCTGGCCTTTGGTGCCGACATACCGGTCTATGGTGTCTCGACTTTGGCGGCTATGGCGCAGGCTGCTTACCGGCAATTGCAAGCCAGCCAGGTGCTGGCAGCCATTGATGCCCGTATGGCCGAAATCTATTTTGGCCACTATCAGCTGGATGCCAATGGCTTGATGCAGCTGCAAGGCCAAGAGCAAGCGGTTAAACCGGAGCAATTGGCCCCGCTTGATTCCGGTGAGGATTTTACCGCGGTCGGCACCGGCTGGCAGACTTATGCTGAAGTGCTGCAGCAATGGCAGTCAGCGCAAAGCAGCGATATTTTGTACCCATCGGCGCAGGATATGCTGCCCCAAGCCCGGCAGGCATTGAGCGCCAGTCACTTTGTTGCCGCCGAGCAGGCAGAGCCGAGCTATGTACGGGATACTGTCAGTTGGCAAAAGCTGCCAGGGCGTTAGTTGGCTCTTTCTGGTTACTTGGCACTGCCGCCGACACTGGTTATACTTCAGCCAATCATTTATTTTTTTGCTGAGCCACTGCCTTGAGTTTTCGTCTGGAAAATAATCTTGCTGCTACAGGCGCTGCCGGGATCTTTCGAGATACCACGCCACGGCCTGCCCGGCCGCAACAGCCAGCTGTTAACTCGGAACTACCGCAAGGGCAGGGCATCCGCCGCTCTGAAAAAGCACTGGATGCACTGGAGCAAAACCGCAGCCGGCAAAATGCCATGCCAGTAGGAGCCCAGGCATCGCAAAAAACCGCACTCTACCAGGACATTGCCAACCAGCA
>JAFIFR010000027.1 GCA_020831935.1 Alkalimonas sp.
GCTACTGGTTTGATCGCGCCATGGGGCTGTTGCTGTTGGCACTGGCTTTGCATCTAATTTGGCAGCTGTGGTTGAGTTCATCACTGCTGTTGTTGAATCTATAGCGGTTGTTGAGTCCATTCGAGTGGGCACTTCAGCATCCAAACTAGAGTCTAAACCGTAGTAGCCGATACAGAGGTAAAGGCGTTAAGGAGCAAACCCCATGTTGATGAATGCCAAAGTCATCAAACTGGATTTGAATTACAGCTGCGCAGAGCATCATCATTTTGCGCAGCAGCGCCACTATTTGTCGCCGTATCCGGAAGAGCCCGCTGAGCATTTTGCCCGCAGGGTACTGGCTTGGCTGAGCCTTTATGAGCAAAACGCTGAGATGGCACCACAGCACCGGCGTGGCAAAGACCCCGACCTTTATGTGCAGGACGAGCAACAGCACTTTCAGCTCTGGGCCAGCGTGGATTTATTGGAAGAAAAATACCTGCGCCGTGCCTGCCATCTGTCGGAGCAGGTGTTGCTGTTTTTAAGCCCGGAAGAGCAGCGGCAATTTAAGCAAGGTCACTATCAGCGCAAAGCATCGAGCTGTGTGGTGCAGCCTGAACAATTGCTGCAACTGTGCGCCATGTTCAAACCCCACATGGAACTCAGTGTCTGGCGGGAAGCAGACTGCATTCTGTTGACCGATGGTGACCAGCACCTGGAGTTGTCTGTGCATTGCCAGCCCGCGCATTAAAGCCTGCCTTTGCCTGTCGGGTAAAAAGCGTTATAATCGCCGCCCTTATTTAGTTGCACTGGATTTGCGATCCAGCCAAGCACAGAAGGTTGATTATGTACGTTGTTGCTGCCCTGTATAAATTTGTCCGTTTACCCGATTATGAACAGCTGCGCGATAAGCTGTATCAACTGCTGGTAGAAAATCAGGTGAAAGGCACTTTGCTGCTGGCCGAGGAAGGCATTAATGGCACCATTTGTGGCTCCAGAGCCGGTATCGACGCGGTGCAAGCCTGGCTGGCTGCTGAAGGTCGCTTTGATGGTTTGAGCTACAAAGAATCCTTTGCCGATGAACCCGCCTTTTACCGCACCAAGGTTAAGCTGAAAAAAGAAATTGTCACCATGGGGGTGCCGGATGTCGACCCTCAGCACATCGTCGGTACCTACGTCAAAGGTGACGATTGGAACCGGTTAATCAGCGATCCGGATACCGTCGTGATAGACACCCGCAATGATTACGAAGTGGCTATTGGTACTTTTAAAAATGCTGTCAATCCAAATACCACCTCTTTTCGGGAGTTTCCAGAGTGGGCTGCCAGCAATCTGCATCCGGCCAAGCATAAAAAAGTGGCGATGTTTTGTACCGGCGGCATCCGCTGTGAAAAGTCGACAGCTTATCTAAAAGAGCAGGGGTTTGATGAAGTCTACCATCTGGATGGTGGCATTTTAAAATACCTGGAAGAAGTTCCCGCCGAGCAGAGTCTGTGGCAAGGCGAGTGCTTTGTGTTTGATCAGCGGGTTGCAGTGAAGCATGGTCTGGAGCAGGGCAGTTACGACCAATGTTACGCTTGCCGCATGCCGCTGTCGCAGCAAGACATGCAGTCTGAGCAGTACATCAAAGGCTTAAGTTGCCCGCATTGCCACGATAAAACCACCCCGGAGCAAAAAGCAGCCTTTGCCGAGCGGCAAAAACAGGTGCAATTGGCCAAAGCTCGGGGTGAAAAACATATTCGTGATGGTAAAATTGAGCCATAATTTACGGTCATCATAGTGTCATATGGCCAGCTTGATGCTGGCCTTTTTATTGGATGTGATATGTACTCTTTTCGTTTGCTTCATCTTTGTTTGTTGTTGCCACTGGCTGCTTGCACCCAATTACCGACTGAGCCTCAGCAACCGGAGGATTTAACCCTGGTCATTGCCCACATCAATGATCATCACTCCAACCTTGCGCCCAAGCAGCAGTTGTCACTGCGGCTGGCTGGCCACACTACGGAGGTCGAAGTTGGCGGCTTCCCCCGTGTTGCCAGTAAATTGCAGCAGCTGCAACAACGTCACCCACAGCTGTTGCGCTTGCATGCCGGTGATGCCATTACCGGCGATCTGTACTACAGCTTGTTTCAGGGCGATGCCGATGCCCACTTTATGCGTGAAGTTTGCTTTGATGCTTTTACCCTGGGTAATCACGAGTTTGATGATGGCGATGCCCATTTGGCGCATTTTATTCAAAGTCTGCACGATGATCAGTGCCAAACTCCGATCCTCTCGGCCAACATTCGCCCCAAAGTTGGCACGCCACTGGCCCCAAACCATGAGTGGGAACTGTTTCAGCCCTACGTGATTCAGAAGGTGGCCGGTCACCAGGTCGCCATTATCGGCCTGACCATCGCCCAGAAAACCCGCCAATCGTCGCAACCTTTGCCAACCACCGCATTTTTAGACGAGCTGGAAACAGCCCGTTATTACATTGAAAAATTGCAGCAGCAAGGCATTGGTAAGTTTGTGCTCTTGACCCACTACGGTTACTTGAACGACATTCTGCTGGCGCAGCGGTTGCCGGCTGTGGATGTAATCGTCGGTGGCGACTCGCACAGCCTGTTGGGTGACTTTGCGCCGATTGGTTTGACCGCCGACGGCGACTACCCAACGGTGGTGACCAATTTGGACGGAGCTCCTGTCTGCATTGTCCAAGGCAAAGATTATTCGCAGGTGGTCGGGGAGCTTATCGTCCACTTTGAAGGTGACCGGGTAAAACGATGTGAAGGCCGGCCGCATTTATTGATTGGTGATAATTTCAACCGCGATGGTCAGCCGCTCAGTGATGAGCAGCGGCAAGAGGTGCTGGCATTTGTTGCCGAGTCTGATGTTCTAAGTCTGGTGGAACCCGATCCTGCTTTGCAATCTTTGCTGGAGTTCTACAGTACCCGCATTGATGAGCTGGCAGCACAGCATATCGCCTACCTGCCAGAGCGTTTGTGCCGGATGGATCCAGGTGAGCCACGTGAAGAGAGCTGTGGCACGGCCAGCCAGTCCGATTTGCATTTCGTGGTGAGTCAGGCATTTTTGCAGCAAAGCCGCCAAGCCGATATCGCCTTGCAAAATGCCGGTGGTGTCCGTACCGACCTGCCTGCAGGGCCACTGAGCATTGCGCAGGTTTATCAGTTATTGCCTTTCTCCAATACACTAATCCACTTGCAAATGTATGGTCATGAGGTTCAGCTGGTGTTGGAAGATGCCATCGATTACTCGATCACTCCGGGGGCATCCACCGGTGGTTACCCCCACGGCGCCGGCATTCGGTTTGATGTGGACCTGACCAAGCCGAAAAATCAGCGGGTGAGCAACATTGAAGTGAAGCGGGAAGGGCTTTGGCAGCCGCTGCAACCTGAGGAGGTCTATCTGGTGGTCACCAACAGCTTTATTGCCTCCGGCCAAGACGGTTGGGCAACCTTTGGCCGTGTGATGGCGGCGGATCGGTATCAGGACACCTACATCAATTATGCTCAGGCTTTTATTGATTTTGCCCGTGAGCAAGGGGTGCTGAAGCGGCCAGATGCCAGTTTACACAGCACCCGTCAGATCCGGTTGCCTGAATAGCGCAACTTTTAGCCGATGGTTTTTGATTCAGCATAGCAAGCGGTGACTGAATTATCAGTCGGGCAGCTCAATGGCAATGTCGCCAACAGGAACGCTGCAACAGGGGAGAAATTCGCCGGGACGGACAAAAGCCAGGGGCTCTTGCAGGTAACGCACCTGGCCGGAGCGCAGGTGGCAGCGACAGGCACCGCAATAGCCTTCCCGACATTGGTAGTGCACGCTGAACTTTGCCTGCTCCAGCGCAATAAGCAGATTGCGCTGGTGACTAAACTCCAGGCTTTGTTCAGCGTTTACCTGCACTTTAGCCATGCGGCAGCAAATTACAGATCAAAATCACCGAAGTCACCGCTATCGACCTGGTTGTCAATCTGACCTACCAGATAGGAGCTGATTTCAGCTTCCTGCGGCGCAACCTGCACGTTGTCCGACACCAACCAGGCATTGATCCAGGGAATGGGGTTTTGATTGGTGGGGTAAATGGGTTTTAAACCAATGGCATGCATCCGAATGTTGGTGATGTATTCAACGTACTGACACAGGATGTCTTTGTTCAGTCCAATCATGGAGCCATCTTTGAACAAATAGGCGGCCCAGGCTTTTTCCTGCTCGGCGGCTTTATGGAAAATAGCAATGGCATCTTGTTCACACTCTTTGGCGATCTCACCCATTTCTGCATCGTCTTCACCAGCGGCAATGATGTTCAGCATGTGCTGAGTGCCCGTCAGGTGCAGAGCTTCATCGCGGGCGATCAGCTTGATGATTTTGGCATTGCCTTCCATCAGCTCACGCTCGGCAAAGGCAAAGCTGCAGGCAAAACTGACGTAAAAACGGATGGCTTCCAGCACATTGACCGACATCAGGCAGAGGTAAAGCTTCTTCTTTAAATCACGCAAGCTGACCGCTTTGCTCTGACCATTGACGGTATGGCTGCCAGAGCCACACAGGTTGTACAAATTGAAGGAATCAATCAAATCGTCGTAGTAACGCGTTACATCTTCGGCCCGCTCCATGATGTTTTGATTGAGCATGATGTCATCAAACACCTTGTGCGGTTCGGCGCTGATGTTGCGGACAATGTGGGTGTAGCTACGGCTGTGGATGGTTTCACTGAAGGCCCAGGTTTCAATCCAGGTTTCCAGCTCGGGCAAGGACACCAGCGGCAGCAAAGCCACATTGGGCGAGCGTCCTTGTACCGAATCAAGCAAGGTTTGGTATTTCAGATTGCTCAAAAAAATGTGCTTTTCGTGCTCAGGCAAATTTTGAAAATCAATGCGGTCTTTGCTGACATCCACTTCCTCCGGACGCCAGAAGAAAGACAGTTGCTTTTCAATCAGCTTTTCGAAAATCGGGTACTTTTGTTGATCGTAGCGCGAGACATTGACTGGGTTGCCGAAAAACATCGGCTCTTTCATTTGATCGTTAATTTCGCGATTAAAAGTGGTGTACGCCATGGCGTGGTTCTCTTCCTCAATCCATCAAAAAGGCGGGCCAACCAGGCCCGCCATGCAGCTTAAATCTTGCAGGCACCGCCAGCACAACCGTCGTCTTCGGCTTCAGGAATGTCTTCCTGCGCATCGGCGGCTCCATCTCGGGTGTTGTGGTAATACAGGGTTTTGACGCCGAGTTTGTAGGCCGTCAGCACATCTTTAAGCAAGAGCTTCATTGGGACCCGGCCGCCGTCAAAGCGGTTCGGATCGTAGTTGGTGTTGGCCGAAATGGTCTGATCGACAAACTTCTGCATAATGCCGACCAGCGACAGGTAGCCATCGTTGCCGGGCATATCCCACAGCAATTCGTACTGGTCTTTTAAGCGTTCATACTCTGGCACCACCTGCTTTAAAATACCATCTTTACTGGCTTTGACACTGACATGGCCGCGCGGTGGTTCAATGCCGTTGGTGGCATTGGAAATCTGCGACGAGGTTTCCGATGGCATCAGGGCCGACAAAGTCGAGTTCCGTAACCCGAAGGCCATCACATCCTGACGCAGTCTGTCCCAATCCAGCTGCAGCGGCTCGCTGCAGACGGCGTCGAGTTCTTTTTTATAGCTGTCGGTTGGCATGATGCCCTGAGCGTAAGTGGTCTCATTAAACTTGGGGCAAGGACCGAATTCTTTGGCCAGCTGCATGGAGGCTTTTAATAAGTAGTACTGAATGGCTTCAAAGGTGCGATGCGTCAAGCCATTGGCCGAGCCATCCGAGTACTTGACACCATGTTTGGCCAGGTAGTAGGCGTAGTTGATGACGCCAACACCCAAGGTGCGACGTCCCATGGTGGCATTGCGGGCGGCAGGGATAGGGTAGTCCTGGTAATCCAGCAGGCTGTCCAGTGCACGGACGATCAAGTCCGACAGTTCTTCAAGCTCGTCCAGGTTGTCCAGAGCGCCCAGGTTGAACGCCGACAAGGTACAGAGCGCAATTTCACCTTCTTCGTCATTGACATCGCGCAGCGGTTTGGTGGGCAGTGCAATCTCAAGGCAAAGATTGCTTTGGCGCACCGGGGCTACTTTCGGATCAAAGGGGCTGTGGGTGTTGCAGTGGTCAACGTTCTGCAGGTAAATGCGGCCGGTACTGGCGCGTTCTTGCATAAAGAGGGTAAACAGCTCGACCGCTTTGATGCGCTTTTTACGAATGCTGTCATCGGCTTCGTATTGCACATACAGCTGCTCAAACTTCTCCTGATCTTCAAAAAACGCATCGTAAAGGCCCGGCACATCCGATGGGCTGAACAGGGTAATAAAGCCGTCTTTGATCAGACGCTGGTACATCAAGCGGTTGAACTGCACGCCGTAGTCCAAATGACGGACCCGGTTTTCTTCGACACCGCGGTTGTTTTTCAGCACCAGCAAGGATTCGACTTCCAAATGCCAGAGTGGGTAGAACAAGGTCGCAGCACCACCGCGAACACCGCCTTGCGAGCAGCTTTTCACCGCGGTTTGGAAGTGTTTGTAAAACGGAATACAGCCGGTATGGAAAGCTTCGCCATGGCGAATAGGGCTGCCCAACGCACGAATGCGACCGGCATTGATGCCGATACCAGCACGCTGACTGACGTATTTAACGATGGCGCTGGCCGTTGCGTTAATTGAGTCCAGGCTGTCACCACACTCAATCAGCACGCAGGAGCTGAACTGTCGGGTCGGGGTGCGAACACCGGCCATAATAGGGGTCGGCAACGACAGTTTAAACAATGAAATGGCATCGTAAAAACGGCGGACATAGCCCAACCGGGTCTCTTTCGGGTAATTGGCAAACAAACAGGCCGCGACCAGCATGTAGAGAAACTGAGCACTTTCAAAAATCTGTCCTGTCACCCGGTTTTGCACCAGGTATTTGCCTTCCAGTTGTTTGACCGCCGCATAGCTGAAGTTCAAATCACGGCTGTGGTCAATAAAGCTGTCCAGTTGCTCAATTTCGGCTTTGCTGTAATCCTGCAGCAAGTGTTGGTCGTAACGGCTGCTTTCGACCATCCGTACAATGTGATCATACAAGGCTGGCGGCTCAAAGCGGCCATAGGCTTTTTTACGCAAGTGAAAGACCGCCAAACGGGCGGCAAGGTACTGGTAATCGGGCGTGCTTTTGGAAATCAGATCGGCCGCAGCCTTGATGATGGTTTCGTGGATATCTTCGGTTTTGATGCCATCGTAAAACTGGATGTGTGACTTTAGCTCCACTTGCGAAACCGACACACTTTGCAATCCTTCAGCGGCCCAGGTGATGACCCGATGAATTTTATCCAGATCCAATGGCTCCCGACTGCCATCCCGCTTCGTCACATACAATGTTGTCATGCTGAAATACCCACTTTTTGCGTCCGTTTAAAGGTGCTGCCGCTTTCATTGCTCTCGTAAAGACGATTGAGCCCGGTTGTTTTTTCACCCCGAACTGCTGCTTCAACACACAATATATAGGGGTGGCGGCTAACTGGATCACAAGATAGTGTGGATTTGCCGGTTTTGCAAGTCTGAAAAAACCACAGTTTTGGTACGGGGTTTGCTACAGTATTTCCAGTGAAGGCAGCGAGGCCAGCGCCTGACTGGCTTCGCCCAAATGCAAGTTATTTTTCCGCGAAAAAAACTATTTTTATTCGCCTGTCTGACCAGTTAAATAAGCATCAGACTGCTGTTTTTTTTGCCACCACAAAGTAGTTGACGTCCAAGCCAGGTCCAAGCTTAAAGTGTTGCGTCAACGGATTGAAATGCAGACCAGTAGCACCGGTAATGGAAAGACCCGCCTGCTCGGCAAAACGCATCAGCTGCGAGGGTCGGATAAATTTGCTGTAATCGTGAGTCCCTTTAGGCACCAGTTGCAACAGATACTCGGCACCGACAATCGCCATGGCATAAGCTTTCCAGCTTTTGCTGATGGTTGAAAACACCACGGTGCCGCCAGGTGTCACCAAATCGGCACACGCCTGGACAACGGAAGCGGGCTCAGGGACATGCTCGAGCATTTCCATGCAGGTGACCAGTTCGTACTGGCCTGGGGCGCGCCCGGCAAAGTCTTCTGCTGTGCTTTGTTGGTAATCCACCTTTAGGCCTGCTTCCAGCGCATGCAGCCTGGCGACCATTAGGGCTTCATCGGCCATGTCAATGCCGGTTACCGCGGCACCGGCGCGGGCCATGCTTTCTGCCAGGATGCCACCACCACAGCCAACATCAATGACTTTCTTACTGAACAAACCACCCAGTTGATCGCTGATGTAGCCAAGCCGGGTCGGGTTCAGCAAATGCAACGGTTTAAATTCACCATCCGGATCCCACCAGCGTGAGGCGATTTCATTGAATTTAGCGATTTCAGCAGCATCAACATTGCTGTGCTGGGTGGGGCTGTCGGCCATCAGGCTGGTCTCCTCGAAGTTTTCGCTATTATAAGCTGACGCCGGTCCACTGCAAGCAAAGCTCGGGTCGCCGTTTACTTTTCAGCCAACAGCGCCAAAGGGCCATGGCAAGTGCAATTTTCTGTGGTAGAATCCGATGTTGCCCCGCAACTAAGAACGGCGATAAATGCGGGTTATCTCCATGATTTAAGGGAAAAAGCGCGATTATGACAGAGCTGGCAAAAGAAATTGTTCCCATCAATATAGAAGACGAACTTAAGAACTCCTACCTTGATTACGCCATGAGCGTCATTGTCGGCCGGGCGCTGCCGGATGTACGAGATGGCTTAAAGCCTGTGCATCGCCGCGTTCTGTTCGCAATGAAAGAGCTGGGCAATGATTGGAACAAACCTTACAAAAAATCGGCCCGTGTAGTCGGTGACGTCATCGGTAAATACCACCCACACGGTGACAGTGCGGTCTACGACACCATTGTCCGGATGGCACAGCCTTTTTCCTTACGTTACATGTTGGTCGATGGTCAGGGGAACTTTGGCTCCATCGATGGCGACTCAGCGGCAGCCATGCGTTACACCGAAGTACGGATGGCACGCATTGCCCACGAGCTTTTAGCCGATCTTGACAAAGAGACGGTTGATTTTGTGCCCAACTACGATGGCACTGAGCAAATCCCTGGCGTTCTGCCGACCCGTTTGCCGAATTTACTGATCAATGGCTCTTCAGGCATTGCCGTGGGTATGGCCACCAACATACCGCCGCACAACTTAACCGAAGTGATTGACGCCTGTCTGGCCTTGATTGCCAACCCTGACATCAGCATTCCTGAGCTGATGCAGCTGATCCCGGGGCCAGACTTCCCAACCGCCGCCATTATTAACGGTCGCAAAGGCATTGAAGAAGCCTACCGCACAGGCCGGGGTAAAGTGTACATCCGGGCTCGTACCGAGATTGAAACCGACGAAAAAACCGGCCGAGAGACCATCATTGTCAACGAGCTGCCGTATCAGGTGAACAAGGCACGGCTGATTGAGAAAATCGCCGAGCTGGTGAAAGAAAAGCGCATCGAAGGCATCTCGGCATTGCGGGATGAGTCCGACAAAGACGGCATGCGGATTGTGATTGAACTCAAGCGTGGCGAGTCCAGCGATGTGCTGCTCAATCACCTTTACACCAATACCCAAATGCAAACCGTGTTTGGTATCAACATGGTCGCACTGGACCAGGGCCAGCCGAAACTGCTGGGCTTAAAAGAGATGCTGGAGTGCTTTGTGTTGCACCGCCGAGAGGTGGTGACGCGCCGCACCGTGTACGACTTACGCAAAGCACGCGATCGGGCGCATATCTTAGAAGGCCTGGCCATTGCACTGGCCAACATCGATGAAATCATTGAGCTGATCAAAACATCTGCCAGCCCGGCCGAGGCCAAACTGGCTCTGACCGAGCGCAGCTGGCAGCTGGGCAGTGTCAGTGCCATGCTGGAGCGCGCAGGGCAAGATGCCGCTCGCCCTGAATGGTTGGAAGAGCATTACGGCATTCGCGATGGTCACTACTTCCTGACCGAGCAACAAGCTCAGGCCATTTTGGATTTGCGCTTGCACAAATTGACCGGTCTTGAGCACGAAAAGATCCTGGCCGAGTACAAAGATCTACTGGCGCTGATTGCCGAGTTGCTGCATATCCTGGCCAGCTCTGAGCGTTTGATGGAAGTGATTTGCGAAGAGCTCAATGCCGCCAAAGAGCAATACGGCGATGCCCGTCGGACAGAAATCCTGGAAAACGAGCTGGATATCAACTTAGAAGATCTTATTACTGAAGAAGATGTGGTGGTGACCTTGTCACACCTCGGTTATGCCAAGTACCAGCCACTGACCGATTACGAAGCGCAGCGCCGCGGAGGCAAAGGCAAGGCAGCAACCAAGGTAAAAGATGAAGACTTTGTCGATCAGTTGTTGGTTGCCAGCACCCACGATACCATTTTGTGTTTCTCTGACCGGGGCCGCTTGTACTGGCTCAAAGTGTATCAGTTGCCACAGGCCAGCCGCATCTCTCGCGGCAAGCCGATCGTCAATCTGCTGCCACTGGAAGCGGACGAACGCATTACAGCTATTTTGCCGGTTAGAGAGTACGAAGAAGGCAAATTTGTCTTTATGGCAACGGCCAAAGGCACGGTGAAGAAAACTCCGTTGACCGATTACTCACGGCCACGCAGCAGCGGCATCATTGCGGTCAACCTGAATGAAGGCGATCAATTGATTGGTGTCGGTCTGACGGACGGCAACAGTGAAATCATGCTGTTCTCGGATGATGGCAAGGTTGTGCGTTTCGATGAAGGTCAGGTACGCGCAATGGGCCGGACGGCGACCGGTGTTCGCGGCATCAAGCTGCGTGACAACGGCACCGTAGTCTCACTTATTATTCCGCAAGGCGATGGGGCTGTGCTGACGGTGACGGAAAACGGTTACGGCAAACGGACGGCACTGAGCGAGTACCCGGCCAAGAGTCGCGCCACCCAAGGGGTGGTTTCGATCAAAGTCTCCGAGCGCAACGGCATGGTGGTCGGTGCGGTTCAGGTGAATGAGTCCGACGAAATCATGCTGATCTCCAATAAAGGCACCCTGGTTCGCACCCGGGTGCAGGAGGTTTCCGAAGTGGGGCGCAATACCCAGGGCGTGATCCTGATCCGCACCTCTGCCGATGAGCAAGTGGTGGGGGTGCAGCGCATCGACGAAATTGAAGAACAAGAGTTGCCCGCCGACGATGGTGAGGTAGCCACAGACAACCAGGTCGAACCCGGCAGTGCGCCGGACCAAGCGGCCGATAACGACCAGGTATAACACTCAGGTGAACGAGCGCATTAGCGCTCGTTTCTGTTTCAGGCGAGGAGTGTGGAGTAAAAACACAGCATGACCACTTACAATTTTTGTGCCGGCCCGGCAATGTTGCCAGCCGAAGTAATGCAGCAGGCACAAGCTGAGTTCATCAACTGGCAGCAGCACGGCTGCTCGGTTATGGAGTTAAGCCATCGCAGCAAGGCATTTATGGCCGTTGCTGAACAAGCAGAGCAAGACTTGCGCGACTTGTTGCGCATTCCGGATCATTACAAGGTGCTTTTCATGCACGGTGGTGGTCGTGGGCAATTTTCTGCGGTGCCGCTTAATCTGTTAAGTCATACCGGCGAAGCCGATTATCTGGTATCGGGCTCCTGGTCTCAGGCAGCTGCCGAAGAGGCCGCCAAGTTCGGCCGTATCCGCACCCTGGACATTCGTCAGCGTGTCGGCGAGCAGCGCAGTTTGCAGCATCCGTCTGAGTGGGCGCTCAACCCCAAAGCCGATTATGTGCACTTTTGTCCGAACGAGACAGTGGATGGCCTGGAATTTACCGATTTGCCTGACACCGAAGTGCCGCTGGTGGCCGATCTGTCGTCCACCCTATTGTCACGGCCTATTGATGTCAGTCGCTTCGGCTTGATTTATGCTGGTGCCCAGAAAAATATCGGCCCTTCCGGCCTGACCCTGGTCATCGTGCGTGAAGATTTGCTGAAACGTGCTGCCAATAAAGCCATCCCTGCGATTATGGATTACGCATTAACCGCTAAAAACGACAGCATGTTCAATACCCCGCCAACCTTTGCCTGGTACCTGGCTGGCCTTGTGTTTCAATGGTTGAAGCAGCAAGGGGGGCTGGGTGCAATGGCTAAGCACAACCAGACTAAGGCAGAGCGTCTGTATCAGTATATCGATCGAAGTGCCTTTTACCGCAATGATGTCGACCCGGCGGTACGCTCATGGATGAATGTGCCTTTTATGTTGGCCGATGATGCCTTAAACGATCGCTTTGTCAAAGAGGCGGAAGTTGCCGGCTTGCTGGCTTTAAAAGGACATCGCCTGGTTGGTGGTATGCGGGCCAGTATCTACAATGCCATGCCATTGGCTGGCGTTGACGCCCTAATTGCATTTATGCAGGATTTTGAGCGGAGCCACGGATGAACAGCCTGACTTTAGATCCCATCGCCCGGGTCGAGGGCACCGTGCACTTACCGGGTTCGAAAAGCATTTCCAACCGGGTGCTGTTGCTGGCGGCATTGGCACAAGGCCAAACCCGCATCACCAACTTACTGGATAGCGACGATATCCGTCACATGCTGACGGCGTTGAAGCAGCTCGGCGTGTCTTATCAGCTCAGCGCCGATCGGACCGAGTGTCTGGTCACTGGCCTGGCAGGTTTTTTCAAAAGTACCGAGCCGGTGGAGCTTTTCTTAGGCAATGCCGGCACAGCCATGCGGCCTTTAACGGCAGCCTTGGCGGCATCCGAGGTCACCGCCCATTTAAAAGGTGAACCACGGATGTATGAGCGTCCGATAGGTCATCTGGTCGAGGCCTTGCAGCAATGGCAAGCCGACATCGACTACGAAAAAGAGCCTGGTTTTCCGCCACTGACTATCCGTGGTCAAACGCTGCCAGGCGGTCTGGCCCGGGTTAATGGCAGCATCTCCAGTCAGTTTCTGACGGCCTTGCTGATGATAGCGCCAATGCTGGAGAACGACAGCACCATCGAAATCGTCGGCGAGCTGGTTTCCAAGCCCTACATTGATATTACGCTGGCACTGATGGCGCGTTTCGGGGTCAGGGTTCAAAACGACCATTACCAACGTTTTACCATTCGTGGCCAGCAGCGTTACCAAAGCCCGGGCAGCATTCTGGTGGAAGGGGATGCCTCTTCTGCGTCCTACTTTTTGGCAGCCGCCGCCATTCGCGGTGGTACGGTCAAAGTAACCGGCATTGGTCGTCATGCGGTGCAAGGCGATATTCACTTTGCCGATGCGTTGGCAAAAATGGGCGCGGATGTCGACTGGGGGGATGATTTCATTCAGGTCACGCGTAATGAGTTACGGGGCATTGACATGGATTTTAACGCCATACCGGATGCAGCCATGACCATCGCCACAACGGCACTCTTTGCCAAAGGGCCAACTTGTATCCGCAATGTCTACAACTGGCGGGTGAAAGAAACCGACCGGCTGGCGGCCATGGCAACCGAGCTGGAAAAAGTCGGTGCCGGGGTGGAAGAAGGTCAGGATTACCTGAAGATTACGCCTCCGGCCAAGCTGCAACACGCCAGTATTGCCACCTACGATGATCACCGCATGGCGATGTGTTTTTCATTGGTTGCGCTCAGCGATACGCCGGTGACCATTGAAGACCCGGAGTGCACCCGCAAAACCTTTCCAAACTACTTCACTTTGTTTCAGTCACTTTCAAGTTAGTTTAACTTTATTTCAGTTACTTAGGTCATGCCTGCTGGCAGGGCCTAAGTGGCTTGATGAAAAAACTTCACAGGCAATATGCGCCAAAAGGCTGTATACTATGCCGCTGAATTTTACGATTAGTCCCTGGAGGCCTGAATGCAACAAGACGCTGCGGTCATTACCATTGATGGACCAAGTGGCTCCGGTAAAGGTACCCTTAGCCGATTATTGGCTGAAAAGCTGGGGTGGCACTTTCTGGACAGTGGTGCCATCTACCGGGTATTGGCGCTTGCTGCCATTCACCATCAAATCGATCCCGAAGACGAAGCTGCGGTCCAGCCGCTGGCGGCACATCTTGATGTGCAATTTAGCATCGACGACGATGGTGAGGTAAGAATCATCCTGGAAGGCGAAAATGTGAGCTCAACCATCCGTACCGAGGAGGTTGGGGCTGTAGCCTCCAAAGTAGCGGCTTTGCCGCGTGTGCGTGAAGCCTTATTGCGTCGGCAACGCGCATTCAAAGAGGCGCCCGGCTTGGTTGCCGACGGCCGGGATATGGGCACAGTGGTCTTTCCTCAAGCCCAGGTTAAAATATTTTTAACGGCAAGTGCCGAGGTTCGGGCTGAACGACGCTTTTTGCAGTTGAAAAATAAGGGGTTCGATGTTAAAATCGGCGACCTTTTGAACGATATCCAGGCAAGGGACGAGCGCGATACCAACAGAGCCACAGCGCCTTTGGTGGCCGCAGCCGATGCCTTGGTACTGGATTCCTCGGATAAAGACATTACCCAGGTATTGGACGAAGTCTATCGGTATGCCCAGAGCAAACTGAAACTGGCCTGATCACTGAGTGAAAATCCCGTGCCACGGAACCGGCCGGGACAAACTGGTAACCCCACTGCACAGGATGTAATGTGGAGCAAACATGTTGAAAACTAACCTATGACTGAAAATTTTGCACAATTATTTGAGGAAAGCCTCAAAGCCATCGAAACTCGCCCAGGCGCCATTGTTAAAGGCACTGTTGTTGCTGTTTTAAAAGACGTTGTTATGGTCGATGCTGGCCTGAAGTCTGAAGCTGCCATCCCTGTTGAGCAGTTCAAGAACAACAGCGGTGAGCTGGAAGTCAATGTCGGTGATATCATCGATGTGGCTCTGGATGCCATTGAAGACGGCTTCGGTGAAACTCTGCTGTCGCGTGAGAAAGCCAAGCGCCATGAATCCTGGCTGCGTCTGGAAAAAGCCTGTGAAGACAAAGAAACTGTACACGGTATGATCACCGGTAAAGTGAAAGGTGGCTTCACGGTAGAAGTGGATGGTATTCGTGCATTCCTGCCTGGTTCTCTGGTTGATGTCCGTCCGGTACGTGACACCCTGCACCTGGAGAACAAAGAGCTAGAATTCAAAGTAATCAAGCTGGATCAAAAGCGCAACAACGTGGTGGTATCACGTCGTGCGGTGATCGAGTCTGAAAACAGCGCAGAGCGCGAGCAACTGCTGGAAAACCTGGAAGAGGGCATGGAAGTTAAAGGTATCGTTAAGAACCTGACTGACTACGGTGCTTTCGTTGATCTGGGCGGCGTTGACGGCCTGTTGCACATCACCGATATGGCCTGGAAGCGCGTGAAGCATCCAAGCGAAATCGTCAATGTTGGCGATGAAATCCCGGTGAAAGTATTGAAATTCGACCGTGAGAAGCAACGTGTTTCTCTGGGCCTGAAGCAAATGGGTGAAGATCCGTGGGCGGCTATCGCTTCGCGTTACCCTGAAGGCGCCAAAATCACCGGTCGCGTCACCAATCTGACCGATTACGGCTGTTTCGTTGAAATCGAAGAAGGCGTTGAAGGTCTGGTCCACGTGTCTGAAATGGATTGGACCAACAAGAACATCCACCCATCCAAGGTTGTTAATCTGGGTGACTCTGTGGAAGTGATGGTACTGGAAATTGACGAAGAGCGTCGTCGTATTTCTCTGGGCCTGAAGCAGTGCAAGCCAAACCCATGGGAAGAGTTTGCTAAAGGTTTCAACAAGAACGATCGTGTCAGCGGTAAGATCAAGTCCATCACGGACTTCGGTATCTTCATCGGTCTGGACGGTGGCATCGATGGTCTGGTTCATTTGTCTGACATTTCCTGGAATGCGACTGGCGAAGAAGCTGTTCGTGAATTCAAGAAAGGCGACGAAGTGCATGCTGTGGTCCTGCAAGTTGACCCAGAGCGCGAGCGTATCTCTTTAGGTATCAAGCAGCTGGATGACGATCCATTCAATAACTACCTTGCTGACAACAAGAAAGGTGCTATTGTTAAAGGTGAAGTGACTGCTGTTGACGCCAAAGGCGCAACCGTTGCACTGGAAGGTGGCGTTGAAGGCTACATCCGTGTGTCAGACATCGCTCGTGAGCGCATCGAAGATGCAACTTCTGCTCTGAAAGTTGGAGAAGAAGTTGAAGCTCGCCTGATGGGTGTGGATCGCAAGAACCGTGTGATCAGCCTGTCCATCCGTGCGAAAGATGAAGCGGAAGAAAAAGAAGCTCTGGATAGCATCAATAAGCAGGAAGAAGCTGATTTTGGTGCCAATGCCATGGCGGAAGCCTTTAAAGCTGCTCAAAAAGATCAGTAATTAGGCTGCGACTGTGGGCTGGCTGCATGGTCAGCCCACATCATGACCGTTAGGAGTTAGTATGACGAAATCTGAATTGATAGAGAAAATGGCAACGGATTTTCCTCATATCCAGGTCAAGGATATGGAGTCATCGGTCAAAGAAATTTTAGAGCAAATGGCGCAGTCGTTGTCTGTCAATGAGCGCATTGAAATTCGTGGTTTTGGCAGCTTTTCACTGCATTACCGTGCCCCTCGTATTGGCCGCAACCCAAAAACGGGCGAGCGTGTCGACCTGGACGGTAAATACGTGCCACACTTTAAACCAGGCAAAGAGTTGCGTGATCGGGTAAAAGACAACATCCGTTAATGCGTTTTGCTGCAAAGCCCTCGTTCTACGGAGTGAACCTTGGTTAATCTGCTTTATATCCTTGTCATCGCAGTAGTCCTGGTGGCAGGTTTTTTATTTGGCGCAGCAAACCAGCAGCATGTCGAATTGGATCTGCTGTTCGTTCAATACCAATTGCGACTGGTCGATGTCGCCGTCTCTTTTTTAATTCTGGGTTTGGTCAGCGGTATCGTGCTGATGCTGTTGTTTCGTTTAGGCCGCCGCTTTAAAAAGCGGAAGCAGCCTACATCCTCGACGTCTTAATCCATGCTGGAGCTTCTGTTTCTGCTACTGCCTGTTGCCGCTGCCTATGGCTGGTTTATGGGGCGAAACAGTGTCAAACATCAGGAACTGAAAGACCGCACCAACATCACTAAAAACCTATCTTCCGGCCTTAACTTTCTGTTGACTGATCAGGAAGATAAAGCGATAGAACAACTGCTGCATTTGTTGGATATTGAAGCAGCTACCATTGATACCTACCTGGCACTGGCCAATTTATTTCGCAGGCGGGGTGACTGGGACAAAGCCATCCGCATTCACGAAAAACTGCATCAACTGAAGTTGCCAAAATCTCAGGCCCGACAGATCCAGTTCGAGCTGGCCAAAGATTACCAATCGGCAGGCTTGTACGATCGGGCAGAAAAACTGCTGGTGCCGCTGGTTCGGCAAGAGCCATTGCAAGAAGCCTCGTTAAAGCACTTGGTAGCGCTTTACATCAGTACCCATGAGTGGGGGAAAGCTTTGCAGTTAACCGACGCGGTGGCGGCAACCAGCTCCAACAGTTTGCGTCTGGCGCTGGCCAACATCGGCTGCGAGCAGTTAAAGCAAGAAGCAGAAGAGCGAGCCGGTTCAGCGCTGCAAAACCTGGCAGCGCAATACCCCAAAGCAATACGGCCTAGATTCGAGCTGGCAAAGCGGTTGCTGGCCAATCAGCAGCCGCAACAAGCTTTTACGTTATACAAAGCCATTTTGCATGACAAGCCGCAATGGGCAGCCGATATTTTGCCATTGGCAAAAAGCTGTCCGGTGTCGGATGAAGACTGGTACTCCTTGTTGTCGCAATTGAGCCATAAGCACAACAACATCAGTGCCCACATCGAGTTAGCAGGCTGGTTGTTGCAGCATGGCTCGGACAAAGCGGCCGAGCAATTGCTGCTCGATAAGCTGCAACAACAACCAAATATTCGCCTGTTCCGCGCCTTGCTCGAGCAGCGCAAGAAAAGCACAGCTCAAGGCGCTGATGCGCTGGAGTCGGTGACTGAGTTGGTCGCCAATTACCTGGATAAAAAAGTTTTGTACAGCTGCCGCAATTGTGGTTTTAAAACCCGGCAGCACTACTGGTTGTGTCCATCGTGCCAACATTGGGAGACGGTGGAGCCAATCAGTGGCATTGATGGTCGTTAAGGAGTTGCCATGTCTGCTACCCACCCGGTGGTGGTTGCGCTGGATTTTGATCAGCAGCAAGCCGCTTTGAACTTTGTCAGTCAATTGGATCCGGGCTTGTGCCGCCTGAAAGTTGGCAAAGAGATGTTTACCCATTTTGGCCCGGATTTTGTCAAGCGTCTGCACCTGCAGGGCTTTGATGTGTTTCTGGACTTAAAATTTCATGACATTCCCAATACCGTGGCCAAAGCCGTTGCGGCGGCGGCGGATCTGGGGGTCTGGATGGTGAATGTTCATGCCAGTGGTGGCCGCCGCATGATGGAAGCCGCGGTGAAGAGCTTAGAGGGCTTTGGTGCCGATAAGCCCTTGTTGATTGGCGTGACCGTGCTGACCAGCATGGGGCAAAGTGATTTGCTGGAGCTTGGTATCCAGCAGACGCCGGAGCAGCAGGTGCAGCGACTGGCATCCTTGGCGCACAGCAGTGGTCTGGATGGTGTGGTGTGCTCGGCGCATGAAGCCGCCTTGCTAAAGCAACAGCTGGGGCAGGGTTTTCAACTGGTTACGCCTGGGATCCGCCCTGCCGGCAGCAGTCAGGACGATCAGCGCCGTGTGATGACACCGGCTGAAGCAAAAGCGGTGGGCGTTGATTACATGGTGATTGGCCGTCCAATTACCAAGGCTGCTCATCCGGCTGCGGCACTAAAGGCTATACTGAATGAGTTGAGTTGAATGCAGGGGAGGGTGCCTTAACGCGTGGAAGCCATTAATCTGACCATCCTGGTGATCGGTGCTCTCTTTTTAATCAGCATCGTCGCCACCCTTATTTCGGCTCGCATCGGGGCACCTATCCTGTTGGTCTTCCTGATCATCGGCATGTTGGCCGGTGAACAGGGCCTGCTTGGCATCACGTTCAATAACCCGCAAGTCGCTTTTTTGATTGGCTCCATTGCGCTGGTCATTATCTTGTTTGATGGCGGTATGCGGACTCACCCTGAGCGCTTTCGGGTCGCTCTGGCACCAGCAGCCATGCTGGCTACCCTCGGCGTGGTGATCACTTGCACCATTACCGGACTCGCCGCCGCCTGGATCCTTGGGCTGCATTGGCTGCAGGGGCTGTTGCTCGGCGCTATCCTAAGCTCGACCGATGCCGCAGCCGTCTTCTCCATTTTCCAATCCCGCGGTATTCGCATCAAAGATCGGGTGGCATCGACCTTAGAAATTGAGTCCGGCAGCAACGATCCAATGGCAGTCATGCTGACGGTTACCCTGGTGGGGGTGTTGGCAGAATACACCGCGCTGGATTGGTCAGTGCTGATTGTCTTTTTAAAGCAAGCCATAATCGGCGGTGCCATTGGTTATGGAGCAGGGCGCTTGTTCGTGTTTTTATGCCGCAAATTGCCGCTTAGCTTTGCATTTTTTCCATTAATGGCGGTGGCGTGTTGTATATCGGTTTATGCCGTCACCACACAATTTGAAGGCAGTGGCTTTCTGGCGGTGTATTTGATGGGCTATTTGGTTGGCAATGCCCGTTTGCCGCAAGTGTTGTATATCCTTCGGGTGCACGACGGGCTGGCCTGGCTGAGCCAAATCGTCATGTTCCTGATGCTCGGCTTATTGGTGGTGCCCAGCCAGTTGCTGGAGCATCTGCTGCCAGCACTTGCCATCGCTGGCATACTGATTTTCATCGCCCGGCCTTTAGCGGTTCTCGTCAGCTTGATCCCATTTCACTTCCCGGCAAAGGATCAGCTGTTCATCAGTTGGGTAGGGCTGCGCGGTGCGGTGCCAATTATTTTGGCACTCTTTCCCTGGCTGGCTGGCGTACCGGATGAACATTTGTACTTTAACGTTGCTTTTGTGATTGTCATTGTCTCGCTGGTGTTCCAGGGCTGGAGTATTTCACCGGTCGCACGCTGGTTAAAACTGGAAGTACCCAAAGAGTCCGGGCCGGATCAAACCATGCCGTTGGATGCTATTGATAGCAATGATGTGATTGAAGTCATTTCATTCAATCTTAAAGCCGACTCACCGATGCTGGATAAGCAATGGCAGGACTTTACCGTACCGCACAATGCGGAGTTTTTAGGGGTGATCCGTAACGGCGAATGGCTGTTAAGCAGCGAAAAGCCAGTGTTTAAACTCAAAGACAGTGTGCTGTTCTTGTGCAAAATGGTCGATGTGCCCGCGATAAGTACTGTACTTGCCAGTGAAGCCAGCAGCCGTAATCTGAGCGCCAGTGACTTCTTTGGTGACTTTGTGCTTAACGGGCAAATTACGCTGGATGAGCTGGATGCCTTTTACAGCATTACCTTGCCAGAGCATGAAAGCCACGTCACTCTGGCGGATTACATTACCGAACGCTTTCACCGTCGGGTTGTGGTCGGCGATCAGGTCAAACTGGATGCTCTGGTGCTCACGGTACGTCAGCTAGACGACAAGGGCAATGTGAAACAGGTGGGCATCAAGCCCGGTGACAGTTGAGTTTCTCAGCGATTTTTAGATGGACTGCAGCGCTGAAAACTCAATATCGTAGAGCAAAATGTCAAAGTTACCTGTGGTTTTATCTGCCAGCATAATGCTGACCTGATACACATCAGCAAAGTGAAGTACCGGCATATTCGCAACAGCACGGCCACGAAACTGGCCATTGAAATCTCTTACCGTAAACTCATAACTGCTTTTGCCAGGCTGGCTATCAAAGTGCGCGACATAAGCAACACCGTTCGGGATAAAAGGCGTTTTAAGCCGCAACTGATAGCGACGGCCATCAGCAGCCAATTGCAATCGGATCTGCTGGAAGTTCAACGCAGGCAATGGTTGCTTTAAATGAAACTGCGCAGAGGCAAAGCCACCGTTATTCGCCAGCGACAGATGACCGCTAAAGCGCAGCGCTGTGGCTTCAACTGGTTGTAAAGTCCCATGCGAGCGACCACCCATAACTGTATCATGCACCAATTGCACATAACTAAAGTCATTCGCGCTGGCAAATTGCAAACGCACAGTACCAGGCTCATTTGGATGCACGGACATTAAAATAGTATCCGCCTGCAAAGCAAAACAAATCCACAATGCAGCAAGGCCAAACCATCGAAGCAAAAGTGTCATGGCAGTAGTGCTCCGGCATTGTCTAATCCTGTCATTAGGTATTGCCTTGATACGCAGCACATAAGGCTTTGGACCGATTTAGCCAAAAAAACAGGCTTGGTTACCGAACCTGATAGCTTTGCGGTTAATGATTAGAAGACAACAGTTATTTGGTCAAGCAACCTTGTTACATGAAACGAAAGGCACTATCATGTTTCATGTAACACAATAGGGGGTAAAAATGGCAAGTATCACTACAAGAGTGCAACAGCACAGAGATCGCCTGAGGCGTGCTGGGCTGCGCCCAATTCAAATATGGGTGCCCGATACCAGGGCTGAAGGCTTTTTGGATGAGTGTCGCAAACAGAGCCTTATAGTGGCATCTGCAGATAAAGATTACGCTGAGTTAAGTGAAATGATGGAGAGTGCATTGACTGATATTGAGGGTTGGGAATGAGACGTGGCGATTTAATTACAGTGGCAGTGCAAGGAGACTACGGAAAGCCACGGCCAGCCCTGATAATACAATCCGATAATTTCGACATACACCCAAGCATCACAATTTTACCGATCACATCAAAAGTCGTAGAAGCACCACTAATCAGATTTACCGTGGCTGCACACGATAAGAACGGTTTAACCAAAGATTCTCAGGTAATGATTGATAAAGCGACAACCATACCTAGGGGAAAAGCAGGTAACCGGATAGGCGCAATCGATAGCTCTGCAATGCTAGAAATCGAGCGTTGTTTGGCAGTATTCTTAGGAATAGCAAAATAGGAAATTTTATGAGCAAAAGCTACTTGGTGTTAAAACCAGAACAGGTGTTCAGGTTGGGCCAGAATACGTACTATGAATCCATTTGAGGATAAAGACGTTAATTCAGCAAATTTGGCAATATCCCATAATGTATATTATGTTAAATGAGGTATTGAAGTAATCAAATTGATTCTACTGAGACTTACTGAGTAATGGCCTACCTCCATCAA
>JAFIFR010000028.1 GCA_020831935.1 Alkalimonas sp.
CACATCCGTATGAATATCACGCAGCACCACTAAAAACTCTTCACCGGCATAGCGCACTACATAATCCGAACCACGGCTTTCACGCAGCAGCAACGCACTGATTTGTTGCAGCAAACTATCGCCGGCACTTTGACCATAGAGATCATTGATCGATTTAAACCCGTCCAGATCCAAATGGATTAAAGCAACGCACTTGCCTTGCTGTTGCAAACTCTGCCGGTTACGCTGGTAGTGCTCGATGTCTTTTGGCAGTTGCTCAAACAGGAAGCGACGATTATGCAAGCCGGTCAAGGTATCCTTGTACACCAATTGTCCCAACCTGGCATTCAGGGCATTCAGTTGATTGTTGCTGTTTTCCAACTCTTGAGTTCGCTGCCGGACCAGGCGCGCCAGCTCTAACCGTTGCTGCACATTGTTTCGCCGAATTAACCAGAAAATACCACCCAATATTAAGCTAACCAAAGCAAACCAGAGTACCTGATAGATCCAGGTTTCATCAAAACGCCGCGGCACCACCAACACAACCTCACTGCTCAGCGCTTCGGCCCAGGATTGGTCCTGCTGCCGCACCTGCACCTCAAAGCGATACTGACCGGGCAGTAAATTGGTGTAAATGGCCTCACGTCGACTGCCAGCTTGTTGCCAGTTCTGATCAAAGCCATGCAAACGGTAACGGAAGTTCAGTGAAGGGGCATTAAAAAAATCCAATGCGGTATAGTGAATACTCAAACTGCGATCATCCAACGACAGCACCACCCGCTGTTTGCCCTCCAGCAAGTAACTGCGTTGACCAGTTATTTGTTGCAATATAGGGCGAAAGTCCGGGTTAGACCGACGCTGAAAGTAACGGTCTATAGCCACCACACCTTGCAAGCTTGGAAACCAGAGCTGGTCTTGCCAGAGTGCAATTTTGGCGTGGCCGGCACCATTGCAGCAACGTCCAGGCGTGGTGCCCAGCTGACGCTGATAAGGCGTCAGCAATTGCTCTGCCTGAAAAGGCTCATGACGAAATTGTGCCAAAGCCTCCAACGACAGTCGGAAAACACCTTTTAAGGTACTGAACCACAGCTGTTGCTCCGCGCCATCCATCAACATGGCCACCACTGGACCATAGGGTAAGCCATTGCTGTTATCAAACTGGCGCCATTGTGAGTCCGGGTAACGAATAAAGAGGCCATCGTCCAGAGTGCTGACCAATAAGGTTTCATCCGGCAACACCTGCAGTGCCAGAATGTAGCTGTTGTACAAAGGAGTGGCAATGCCCAAACGCTGCAAGCGGTTCTGTTGCAATTGATAGAGGCCCCGGGTAGTGCCTATCACCTGATACCAGTCACGATCTTGCAAGGTGGTGACATGGCGGGATTCCAGTTCACGGTTAAAAGCAAAGGGCTGCAACCCCTGCTCTGCCCAGTAATGCAGGCCGGCAGAGCCACCAATCCAATGTCCTCCGGCCTTACGTGGCTGAATAAAGCGAACCGTACTGCCATTGAGCTCTGAAGCGAGCTGATTAAAGTCGCCCGTCTCTGGCGTAAACTGATACAGACCACCGTCCATTGCTAACCACCAGGCATCCTGAGCAAAGTGCAGATCATGGATGGTTTGGATACCCATTTTAGTCGAGTCCAGCAAAGTATCAAACTGCCCCTGACTGTCGAGATACCCCAAGCTGCTTTGAGTGGCGACAACCAAGCGTTGCTCCGGGCTCACCGCAATCGAGCGAACTACCGGATCCTGCTGCCCCTGTCCCACCATTCGCCGTACGTGCCCAGCAGAAGCCCGAAAAATGCCATTGCTGAAGCTTGCAAGCCAGATATTCTGATCTTTGTCTTCAAAGATGTCATAAAACCAGGGGGCCGTGCCTAATTCTGCAGCCCCGATCTGTTGCCAGACCAGCCCCTGATGCCGTTGATGCAAGCGGCTGTAGCTGGAAATCCAGTCCGAACCCTGGCTGTCCCTGAAAATACGGTAAATGGCGGTGTAATCTTGCGGTAAATCTGGACAACGCACCACTTCACCCTGCTGGTTCAGCCGGTAAATGCCCTGGTCTGTGGCCAGTAATACCTGCTGCTCCAGCAAAGCGATGTCGTAGATGGGGTTTTGTTGCAGCTCAGTTGGCAACGAAAAAAACTGCAGCTCGTCCTGACGCAGATCGTAGCGAATCAGCTGCTCACTGGTCGTTAACCAGACCAGATGGCCCTGACTTCGCAACTGACGTACCGGCTGGCGTACCGCTGGCACCCGACTAACCTGGCCGGCTTTGATACGAAACAACTGCTCGGCAGCCACCCACAGCTCACCAGGCTGGACCTCAGCGATGGCCGTCACCTCGCTGAGAATATTGAAACGCTCAAAGCTCAGCTGCACCGGATCGAGCCGACTTAACCCTGCTTTGGTCCCAACCCAAAGCATGCCCTCACTATCCGTCAATAACTGAGTAATCGCATTGCTGGCCAACTGCCGGTGTTGTTGATGGGTAAAATTATCGAAGCGGTAACCATCGAAGCGACTCAGGCCATACAAGGTGCCCGCCCAGATATAACCTTGCTGATCCTGTGTCAGGGCCCGAACAGAGTTCGATGCCAGGCCGTTGGCAGTGTCCCAATGACGAATGTCGTAATCATGCAACGAGGGCTCCATCGCCTGAAGCGATGCACTGAACAAGACAACAAGCCAGCACCACTTCAGCATGATTCCACTCCCTTAATACAACCACCAAATTAAAACGTGCAATACCGCACAGGCCATGAGACCGGCAACGATATCATCGAGCATGATGCCATGGCCGCCGCCGACCTGCTTATCCAGCCAGCGAATGGGCCATGGTTTTACAATATCAAAGAAGCGAAACAACACAAAGCCCAGCAACAGATTAAGAAGGGTTAAGGGAACCAACAGCATAGTGACCGCCAGTCCGACCATTTCATCCCAGACAATGGCACCGTGATCATGCACGCCGGCATCACGTGACGCCACTTCGCAAACATAAATACCCAACCCCCAGGCCAGCAGCACAATCAGCAGGTACCAGCCAACAGGCAACAGCAACAATAAGGCCACCAAAGGGACAGCAGCCAGGGTACCAAAGGTACCTGGTGCTTTGGGTGCCAGACCAGAGCCAAAGCCCAACGCCAGCAAGTGCTGCCATTTTCGTAGATTAAAGGTGCCGTTCATGACTCAAAATGCTCAAAGCCACGGTGCTCATAAGCAAAAGGCTCTTGACCGGCTTTAAGCTCCAACTTACCTGCCGCACCCGTAATACGGCCAATGCAGGTCACTGGCACCCCATAGGGCGATAGCAGCACATCCAACATGCTCTTTTTGTTTTCAGGCACGGTGAACAGCAGCTCATAATCCTCGCCTCCCGATAGTGCCAGCGATAAGGCAGTGTTGCGATCGCAGCTGTCTTTGAGAGCTTGAGAAAGGGGCAGACGCTCGACATCCAGGCTGGCGCCAACGCCAGAGCGATGCATTAAATGCTGAATATCGGAATAGAGTCCATCGGACAAGTCCATCGCACTGTTGGCGACGGTCCGCAAAGCCTGGCCTATCGCCAGCCGGGCAGTTGGGTAGTGAAAGCGCTGCAAAATATGCGACCGGTGCTTTTTGCTCACTTCCACTTGGCCCTGACAAAGCCGTAATCCGAGCCCGGCATCGCCTAAAGTGCCGGTGACGTAGATGTAGTCGCCAACTGCTGCGGTACGACGAGTCAGCATCTTGCCATGAGGGACCTGACCTTTCGCCACCACGGTGAAAGTCATAGGGCCGCGGGTGGTATCCCCCCCAACCAGCTGACAATCGTAATAATCCGCGGTTTCACTCAGGGCAGCAGCAAACGCCTGCAACCAGGCATCCTCAACCTTCGGCAAGGTCATGGCCAGCGACAACCAGGCAGGCTCTGCCCCCATCGCGGCCAAATCACTAATGTTCACCGCCACCAGCTTATGCCCTAAAGCTCTGGGATCCACATCCGGGAAAAAGTGTGTTCCGGCGACCATGGTATCGGTGGTTACCACCAAATCATAGCCTTCGCGCAGTTGCAGCACTGCGCCATCATCACCAACGCCCAACAAGGTATCGGGACGGGCTCTGCCGGAGTTGGCAAAATAGCGCTGAATAACTTCGAATTCACCCATAACAGAAAAAGCCGGCTGTATGAGCCGGCTGTCCTTTAATTTGGTCGTAAAGTGCGGGCCGCTTTGTCCAGGATGCCATTGACAAATTTATGACTATCGTCAGCAGCAAAGGATTTAGCCAGCTCAATGGCTTCGTTGATCACCACCTTGTAAGGCACATCAACCCGGTACTTCATTTCATAAGCCGAGACCCGCAAAATGGCTTTTTCGACCTGATCAATCTCATCGAAAGGGCGATCCAGATAGGGGGTCAACAGCTCGTCCAGGTTTTGCTGGTAGCTGACAACACCGCGTAACAAGTCCTGAAAGTAGGCAACATCCAGTTGCTTAACATTGTTCTCCAGCAACAACTGTTGCTCGATTTCCTGAATGTTATTCTGGCTGAGCTGCCAGCTGTAAATGCCCTGCACCGCTAACGCGCGTGACTTACGGCGTGCATTGGGTTTCATTCAGACACCCTCACAGCTGTTCAAGCAAGTTGACCATTTCCAACGCAGACAAAGCAGCTTCGCCACCTTTGTTGCCTGCTTTGGTACCGGCACGTTCAATGGCCTGCTCGATTGAATCGACCGTCAAGACCCCAAAAGCCACTGGCAAGTCTTGCTGCATCGCCACCTGACCAATGCCTTTGGTGCACTCGGAGGAAACATACTCGAAATGAGGGGTGCCACCACGAATCACGGCTCCCAGCGCAATAACAGCATCGTACTTTTTGCTGGCGGCCACCCGCTGCACCGCCAAAGGCAGTTCAAAGGCACCGGGCACCCGGATCACGGTGATGTCTTCATCCCGGACCTGGCCAATCCGCTTCAGGGTGTCCACGGCACCTTGCAGCAAACTTTCTACAATAAAGCTGTTAAAGCGTGCGACTACCAACGCAAACTTTTTATTCGGGGCAGTCATGCCTGCTTCAATTACCTGCATTTTGCAGCTCCAATTCATGCTAAAATCATCAAAATTGCCGCGTATAATACCACAACTACAGCAAAGCCGAAGCACAATACCGTGCTTTACTCACTGACGTAATCGACCACTTCCAGTCCAAAGCCCGATAAAGCATGGTATTTTTTCGGCTTGCTCAGCAAACGCATTTTTCCTACCCCTAGGCTGGCCAGAATTTGCGAGCCCACCCCAACGGTGCGGGATGTCCCCTGCCATGGAGCCGATTTTGGCTGCTCGCCTTTGTCTTCGGCTTCAAACGCTTGCACCATCCGAACCAAGGCATCCGGACTTTCATGCTTGCCAAGCAGCACCAAAACACCGCCTTCGTCAGCAATGCGCTGCATGGCCTGATGCAGCGGGAAACTGCGATTCGCGGCTCTATCGGCCAACAACAAGTCGCTGAAGGTGTTGTGCAGATGCACCCGTACCAGGCATGGTTCTTCCGCCCGGATTTCGCCTTTCACCAGAGCAAAGTGAATTTGGTTGTCGATGGTATCGCGAAAGGTCACCAGCTCAAAATCACCGACATCAGTGCTCAGCTGACACCGGGCGACCTGCTCAATGGTGGTTTCATGCAAATTGCGGTATTCAATCAGATCGGCAATGGTGCCCACTTTGATGTTGTGTTTCTGGGCAAATTTTTCCAAGTCCGGCCGTCTGGCCATGGTGCCATCGTCATTTAAGATCTCAACAATCACCGCAGCAGGCTCCAGGCCAGCCAAACGGGTAAGATCGCAGCCCGCTTCGGTATGACCGGCCCGAATCAAAACCCCGCCATTTTGTGCTTTTAACGGAAAAATATGACCAGGTTGCACAATGTCGCTGGCTTTGGCATCACGCGCAACCGCGGCTTTGACAGTCCGTGCCCGATCGGCGGCGGAAATGCCTGTTGTCACGCCCTCAGCCGCTTCGATGGAAACGGTAAAGGCGGTACTAAACTGGGATTTATTGCTGTCGACCATCAGCGGCAAGTTCAATTGTTTGCAGCGTTGCTCGGTCAGCGTCAGGCAGATCAGGCCACGACCATGAGTCGCCATAAAGTTGATGGCCTCTGGCGTGACGTACTCTGCCGCCATCACCAGATCTCCCTCATTTTCCCGATCTTCATCATCCATC
Organism: Alkalimonas sp.; assembly: GCA_020831935.1. Taxonomy (GTDB): domain Bacteria; phylum Pseudomonadota; class Gammaproteobacteria; order Enterobacterales; family Alteromonadaceae; genus Alkalimonas. Next base: position 6,192 of record JAFIFR010000028.1, read on the forward strand.
AGGATTACCATCCGCCCCTGACGGATGTCTTCAATAATTTCAGCGGTACTGTTTAATTGCATAGAAACCTTCTGTGATGACTCTTGATAAAAAGAAACGCGCCCGTTCAGATAAAACCACGGGTTCGCAGTAATTCGGAACTGACAGCACTTACCGGCGCACCCTGTTGCAGCAACCGCTCCAGATAACGTGCCACCAAATCGACTTCAAGGTGCATGAATGCCCCCGGCCTTAGCTGCTGAAGCGTGGTTACCAAAGCAGTGTGCGGTACTATGGTAAGCCGAAATGCATGCTGCTTGATTTCATTAACGGTCAGACTGATACCATCGACCGTGACGGAGCCTTTTGTTGCAATGTAACGGCTGAGCTCCGCTGGCATGGCAACCCAAAGCTCCCAGCTATCGGCTTTTTTCTCGATGCTTTGTAACGAGGCAATGCCATCAACATGGCCAGCGACCAAATGGCCACCGAGACGACTGCTGGCCAGCAGTGCTTTTTCCAGATTGACCATCTGGCCTGGCCGGTACTTGCCAAAGAGAGTGCGACTCATGGTTTCTGCTGATACATCGGCCCGAAAGGCACCAGCTTGCAGCGCCGTTACCGTCAAGCAGACCCCATTGCTGGCGATGCTGTCGCCCAGCTTCACGTCGGAAAAGTCCAACTGCTCGCTGGCAATCCACAGTTGCATGCCCTGCCCCTGCCGGGTTGCAGAACGAATGGTCCCTACCGCTTCAATAATTCCAGTAAACATTGGATCCTCAGTTTTCCAATCCGGCAATCAGCCTGAGATCAGTCCCTAGCAAGCGAACATCCTGCCAGCGCAGCTCAATGGCTTGCTGCAGACTGGTTAACTCTGGCATGCTGACCAGGCTCCGGGCCTGATCGCCTAAAATTCTGGCAGCCTGATACAGCCATAGCTCATCGACCAACCCAGCTTGCAGCAGGCTTCCTGCCAAGCCGGCACCGGCTTCCACCCAGAGCAGATTCAACTGCTGTTCGGCCAGTGCAGCCATCAAAGCGGGCAGCTCAAAACCAACAGTCGTGCATGGCAGCCGCAGCGCCGTGGCACCCGCCGGAGGCTGGTGACTGCTGCTTTGCGGATAGACTAGAACGATAGAGCCGCTTTGAGCGAACAACGGCTCCTGCCCGGTCAATCGCTGCTGGCGGTCCAGCACCACCCGCACCGGTTGACGCACCTTGCCATCGTGCAGCTTTGTGATGGGCTGACTGGCTTGTTCCGGGCGAACGCCAAGACGAGCGCCATCGGCCAACACCGTTGCTGCGGTTGAGAGCACAGCACAGCATTGAGCACGTTGCAGCTGCACATCGGCCCTGGCTGCTTCGGAGGTAATCCATTGACTGGCGCCATTTTGCAGTGCCGTTTTGCCATCCAGGCTGGCCGCCAGTTTCAAACGAACAAAAGGACGCTGCCGTTCCATCCGGCTTAAAAAACCTGGGTTCAGCGCCCTGGCACAGTCCGCCATCAAGCCCAGCTCCACCACAATGCCTGCAGCGATCAAGATGGCCACACCCCGTCCAGCGACCTGGGGGTTGGGATCCTGCATCGCGATGATCACCCGCCGCACGCCGGCCTGAACCAAGGCTTCTGCACAAGGCGGGGTTCGCCCGACATGACTGCATGGCTCCAGCGTCACATAGCAATCAGCACCACGGGCCTGGTCGCCAGCCTGCCGCAGCGCCACCACTTCGGCGTGAGGGCCTCCTGCCTGATGATGGTACCCTTCTCCGACAATCTGGCCCTGCTGCACCAGCACAGCCCCGACATTGGGGTTGGGCGAGGTGGTGTAGCGTCCCAGTGCTGCCAGCTCAATTGCCCGGGCCATAAAGCGGTTGTCTTGTGCCGAAAAGCTCACTGCTCATCTCCCAAGCGGGCGATGGCCTCACCAAATTCACGAATATCTTTAAAAGAGCGATAAACAGACGCAAAGCGGACATAGGCCACTTTATCCAGCTTGACCAGCTCATCCATAATCAGATTCCCCAGCAACTGGCTGCTCACTTCCCGCTCCCCGGTTGCCCGCAGCTGAGACTTCACCTTGTTGATCAGCTGCTCGGTTTGTTCGGTTGCCACCGGACGCTTTTCCAACGAGCGCAACAAGCCACTGCGAAGCTTATCTTCGTTAAACGGCTCTCGGGAACCATCACGTTTGACAATGCGCGGCATCACAAGCTCAGCAGATTCAAAGGTAGTAAAACGTTCATGGCAGGCTCCGCACTCACGCCGGCGCCGCACCTGATGGCCATCGGCTACCAGGCGAGAATCAATCACTTTGGTGTCATCTTTACCGCAAAAGGGGCAGAACATCGGCGTCAATCCTCTTTAGGCCTGTCCATGGCAAAATGGCCGCTATTGCGGCCATTTTAGCATGAAAATCAGACCTTAGGCATAGACGGGTAAACGAGCACACAGCTCAGAGACCTGAGCCCGAACCCGGTCAATCACCGACTCATCGCCCATGTTGTCCAAAATATCACAGATAAAGTCGGCGACCACTCGAGCTTCAGCCTCTTTAAAGCCCCGGCGGGTAATGGCCGGTGTACCGATGCGCAAGCCACTGGTTACAAATGGAGAGCGCGGATCATTCGGCACTGAGTTTTTATTGACCGTGATGTGCGCACGTCCCAAGGCCGCATCGGCATCCTTACCGGTGATGTCTTTGTTGATCAAGTCCACCAGGAACAAATGGTTTTCTGTACCACCGGAGACGATGGTGTAGCCGCGCTTGATCATCTGATCGCACATGGCTTTGGCATTGACCACCACCTGCTGCTGATACACTTTAAACTCGGGCTCCAATGCCTCTTTAAAAGCGACGGCTTTGGCGGCAATCACATGCATCAAAGGACCGCCCTGGCTGCCTGGAAAGACTGCCGAGTTCAGTTTTTTCTCGATGGCTTCATTGCTGCGCGCCAGGATCAGACCGCCACGAGGACCAGCCAGTGTTTTGTGGGTGGTGGTGGTGACAACATCGGCAACAGGCACCGGGTTTGGATACAAGCCCGCGGCAACCAGACCAGCCACATGCGCCATATCAACCAGCAGGTAAGCGCCAACTTTATCAGCAATAGCACGAAAACGCTGCCAATCGACAATGCCAGAATAGGCAGAAAAACCAGCAATGATCAATTTAGGCTTGTGTTCCAGTGCCAATTGCTCGGCCTGGTCGTAATCAATGACGCCGGTTTCCGGGTGCAAACCGTATTGCACCGACTTGTAAAGCTTACCAGAGGCACTGACAGTGGCACCATGCGTCAAGTGACCGCCGTGGGCCAAGCTCATACCCAGAATAGTATCTCCTGCTTCAAGCAGGGCTAAAAACACTGCCGAGTTGGCTTGAGAGCCGGAGTGTGGTTGCACATTGGCGTAATCGGCACCAAACAACTCTTTGGCACGGGCAATGGCCAAGTCTTCAACGATATCGACATGCTCACAGCCACCGTAGTAACGCTTGTGAGGATAGCCTTCGGCGTATTTGTTGGTCAATTGCGTGCCCTGAGCCTCCAGTACGCGCGGGCTGGCATAGTTCTCAGAGGCAATCAGCTCAATATGAGCTTCCTGACGGCTGGTTTCATCGGCTATTGCCTGTGATAAAGCTGGATCGTAGTCGGCAATCGTCATGGTACGCTTTAACATAGATTCTCCTGCAGCGCTGTGGTTAGGCATGGTGCAACGTTAGGCTTAGTGCAACCTTCGGCTCAGTACAACCTTAGACTAAGCCCGAAATGCCGCCTATTCTACCCGCAAAAAGGTTCGGATGCACCCAGATTTTGGCCATCTAAACTTCCGAAAAGCCTGCAATGGCTTTTCTGTGCATAAATCCGCACAGCTTCGATGCACCGCTTGCACGATGCACGTCTTGCATTTATCCAGCAAACCACTAAAATACTGTATATATAAACAGTCAAGCGATAAATATGCAGCGCAAAATCATTCATATTGATTTGGATTGTTTTTTTGCAGCCGTGGAGATGCGCGATCAACCCTCCTTACGCCAGCATCCGATTGCCGTGGGAGGCTCTGTCGATGCTCGTGGTGTCATTGCAGCCTGCAATTATCCGGCTCGTGCCTTTGGCGTTCGATCAGCCATGCCAACAGCACGAGCGCTAAAGCTCTGTCCGCAGTTGCAACTGGTACCAGGGCGCATGCAGGCCTACAAAGAAGCCAGCCAACAGGTGATGGCCATTTTGCAGCAATACAGTGATCGCATTGAGCCTCTGTCGATGGATGAAGCCTATCTGGATGTGACCGGTAGCACTTTGCATCAGGGCAGTGCCACCCGGATTGCCGCCGCCATTCGGCAGCATATATGGCAGGAAACCGGCTTAACGGCCTCAGCCGGTGTGGCTCCCAACAAATTTTTGGCCAAAATCGCCAGCGATGAGCGCAAGCCCGATGGTCTTTTTGTGATTTGCCCGCATCAGGTGACGGACTTTGTCGCCCGGTTGGCGGTTGAAAAAATCCCTAGCATCGGCCCCAAAACAGCGGAGCGTCTGCATGCTCTGGGCGTATACTACTGTCCAGATCTAGCCAAGGTTCCCCTGCCCCGATTGATTCGTCAGTTTGGCGCTTTTAGCCAGACCTTACTGGAGCGCTGTCAAGGCATCGATCATCGCCCCGTTTGTGCAGAGCGGGTTCGCAAATCGGTTGGGGTGGAACAGACTTTTGCCAGCGACAAACAGAGCTTGCAAGACTGCGAGGCAGAGCTACCGGGCTTGCTAAGCACCTTGCAGCAACGACTGGAACGCCACCAAGCAACAGCTCAGGTGCAAAAGGTAGCGATAAAACTAAAGTTTGCTGACTTTCAGCAAACCACGGTTGAGCAACAGATTCAAGCGACCGATGCAACCGCCATTCGCGCTTTACTGGTTACTGCCTGGCAGCGCGGACAAGGACGAGGGGTCCGTCTGATGGGGTTACAAGCCGGCTTGGCTCAGGCCGAAACAAAGCAACTGGAACTGGGGCTTTAAGGTCCCACACCAACAAAAAACCAGCGACAAGCGCTGGTTTTTAATGCTGAGCCTGGAGCATCAAGCAACGACAGTGACGTTGTCGGCTTGAGGGCCTTTTTGACCATCGACAACCTGAAAGGTGACTTGTTGGCCTTCCACCAGGGTACGACGACCGGTGCCGTTGATGGCACGAAAGTGAACAAACACATCTTTGCCGCCTTCACGTTCAATAAAGCCAAAGCCTTTGTCTTCGTTAAACCATTTGACGGTACCGGTAATTAGATCTGACATAGCACTCTCTTACATTTACATTCTACTGACCAGCAGGCTGGTCAAGGTGGTCTTGTCATCAACGGTCCTGGCCGATGAAGCCGAGGCTTCACTCAATCGCAAGACCCACCCGACAACGCAACAGGTGGTCGCTGATGTTTTGCACCCTGCCAACACAACACGACAAGGCGATGGCAACCCACTAGCAGCAGTTGCCATACAGCCAGTGTAGCACCGAACCTGCAAAAAGTTGTGACGGCTTTATGATTTTTTCTTGCGCGGCACTGGAATATCGCCATCATCCCCCCGCTCAAACACAGGGCGGACTGTCTTGGGTGTCGCTTTGGCTGAGGCGGGCCGTTTCGTTGCCGGCCGACGCTTCACTGCTTTGCCGGCATCGGTTTTGGCTTTACCAGTTGCAGTCACTGAAGCGGAACTGCCATCAAAACGGGCAGGCAGGCTATCAATGACAGAAAATTGAACCGGCTGACGAAAAAAAGCTTCCAACTGCTGCAAACTGGCCCAGTCTTTGGGCCCGACCAACGAAATGGCTTGGCCTTGCATGCCAGCACGGCCAGTCCGCCCGACCCGGTGCACGTATTCTTCAGCAAACTTAGGCAAATCAAAGTTCACTACATGGGATACCTGCAGTAAATCCAGCCCCCTGGATGCCACATCAGTGGTGATCAGTACCTGTGCTTTGCCACTGGCAAAATCCTGCATCACCGCATTGCGCCGGGTTTGGGTTAATTTGCCGCTCAAGCCGATGGCTTTATAACCAAGCCCTTCAAACCAGGCGGGCAAACGTTCGGTATCGACACGGGTGGCGGTAAATACTATGACTTGCTTTAAAGTTTCAGCATCTTGCAGTAAATGCGCCAGGATGGCTTCTTTGTGGCTCAGGTTATCGCACAAATAAAAGTGCTGTGCGATATCGGCATGCTGCTGATGCGCATCGTTGGTGGTGATGCGGTGCGGCTTGCGCAACAAGGCCAAGGCCAGCTCATTGACGTCAATGTGATCCAGAGTGGCAGAGAACAACAAGGTCTGACGCAAACGATGCGATGCGGCTTTGTGAATGGCCATCAGCTCTTTCGCAAACCCAAGGTCCAGCATGCGATCGGCTTCATCCAGGATCAACAACTCCAACCCCTGCAAAAACACCGAGCGGTGGTTCAGGTGATCGCAAAAACGCCCCGGCGTAGCAACAATAATCTGCGGCTGCCGTTTGAGCAGTTTTTCCTGATCATTGAAGTTTTCCCCCCCCAAAATAAGGGCGGCCTGAATTGGCGTATTGGCCACCAGCAAGCGAAGCTGGCTGTAGACTTGTCTGGCCAGCTCACGGGTAGGCGCCAGTATTAAGGCTCGAGCATCCTGACGAGACAGCGGCTTGCTGCGAAGCAAGCGCTGCATCATGGGCAACAGGTAAGCCAGTGTTTTGCCGGAGCCGGTGCGGGATGACACCAACAGATCTTTGCCCGTTAATACGGCCGGAATGGCCTCTTGCTGGACTTCAGTCGGCTTGGTAAATCCAAGGTGCTGCATCGAGCGCAACAAGCGCGGATCCAGCGCCAGTTCGGCAAAAGGCGTCATTGATTACTCCACAGTGGCAATGACGCCATTATACCTCAGTTTCAATCCAGCGGCTCAACAATCGCTTCAATTCGGCGATTTCGGGCTCTGGCTTCGTCGCTGGTCCCCGTTGCCCGAGGCTGTGTTTTCCCATAGCCTACCGTCTTGATCCGCTTGGCTTCGATGCCATACCGCTCACTGAGTAAATCTGCAACCGCCTGAGCCCGGCGCTCAGATAATCGCTGATTGTATGCATAAGAACCACGGTCATCGGTGTGCCCGGCAATGGTGACCTTGGTATGAATAAAGCGCTTCAGATAATCCGCCAGCTCTTGCACCTGTGACAAGTACTGTGGCTTGACAATGGCTTCATCAAAGTCAAACAGGATATCAATTTCCAGAATCACCTGATCTTCTTCAAAAATGCTGCAGCCAAAAGAGTCGACTCTGTCACCGGCTGGCGTATTGGGACAACGATCACATTCATCCGGAATGCCATCACCGTCGGAATCCACCACAACAGGGGGCTCTTTAAAAACAATAGCGCGCTCGCGCGGATCCTCACTGCCAGCCAACAGCTCTGCTGAGCTGAGTAATACAACAAGAACAAACAGTGATTTTAACCAAGACATCATGTCTCATCTCCATGTTGAGGGGTCGTCGAAAAATAAGGCTCGGGCTGATGTAAAAAGCCCTGATAGCCATCAAAGCGGTAGTGGGATAGCTGTTTCAGCTGCTCTTCATCTTCGATATGCACTGCCAGCACCTGAATGCTCAGCGCACGTATCGTCGCCACCAAAGAAGTTAAAAAGACACTCTCCTGAGCTGAAGCCGCCAATGACTGGGTGAAAGCTGCATCGATTTTCACATAGTCAGGCCGGAACTGCTGAACATAGGCCATGGATGCGAAATTACGCCCGACCCTATCCAACCCAAAGCGCACTTTGTATTGCCGCAGCAAAGTGATTAATGCCTGGGCCGCAGCTTTGTTGTACAACACCGACTCTTCCGAGCACTCAATGCCAAAGTAGGGCAATACATGCACGTGCTGCTGCAACTGACCATCCAGCCAGCGTAAAAAGGCTGTCGATTTGAGCGCCGCCGACGACAAATTAACGACGACCGGATGTTCTTGTGCTTGCTCCAGCTGCGTCAACACACGTTGAATCACTTGCTGATCAAATCGCAAGCCCAACTCATACTCATCCAGCGTTGACATAAAGCTGGCAGCAGGAATAAAGCGCCCTACCGGAAACTCCAATCTGGCAAAAACTTCGAAGTGCACCAACTGCTCATTCAACAGAAAAGCAGGTTGTTTTGAAAAGCTGATGGTTCCCTGCTCTACCGCATCTTGCAGCTTCGCAACCAGCTCGCTGCGCTGCGTTACATCGCGATTGTCGGTATGAATCGGGACCTGATGGTCATTGTCGTTGCGGGCTTGCTGCAAGGCACGATCCACCCTGGCCATCACCTCCGAAACAGAGCTGGAGTGATTGATCCAGCAAGCTCCGATCCAAACCGGTTGCTCCAGACTGGCGAAAAGCTCAAGCAAAGCTTGTTGCAGGTGTTCCAGCATTATTTTAGCTTGTTCAATACTTTGGCCGGGCAACAGCAGGGCAAACTCATCCAGCCCCATCCGGCACAGCACCGCGTCACTGACGGTTTGTGCCCGTTGCTGCATCAACTCACCGGCTCTGGCTATCGCTTTATCACGTGCCATAAAACTTTGCTGATCGCGTAGCGTTAAACCCGGCACTTTGACCAGAGCAACGATACCTCTGGGTTCATCTTGCAACCAGACCTGCAGCTGCTGATTGAAAAATCGCCGATTTCCCAGACCACTAACCGGATCCCGAAAGGCTTGATCTTTCAGTTGCTGCTGACGAGCATCGCTTTCAGCAAAGTCACGCTGCAGTTGATCCGACATTTGATTAATAGCCTGCACCACGCTGCGAAGCTCGCGCGTTCGGGGTAAAACCGGAATCTGCTCGAACTGATGCTGACGAATTTGTTCCGAAACAGACTGAATATGCTGTAAGGGCTGCAAGATTCTGCGAATACCTAAGGTAGCCAACAACACCAACAATAACGTCAGGGCGGCAAACCAGCTCAACATTTGTACCAAAGTTTGCCACAAGGTGCGGTATGCCATGCCAGGGTGGCCAACAATCCGAAGTTCGCCATGCTGCATCCAGCCACTGGTCAGTACCACCCGACGCTCAACCTGTGGCAACAACTCAAGTTGCAAAAACCAGTTTGGAACCTGATCTCTCTGGCTGTCCCGCTGCTCTTGCCAGCTGTAATCCGAATCAAATAACTGCACCTCCAACCGCTGGTAGAACCCGCCATCGGCATAGGCTTTAAGCACACTTTCGATTAAGACTGGCTGCAATGGTTCTAAATGCGGCTGCAAGGCCCCGGCCAAGGAGACGCTGGCATTCTCTACATCAGTCGTCAACTGCTCGGCCAGGAAAACTCTGCTGTTGTTGAAACTCAACCAGAGTGCTCCCACCAAACTCAGGGTTAAACTGAGCAAAATCAAAGCCAGAAGTTGTCGAAATAACGTCATTCTTATTATCCTTGTCGCTACCGCGGGTGGGCATAACGCTCCAGTAACTCCACCCATTGGGGCAAACGTTCTGGTGAGCCTATGGCTTCAGCCCGGCCTCGCTGCCGGTTAAGCCATAACTGCTGGCCGTTAAAACTAAATACCGGCACCAGATCCGGCCGCTGTGTTGCCGGCCGGATGGCACCATCCAAATTATCCAAAATCAAGGGAACGGCTGAAGGTGTTTCATAGTAAGCCAGCACCATATGAAATTGATTCAATTGCACAGCCTTGACATACACCAAGCGCAGCTTTTGACTATCAAACCCCATTTCCAGCAGGGTAAAATACTTGGCAATGCTGAAGTCTTCGCAATCGCCTGCCCCCATACCGATAAATTCCAGGGGCGTTGCCCAGTAATCTTCCTGCCCCCACAGCACACTATCATCCATAAACTGAAACAGATTAAAGAAGCGGTTCACGGCTTCCAGCTGCTCCATTGCGCTAGTTTCTTGCTGCTGGTCGATAAGCTGTCGCCAGGCATGATAACGACGCACAGCTTGCTCATCAAAGTTCGCCCGAAGATAACTCAAGGCTTGCTGTTGCGGCGGATCGGCCCACAGCAAACAGCCGGTAGCCAGCAGCAACAACAGCAACAGCCGCAAGCGCATCTGGCTGCCCTTACCAGCCGCTGGCCGAGTGCGCTTCTACCTCATCCTGCTCACGATCTTCCATCGAATAGATATGCCAGCGCATGACCTCGCCACTGGCGAGATTGTAGGCTCGGATCCCGATCTGATTGGCATTCATCACAAAAGGATCCGCGGCCGTTACCGATTCAATCGCCACCTCAATCGGTGGAAGGTACTGACGATACTCAGCCCACAAGCGCTCTTTTAAATACGCAACCCGTGCATCAAACAAGGCTTGATCCAATTGAGGCTGATTTGGCAATTGGTGCGCAAAGATGGTCAGGCGGATTGGGTCCTCAGCCAACTGCAAATGCTTAATCAATGCCAGCAAGCTGCGAAGCTCTTCGCAGGCCAGGATGCGATCTACCCGGTAAAATTGCAGCGCGTGCACCGTGGTCAATTCGCGACCTTGCACCGAGCTGCATCCATCCACGCTAACCAGAGCGCCAGATGTTGTTTGGCCGCAAAGATCGCGCTGCCGGATCACACCATCCCAATCTGGATCTTTCAGTTGCTCCAGCTGCGCAGGACTTAATGACTGCACATCGGAAGCAGGTGTCTGGCTGCAAGCAGCCAAAACGGAGCTGAGCAGAACAATACAACCTATGAAATTAAAACGAGACACCATCATGCTTACTCCTGTCCCTGAGCGTTAAAAAAGTCGTCCGGATCAATCCGTAAAGCGGCTAATAACTGACCTTTTGCTTGCAAAATTCGATAGTTGGCAAACAGATGATCGTATTCTGCAGTAACAAAGTTGCCACGGGCTTCAAACAGCTCATTTTCGGTGTCCAGCAAATCCAACAACGAACGGCGGCCTAAATCAAATTGCTCACGGTAGGCCGTTTGAGTTTTGTAACTTTCTTCCACATGCTCTTGCAAATACGCCAGCTGCTGAAACAAGGTACGCTCTGCTTGCCAGGATAGACGCGCGCCTTCCTGCACCTGACGCCAGGCTCTTTCCCGGATTTCTTTGGCTTCTGCAGTTCGGTACGCTGCCCGGGTCACCTGATGTTGGTCACGCCGACCGTTAAAAAGGTTGTACCGCAACACCAGACGAGCCTGTGTTCTATCCACATAGTCGTTATCCCGCTGCCAGCGATTAAACTGATTGGCCTGCACCTCAAAGTGCAATTGTGGCCAATAAGCTGCCCGGTGCTGACGCTGCAACTGCTCAACGGCATGCACATCGAAACTTGCAGCCGTCAAAATTGGATGTTGATCACGGGCTTGCTCCAGTAACTGCTGCTTAGAAGCAGGAATCATCCGAATATCCGGCACAGGCGCTCGCAGCTCTTGTGGATAATAGCCCGTCACGGCCATAAAAGAGGATTTGGCATCGGCTGCATTGTTCTGTGCCGCTAAATAATTGGCATGAGCACGGGCAAGTCTTCCCCGGATCTGTGATAGATCGGATTGAGAGCCTAGGCCGGACTCTACCCGCTCTTTAATTTGCTCAAAAATACCCCGATGCGATTGCAAGTTTTGCTCGGCCAAACGCTGTAATTGCTGTGTTTTCAGCACATCCAGGTACACTCTGGCGACTTCAAGCGCAACTTCTTCTGTCGTTGCCAGCAAGCTCCAAAATTCAGCCTGCGCTTCAGCCTGAGTCCGGTCACTATCGCGAGCAGTGTAAAAGCCATCAAACAGCATTTGGCGCAACGTCAAGGAAACATTGCCAGCACGGCCCGACTCCACATCATCACGCAACCGTGAAATAGGCGACTCGGACTTATTCAGTTGCTGTACCGCTTGCAAGTCCAAAGTCGGCAACCAGCCGCCACGCGCGATACGATGTTCCTGTTGGTAGCTATGGTAGCGAAAAAAGACTTCACGCACCGTTGGATGGCTATGCAGTGTCTGAGCGACAGTAAACTCGAGCGAGTCTGCCTGACTCTTCATAGCCGGAAAGGCACTCAACCCCAGGCAAAAACCCAACATCCATGTCACACGATTATTTTTCATCAAATTATCTCTCTTTTAGCGCACTTTGCTTAGCTCGGGTAATAGGTTTTACAAGATACTGAAATAATGTCCTTTTACCGGTGATGATGTCAACCGAAGCCATCATACCAGGCATAATGGGCAAGGCTTCGCCATTGGCATCCAAAAAGCTGCCCTCGGTCCGTATCCGTACCAGGTAGTAACTTTGCCCTTGCTCATCCAACATGGCATCGGCACTGATGTACTCCAGAGTACCCGGCAAGCCTCCATAAATCGTAAAGTCGTAGGCGGTTAGTTTCACCACCGCCGTTAAGCCAGGGCGAATGTAAGCGATATCCCGGGGCGACATTCTGGCTTCGACCACCAAAGCCTCTTCCTGCGGCACAATTTCAATCAAATCCATACCTGGTTGAATCACGCCACCGATGGTATTGATGCGGATGCTGTTGATGATGCCATTGACCGGCGACACGACCTGAGTACGGGTCAGTCTGTCCGACAACTGCACCAAGGACTCTTCCAGCACAGACAAGCGGGAGGAGGCTTCGGCCAGCTTTTGCTGACTATCTGTCCGAAACTGCAGAGCAGCATCCACTTGCTTGCGTAAACTTTCTTGCAGGGCGGCAACCACCTTCGGCAAATTGTAACGAGCCGATGACAACTCAGACTGCACTTCATTGAACTGCCGCTCCAGCTGCAGCAACTCGACTTCCGATACCACACCGCGCCGCGCCAAAGGGCGTGTAAGATTGAGCTCTTGCTCAACCAAGGCTTTACTTCGCTCCAGGTGTCGAATACGGGACTCTATCTCAGAGCGCTCTTGCTGACGCTGCTGAATTTGTTCAGCAATGATAGCAAAGGTATTTTCCAGGCTCTGCATCCTTTCCTGAAACAAAGCCTGATAAAACAGCAAGGCCGGCGCCTCGGCATCCAATGCACTAAAATCCGGTGACTGAATTTGCAAAAATGCCCGATTCGACTCAACACGCACCGAAGCAAGCTCAGCCCGGTAGCGAGCCATATCGGCCAGCAACGTGGTTCTTTGGTGCTGCTGCTCTCGCACATCGGCCAGAAACCGTGTTTGATCAATGCCCATCAAGACCTGTCCCTGCCGCACATGCTCCCCTTCACGCACCATGATTTGTTGCAGGATGCCTCCTTCAAGGTTTTGCACCACTTGCAGTTGCTGCGAAGGGATCACCCGGCCCTGGCCGCGTGAGACTTCGTCAATTTCAGCAAACCAGGACCAAACCAAAAAGAACACAACCATCAGCATCAAGGTCGTCAGCACCCGCTTCGCCCGATAAGGCGTTTTAAAATGCAATCGCGAATGCAGATCATCAATGTACTCGAGCTCATGGTCTGAGATGGCCGGCTGCGCGGGCCAGAACCAGTTTAACAGTCGCTCCAGCAGCTTACTCAGCATTGGAGCGTCCTTGTTTTAATGCTGCTAACACGGCCGTTTTGCTGCCATCGGCGACCACCCGGCCTTTTTCCAAAACGATGACACGATCGACCAGTTCAAGCATCGACATTTTGTGGGTAATCAGAATCAAGGTTTTGTCTTTGGCTACCTGACTGATATGACGTATCAGTTGAAACTCGGTATGGCTGTCCATGTGACTGCTGGGTTCATCCAACACTAAAATAGGTGGGTTGAACAACAAGGCTCTGGCCATGGCAACACTTTGCCGCTGTCCTCCAGACAAGTAACTACCTCGCTCGCCTACCTGACGGTCCAAGCCATTCGGTTCGTGATCGGTAAACTGAGTCACCCCTGCCAGTCGCGCCGCTTTTAACACACGCTCATCATCAACATGAGGTACACCCAAGGTAATGTTGTCACGCACACTGCCATAAAAAAGATTGATGTCTTGTGGTACGCAACCAATTTTCTGGCGTAAATCCGCCGGGTTAATTTGCTGACTGTCCACGCCGTCAAAACGTATCGCACCGGTATCGGACTGATAAAACTGCAACATCAGCTTCTCAATGGTGGTTTTGCCACTGCCGATACGACCAATGATGGCGACCTTTTCACCGGGGCGAATGGTAAAACTAACGTCTTTTAAAACCTGATGCTGTGTCCCGGGATAACTAAAGCTAACCCTGTCAAACTCGACTTTGCCATCAAAGTACCCACGGTGTAAAAAGTGTTCAGTTTGTTCTTCTTCAAGCGCCATCAACTGCTCTAAATTGGTCAACGCAGCTTTGGCATTTTGGTAACGGGTCGCCAGCAAGGCGATCTGAGCAAAAGGAGCCACCATTCGATTTCCCAGCAACACAAACGCAATCAAGCCGCCAAAGCTCAGTTGATTGTCCATAATCAGATAAACACCACTGACCACAATAGCGACGGTAACCAGGTGCTGAATAAAGCTGGTGACGCTGGCTACCGCTACAGTGTACTTTTTGGTTTGCATCGACCAGGACGCACTTTCCGATACCAAAGACTCCCACTTGCCTTGAAACTGACTCTCAGCACCAGCCAGTTTCAGCGAATCCAAACCTGCCAGCGACTCGACCAGATGTGCCTGCTTCTGACTGTTCAGACGGCTGCCCTGCTCAACCAGAGTTGCCATGCGTTTCAGCACCCAGAATGAGAATGCCAACATCGCTAGAATTGCAATCAGCAACAACAAGGCTGCCGGCCCGGCAATAAAGTAAAGTACGACGAAAAACAGCAAGGCAAAAGGCAAATCGATTAGAGCCGCCATCGTGGAGGAGGCAAAAAAATCCCGTATTGAATCAAACTCTTGCACATTGCGGGCAAAGGCTCCAAGCGACTCAGGCCGGGACTTTGCTTTTAGGTTCAACATTTTTTCAAAAAGACGGGACGACAATAAAACGTCGGATTTTTTGGCGGCTACATCCAGCAAATACCCCCGCAACTGCTTTAAAATAAAATCAAAAACAAAAATAACCACCATGCCACTGGTCAGGACCCAAAGCGTGTCTACCGCTAAATTCGGGACTACCCGGTCGTAGACATTCATTACATACAAGGGAATGGCGATGGCAAAGAGGTTGATAAAAAAGGCTGCCAACAAGGCGTCACGATAGATGGGTGCCGACAGTTTGATGGTATCCCAGAACCAGTGACCATCCAGGGTGTGGAAAACTTTAGGAGCCCGCTTATCAAAGCGGTGCTTTTTTTTCACCAGCAAAGCATGACCAACGTAGCGCTGCGCTAAGGCATCGGCAGCAAGCTCTTCTTCCGAGTCTTCAACTTCGGGCCAGGAAACCGTGACGGTTCCCTGTTCCTGATTGCGAGACAACAGAATACAGGCTTTTCCCTGCTCCAGCAAAAGCACACAGGGCAAGAAGCCATCCTGCAATTGATCAAAGCTCTTTTCAGAAAACTTGGCCGCTAAACCGCCCCGTTGTGCAGCTCTGGGGATATCTTTCAACACCAAACGGCCATGATGCAACGGCAATCCCATGCTTAAGGTTTTTGCCGAAAATGGCCGCCCATAGTGTTTGGTAAAAAACACCAGGCACTGCAATAAAGGATCACGCTCCAGCGGGTCGACTGGAATTTGTTGGTTGGCGTTTTGTGGCATTTATCCGCTCTTTTTTGCAGAGGCCGCAGCCTCTGCATTTATAGATTTAGTTAGGTCGGATCCATGATTAACTGACCAAATTCAAGCCAGGTCTCAACGGCTTGCTCAGCAGAGCCAAAGTGCTCTATCACCTGCTGATAATCCAGCTCAGCAACCACTACGGATGTCAGCTCTCCGCTGTTTGGGTCTGTTAGCTGCAACACAGCTTCGCCTTGCTCATTACTGACAAGCTGCAGCAGCTGCTCAAGACTTTCAGCATTGATTTCAGGGAACAAGTCCTCTAGCAAGAT
>JAFIFR010000314.1 GCA_020831935.1 Alkalimonas sp.
TCCTGCAGCATGTGCTGGAGCAGCTGCTGCAAAGCTAGCCTTTGGCGGCAGTTCCCCGCGGTCCTGGATTTACCTGAAAAAGCAATGCATGCGTTGCTTTTTGCATATGGGGTATTTCCTCAGAAACATTGTTTCCATCCTCAGTTATCTGAGTACTTTATTCACATCCAGGTAAAAATTACGGTGTTGTGTACCCCAATAGCAGCTTGCTAGTTCCTAAATAGTCCACTAGGTTAAATACATGGAGTTTAAAAAAACGACTATAAGCCAGTTCGCTCTTGCAAAGGGAGCTTGATGTTCATGGCAATACGCTGTTCAAAGCTTTAATGACGGGAAGCTATAAGTAGTAGGGCTGATGCATGACTTTACCGGCTGACGGTGTCGTGCAACAAGCTCGAAAAAGCGGGAGGATGGATGAGAGCGTGTTTGCAGGGGGTTGTGCTCTCCGGCTGTTTGTTTTTCATTCACTTGCCTGCGTCGGCGAGCTGTCTGGGCAGCGGAGATACCGAGATAGAAGCGCTGGCCAAAGACATTGGCCGCCAGCCATACCAAGCTTTGCAAGCGATCGAGCAAGCGTTAAGCCCGGACCGAAATCTCACCGTTGAGCGTCGCGCCTGGCTTGAAGCGGCCCGTGCCCAAGCTAACCGTATGCTTGGTCTTGAGAATACACAACGGGTGCAAGCTTTAGAAGAAGCCCAATCGCTTCCAGTCGATCATCCTGCCCGGCTGCAGTTGCAGATTTATAATCTGTACGGTGCTCCTCTGTCGCCAGCTAATCGCGCGACAATTGACGCTATCAAGCAGCAGATTAACCAGAAGCCCGCTAACCAAGCTGCGACTTTGTGCCTGAAAATCCGCCTTGCTTCTGTTATGGCCGACTATAATGCCCTGAATGGTGAGACCTTTGAGCTGGCCTCCGCTGCTTACCACCATGCTGATAGCGACCAGCTGGCGTGGATGCGCGCCGAGGCTGCATCTATATTGGGGCAAGTCACTCTTAGAACCGATAGCGATTATGCGAGGTTGCTAAGTGCCGAGGCATTGAGGTACTTCGAGTCGCAGGGAATGCACGATATGGCTGCCAATGAGCTGTTTATGGACGCCATGTCCTGGGCTGCTGAGCGAGATACCGATTCTTTACAAAAAGCTGCCCAGCAATACCAAGGTTCTGTGTTGGCGGCTCAACGTGCCAAAAATCTTTTTGCAGTAGCCTACAGTGAAGCTGGTTTGTGCGATGTACTGGGGCAGTTAGGTCGCGTGCAAGAAGCACTGCAAAACTGCAGTGCCAGCCTCGAACAACTAAGAGGTATAAACCACATTACAATGCTCAGCACCGTCATCAGCTATGCGGGGGCTTTGCTGGCGGATAATCGGCCTGAGCAAGCGATGAAAGAACTCGCGCCCTTACCAAAAGAGTGGCCCGACTGGCTGGTAGGCTATCATGGTTATCGCTTCTACAAGATCAGAGGGCAAGTTCAGGCGGCTCTTGGTAATGCAGAAGAGGCGGTTGCCGATCTCCAATCGGCACTGCAAGAATTGTATGGGCATGAAAGTAGTGCAAGGGCGCGTAGCAATCGTTTATTCCAATCACGTTTTCGAGTTGAGCAATTGGAACAAAGCCTTGAACTCCAGACACTCGAATCCAGAGAAAGAGCACAGCGCAACCGAATACTCTTTATCGCTGGTCTTATCGTGTTGGTCTTGCTTTGTGTGATTGTCATTATGTTGATTAGACATCAGCGCCTCTACCGCCGCATGGCCTTCACCGACCTGCTAACCGGAGTGGCGAACCGTCGTTACACCGAAGTGCGCGCGCTGGAAGCTTTCGAGCATGCGCGTGCGCGACGACAGCCGTTGTGCATTGCACTGCTTGATCTGGATCAGTTCAAGTCGTGCAATGACCGCTACGGCCATGAGGCTGGAGATGAAGCGCTGAAGCGATTCGCCAGGGTGGCTGAGATGGTGCTGCGCCCCGGCGATCTATTTGGCCGATGGGGCGGCGAGGAGTTTTTGTTGGTGCTGCAGAGCACCGACCGCAATGGTGCTGTTGCTGTGCTCAATCGTTTGCGCAGCGCAGCTGCGGCTGAGCAGCTGCCACTTGCTCCTGACTACCCGCTGCAGTTCAGCGCCGGTGTCGTTGAGTTACGAGATGGCACTGAGCGGCTGGCGGAGCTACTAACCCTGGCCGATAAGGCGCTATACCGCGCTAAAGCTGAGGGACGTAACCGTAGCTGCTTCGCTGATGTCTGATTCTGCTAGCAGGCCCTTATAGAAACCCGCACTAGCTCTGAACCGATGTCGCTTTCGTTTCGATAAGCGCGGTACTGCTGCGTTGGAACCACCAGCTAAGCAGTACCAGGCTAAGGCCCAGGCCGATAAAAGACAGCG
>JAFIFR010000287.1 GCA_020831935.1 Alkalimonas sp.
ACGCCCCAACTGGCTAAATTTTAAGTAGTGACAACTATCCTGCCAGAGGGGGCCTGAGAGCGATGTACAGAAAGGCATATCGTCAAAGGGAGTACAGGCATATTTCAATTTCAGATTGGATAGTCGTTCACAACTATCTCTACAATATTGGAGTTTGAGGATTTGGTTATGCATATTTAGCATTAGATAACGAAGAACATTGTGGCCTGGGCTAGATGACTTGATTCTTTGACGAGCTTCATCCAAAACTCTGAATATCTGAGGACTTGAAGTGTTAACGGTCGCAGCCGCTCTTAATGCTTGGTAAGCTTTATCGGACATATCTATTATATCTAGTAGGCTTTCTACTCCAGTGGTTAGGCAGTGCATTATGTGTTTATACTCTGCTGAGTTTGTCCTGGCTTTCAAAGAAATACCCATAAGGCGTGCAAAATTGTCAAGTTCACAAGGCCGAATTGAAACTTCCCAGTACCGAATGATAGTGATAGGCATGGTTTGACCAATTACCTGGATCGAGTCTCGTTGTAGCGTCAACATAGCTGCGTGCTTATCAGCTATATCGATATTGGTGAAGGCTATAATTCGGTCAAACTTATTTACTTTATTGATAGCACGGTAAAAGGTTACTTCGTAGTAGATTTGACCATTGCAAAAGAAAGGGCGAGTTTTGTGGATGTAGTAACGTTCTGGGGAATGCTTACTTTCACTCGTAAAATTTAGCGTCTCAATTCTTTCAGCTATTTTCTCATGGTATTCACGGAGTGACGGATCTAAGTCGACTGGAAAGGCTTCAAGGTTTCCCAGAACTTCAATACCAATTTCATTTCGAAGTAGATTGCGGACTCGATGGAGGTACTCATAGTATTTAAGCATCAGGCGCTCTGAGTTATCGCCATCTAAGGTGTAGTGAGAAGCACTTTTCTGAATCAACTTGTGGAACCTAGTAAGAAAATTTAGCTTTCCTTTACCTCTTATGAAGTCCAGTGCCGGTCCAACCTTGTCGTAGTTAAAAACTGCCTCTGATGAGCCTGTGTGAAGGCGAACGACAATTCCCTCGACTAAATTTCGTAGTTGAGAAAGAACGTTTTGCGAAAGTAGTTTTCGTTGATCAGCAAGCAGTTCTATATTTTGACAGATCGCTTGGTTAGCGCTAAGTATTTGATTATTGACTGTTGTCATTAATTGACATGTTCCTTTAGATTAAAGCGAGTCTTGAACACTTATACAAATATAGCTGCTTAACCTTTATATTGTTGATACAAAGTAACAGCTACGCAATAATCTACCATTAGTAACGAGCTCCCTCGCTGATCAGGTTAAAAAAGTCACTTATTGATTCCGGCAAGGCGATCTCTCAAGCGATTCACCGAATCGACAAACTTCTCAAACTGTTTCCAGTCGTTAAATGTTGCTCGGTTCCCATGATGCGCATTGCCTACCGGACCAATTACAATTTCAGGTATAGAGTGATTATCAAGCACCTCTACTTGTTGAGGTATACAGCGGACTCGTGGCTCATTGTCGAGTGAGACTTCTTCATCGAAAAAAAATTGGCAACCCATGTTTAACTCCAAAGTTTTTAAAGTACTTGCTTTAGGGATTACACTACGTTGTTTTGAAGCAAAACTCCAATCGCTGAATTTTTTCGATGTTTTTTGTTAGCTTAAGTGGGATTGTATGTAGAGTGGGACAGATAATTAGTGGAAACCCGCTAAATCTGCCCCGGATGCCATTAGGGGTTTAGTTTCAGTGTTTTTACTTGTTGTGCAACAAAGCTATTTCTCTCGGTCTCTGTTTCAACAGGATTACTAAGTAGCCATTCTTCAATTTTTCTCCGGTCAAAGAATACTAACTTACCGTTTGGCTTAGAGTGCGGAATTTTACCGGTATGTGTCAGTTTGTAGATATAGCTGACGCTCAACCCTGTGAAAGCTGAACATTCAGCCACATTTAATACTGCTTTGCTATTTAAGTTACCGTTCATCATTACCTCCACAGCGGTTTTTTGATTGTTTAGTAGGGTGTTATCCCATAAAACAGAATCTTCATTTTTTTCTGTCATTGTCATTCCTTTAAATCTCCTGGGAAATTGGGAATAAGGGAAACCCCTTATGAATCATGCCCATAACTTGGGAATATTGGTTGGGAAAGGATGTCGTCCAGCGCTAAATCTCTTACTACTTTGTGAGGAAGTACTTTGAAATATCGGCCTCCAGCTGGGCCACCAGGAATGACACGCTTGAAGGTGTCACGTCCTTCACTGGTTTCCATCCAGCCCTGACTGGCCATGTACTGCACTGATTGAGAAACTTGGTTTTTGAAGCTAAGATCAAGCCCTTCTTTATAGGCATCGCGTGTCAGGTACCAAGCCTGAATATTCTTTTCCTGAATGATGTAGCCATAGTGATCTTGCAATGGCCGGCCTTCAGGCTGTAGTTTTTTACGCCAACGTTTTAAAGCTAGTGGCAGGTGTTTTTTTATTTTTTCGTCTTCCGAATCTACATTGCTACCCCGGGTATCCAGCCAAGCTTCAAAAGCAATTTTTGCAGCTACCTCTGCGGTGCCCGTTGACCAGGGAAGCAAACCAGCAGAAATAGCCAGCTCACCAGCTACCGCATGCAGGGCAAACCTTTTTGCTGCTTCGGTTACCTGATTGCCGTCACTGGCTTGTCGCCAATGATTTAGTATTTCGGCTATCTGGTTGCTCAGAACCAAGGTCAGATTTTCTGTCATGCTGAGATATTCGATCCATGATTTGAATACTGACCCGTGATTAAGGTTGATAGCATTCCAAATGGCTTGGGAGAACTCATGAATAGAGCTGTAACCATGGAGATCGTCATAAATACCGAACTTTCTGGTTGCCGGCACTTCCAGAAAACGGATCTCTTGGCCCGCTTTAAGGTTTTTCTGAATAGCTGACAGCTTTTCCTCTAAGCCAACCTCCCCTGTACTGAGATAAAGCAGCCGCCATTTACGTTTTTCACCAAGTGAACCGTCTTGGTTGCTGCGGATTTTCGACATACCATTTGCGAGCATATAGATTGATTGATCGACATCTTCAGCATTTACCTGGTGCAGTTCATCCAGGCAAAGCAACATATCATTGTGAGTTGACGCGATGATCTCTAAACCATTAGCTGTAGACCTCCAGCTGTAAACGTAGTCTTGATTTGAATACAAACTGGCCGCTAGGTTAAGTACCGTAGTCTTTGCTATTTTGGATTTACCAAATAGGTGAACGCCACAGCTTGGCCAGTTCAGCCAGTAAAGCAGTGGAGCCGCTAAGCCTGAACACATGCTAAAAATTAGCATCGGATTGTTCAAACACAGTGGTGCAACAGAGGTTTTCCAGCTTTCAAGTGAACCATTCGATGACATCAGCTCTGCACGACTGCCAGAATAAATAACGGGCTCATGCTCTTTGCTAATGCACCAATCTGGCGTGATGAAACTCCGATTCAGCCAACCTGTCTGGGATGAACTGACCAGCCGGGCTTTCGGGGTGGATTGGTTCAGGAAAGTGATAATATGCTCCCACGTCCGGGCTCTGTTTGATACTGCAAGCCCTGTATCAACAAGCACTTCTTTCAGTTGTCTGCCATTTTCATTGATGATTTGTTTGCGAGGAAAAACCTGACGAATGGTTTTGTTATCCAGATTTCTCCACTCAATTAGTAAGCCGTAGTTTTTGCGATTATCAGAATCGCGCGTAATACCCAGTACCCGGATCGGCCCACAGAGAAATTTTGACTCACCGTCTTGTTGATTGATATACAGCCCGTTACTTAATGATTCATACATGCTTTTGCTTTCCGATTGCTTCCGATATATCTACGGTAACGCTAGGAAATATTTTTTTCAGAGAAAAACTAGGATGAGTTTCAGGGGGTTTTTAGGATCGTGTTTTTTAACACAAAAATTTGGCATGCCAAATTTTTGTGTTGTGCTTTTCAATTGCAGTGTGGAATTAGTGGCGGGTGATAT
The DNA here is from genome assembly GCA_020831935.1 of Alkalimonas sp. GTDB lineage: Bacteria > Pseudomonadota > Gammaproteobacteria > Enterobacterales > Alteromonadaceae > Alkalimonas. The sequence goes on from JAFIFR010000287.1 coordinate 3,988, forward strand.
TCGAGAAACCAGTTTGCTCCCAGTCGCATAACTGGATCAGCCACTGATTGATGGCCTGCAGCCTTTCAGATGACGCACCTTTGGCAGAAAAAATGAGCTCAGTACTTCTGCTAGCAAATTGATTGAAGGCTTCTTCCAAAATATCCCAATGCTCATTCCGTTCATTACTAACCTGGAAAGCAAATATTTTTTGTCTCATCAGGTCTAAGTAGAGTTGTTCCTCTTTCTGATAGCTGTCTGCCAACTCAAAAGCCAGAGGCTCCCTGTACTGTTCAATGCCAACCATGCGCTGGCGTAGCTCTTTTATAGCCGGAATAAAAGGCCTTAATTCAGCAACTTGTTGCAGGTTTTCAAGATTCATTCGCATTCCACAATTTTGTCGGTTCTGCACAAAATACCTACTATTAAATTTGGCATGCCAAATTTAATAGTAGGTATCATACAGCTCACCAAGGGCTTGTTTGTCTTCAGCCTCTTGCCGGGTCATACCTTCACCATCGGCATGAATATTACCCATACCATCGTTAAGCATATCAAGCTGGTGTTGATCGTCACTATCATCGCTCGATAGCACAACATCAAGAACTCCAAGTGCTACCAAGCCTGTTACCTTTAGTACTTTACCCCACATTATTGCCTCCTGTTCATCAAAAAATTTGGCATGCCAAATTTTTTACTAAGAATTGCTCAGTTATTTGCTTGTGGTAATGCATAGCTGCAATCACCAACGGTATTTTCAATGATCACTTTGGTTGGTTGAAAATGCAGCCCGCTATCCTGCATTTCCGCTTGTGAAAAAGACGCATAGTAGCGAATCCGCCTATTGGAGTTAGCTTGTTGGTTGCTTCTGCCGCCGAGGGCAACCGATAAGGATGGATCAATCTCGTATTGGCCCGGCCGTTTTTTAGTGAATTGCCTTAGAAAAGCCTCAGCATGCTTGGAAGGCACATTTAGCTCTGCAAATTTTTCCAGCTGCAACCAGAATGTATGCTCTCCCAATGCTCCGAGGTCAAAGTCATAGCGATTATAAAAATGAAGAGGGAAGGCTTCTTTATCAAAGTCATACTCACCGAGTTCTGCAAATCCAGTAAGGTGATACTCCCGGATGTACTGCCGCTGGTTGTAGTATTCCAAGTAAGCACGTTCACTTCTTGCCCGGTCGAACTCGTTCATGCTCGCGGTTTTTGCATTGATAAATTTATCCAGGTCGATGCCAGAATTTTTATCATCACGGTAATAGCCCACATAAGCTGCATCTGTAAACTGAGGGTTGTTTTGCAATTGCTCTAAGGCAATCTGGCCGGTGCAGAATTTAGCTTGTGCATACCTATTCGTATTCGTTGGGCCTATAGGGTTTAAACCGTCTCTGGTTAGCTCGTATCGCTCGCCTTTGCTGTTGGTTACCGTGACACAGCCAGCCAGTAATGCTGCACACGTTACACTTAATACGGAAATCTTCATTCATAACCCTCATTTTCGCTCTTAAAAATTTGGCATGCCAAATTTGCTAAGGATTCCTTAGTATCCAGGCTCTATTAAAGCTAAGACAATCTTAGTTTTCAATAGCCAATGTCTCACACTAAGATTGAATACTAACGATGGTTCGCCGCTCCCCGAGCGGTTAAAGCAGGCAAGAAAACGAAAAGGTCTATCTCAGAAGCAACTGGGTATTCTGGCTGGTATGGATCGTTTTGCCGCTTCAGCCAGAATGAACCAGTATGAGCGTGGTGTTCACTCCCCTGATTTCAAAACTGTTATTGCTCTTAGTAAGGTGCTTGAGGTGCCAACTGCATTCTTTTATTGCATTGAGGATGAGTTGGCAGTTGCTATTATAGATTGGAAAGTGAACAGCTAAAAAATTTGGCATGCCAAATTTTTTAGCTTCCGAACACGATGTTGATTCGCGAGTTAAACTTAGAGTAGTTCCAGACCTATCATAGCTAGTAGTGCCATACCAAAATGCAATAACAAGCAATTTTGGACGAAACTGCTCCATAGAATTGGCAGCTTTGAGTTTCGCTTTTTTAGCTGTCGAACATCTCTACCCTGGCATGCACACCACAGCATTATTACAGCGGAAATTAGCCATGCCCATGCAGCAGGGTTTATATCTGCAGTCAGCAGTGTTAACCCCGAGCCAATGCTAATAGATCCTCCTAAGTTATTGATATATTTGTGATATCTCTGAATTGCCACTTCATCTGGATTGTTGTAAATCATCTATATTTCCTCATTGATTTAATTATTTCATCAATGATAAACCTAATTACACATACCCAAATTAATTTGACAAGCCAATTTTAGCTGCCCAAATAAGAATATGTGATGCTTAGCCTCTCATGCCCAAGCTCTTTACTGATCTGTAGTCGCACTGATGTATCAAGCGCATGCTGCTCAGCATTTAAAGTGTTTCTTTTAGGGCCACCGTCTGCTGGGCATTGCCAGCCAGTTAGCTCCAAATATCGCTGCCTGGCATAATGATGACGTAACCCATGATTCTTACTTAAACCTACACGGGATGTCTCCCGCTCATACCGTCCAAGTTGCTGAGCGTAATTGTTGCTTGCCGGTATTAGTGCTGATTTGGTCGTTGTGGCAATTTCTTTCAATAGTGCTAGCTGTGATTGAGTGGTAATAGGGATCTCCCTATATTTGCCACCTTTAGTCCAGGATCCTTTTAACCGGATATAATCATTTTTCCATCCATAGGACAGATTAAATTTGATGGCTTCCTCACGGCGAAGGCCAAACTCCTGCTGAAGCCTTAATGATAGTTTAATAAGCTCGCAGCCGATTTTTGCATGTTTCTCCATATCCAGCTGCTTGGACTTACCTAGTGGGTTATTGCGGACTGTAGCAATACCATAGCTATCATTGTCACGAGCGACGATGTTGCGTTTACCGATCTTATCCGCCCACCACCTAATGGCCGCTAAGCGATTTTTAATTGTTTTATCGGCAATGCCATCACTTTGCCACTTGGATACTAAAAAATCGACATGCTTAGTTTTTAACCCTCCAGGGTCTCGTAGCTTAAAGCCACCTGTCAGCAGCTGTTTAGCTGCCATATCTAAAATTTTTCCCCGGCTGTTACGGGTACCATAGCTGCCCTCTTTGTGTTGGATATTGACCATGTGATGCAAACGATAACCTAATTGGCTCATGTTTTTTTTCCTCTAATTGATTAACGGAAGTACGAAAGTGCTTTGAAGCGAGAGAAAAAATCAAAACCGAAGATCAGGGGGTGTTAACCAATAAAAGGTAAGTTTTAAAGCCACATACACGGTCGCAACCGGGAATGTTGTCATAGAGACACTTGGGCTAACTGATCTAAAGCAATACAAGCTGAGCTGGATGGCTTCTGTTGAAGGCAATACCAGACTACGGTGGTTTTGTTGATATTGGGATTTGGTCTTGCGACCCGTTGCTACGGACGTAGCACCTCTGGAGGCGTGTTGCGGGCAGCTGAAGCGCCCTTTTTCTTTTTGCTCTTGGCGAGCGAGTACAATTCAAAAGATATCATATTGATCAGCGATTGCAACAGGAAAAATCAACGTCCCTCTTCTGGCCCGGGATCGTTGAAGAGCAGATTTTGTTGCAAGGCATCATGAGCAAAGGCCTTGCGTAGCGACTCTCCGAGTCGTCCCTACCTTGGCGGTAGCGACTCTCCGAGTCGTCCCTACCTTGGCGGTAGGGACGACTCGACGTTAATCCGATTTCAAATAAAAACCTCGGAGATCTCATAGGGGTTTTTCTCGCGCAATGTCTAGAAAAGTTCGTTATAGTAAAAATCGGTGGCTGCACACCAGGCCCGTCGACTTTACAGACGACCTCTACCTAGGTGGCCGTATGGCTTATGGTACAACCGGGCGCTGCCCACGAGGTGATTAATCCAAGTAGATGTTTTTAGGGTTTTTAGCATCTACCATCTCAAAGGATAGTCGTGTCTAAGTAGATACGCGGCCTTTGCTGTAGCTAAGGTGACAAGGGTGTGCAGCTGCTTTTTTATCTATCTGATTCTAAATCAGGTAAAAAGCAAGCAAGCCATCTCATCGAGCTTTGTTTTCGTCTTTCCCCATCTCGGCATAACCTGGTTCATTAGTCGGTAGAACCGCTCACTATGGTTATGCTCAGCTATGTGGCAAAGCTCGTGCAAAATTACATAATCGATACACTCACGGGGTGCTTTGACAAGATGCGGGTTCAGGGTAATTCGGCCATGGGGTGAACAGCTGCCCCATTGGGTTTGCATCGTCAGTATGCGCAGTGGTGGTCGTTCATCTACCCAAAGGACTTGCTCCAGCATGGCATCGAGGCGCTTGGAGAAGGTTTCCTTAGCTCGCGCTTTGTACCAGTCAGTCAGTAGCTCTTTCACCTTGTCGGCGGACTTTGCTCGTACCGAAACTTCCAGCTTTCCGCGTAACAGTTTCACGCCTTGAGCCTGCTCGGTCACTTCGATCACTTTCAGCAGGTACTGTTTCCCCAAGTAATAATGGCTTTCGCCGCTGATGTACTGACGAGGGGTGGTGAACTCAAGCTGTTTGCGGAAGTTTCTGAGCTGCTCGTATATCCAACGTCCACGCTTTTTAACAGCGGATAGTACCGCCTCACTGTCAGTATCTTCGGGAGCGAATGCGATTACCCGACAGTCCGGATGGACCTTGATCAATACCTTGCCAGTCGCTTGCGGGCGCTTTACTCGCTCAAAAGTAATCTGCTCATCACCATAGCGGAAGCTCATGGTCTGGCTCTTCGGTATAATTGGCACATTCATCTGACTATACCCGCTCAAGCGCCGTTTAATCCAACTCGAGTGATCTGAACAACCATCTCAACAATCTTCTTGGCCTGATCCATACCACCGCCAATGGCTTTGCATTCCTGGAACATACGAGGCAGTAGTTTTTTGCGAATGTCGGCTTCGATATTTTGCGGGTTGATGGAGTTCTCTGCGACAGAGGTTTCTACCGCCTGGTCAATTTCGAAGGCAACTTTGACCCATTTATCCTGTACCTGCTGATCCAGCACTGCCAAGGCTTCCGGAAGCACTTTCTTGAACACACAAAAATAGGCCTGGGCATGCCGGTTACCAGCGAAGGCATCGGGTATATCGTTCAAGCGTCTGTCTTGCACTTGCTCTTCAAATTCACGGAACAGCATGTACTGTTTCCGTGGGTGGTCGAATAGTTTTTCGGCTTCTTCAATGGCCTGACGCAGCAACTCGGAGAACGCTTCCTGAGCATAGGGGTCATCCCGTAACTCTTGCTCAATCATTCGGGTTACACGGGTTTTGATGATGTCGGTTTCATTGCGGGTTTTATCTTCGCTCCAGTCTTCTGGCTGTTGCTTTTGACCCATCTTACCCACTTCATACACGCCACCAGGTTCTTTAACCTCGACACCCACCACATGCTTATCCAGCAGCTTTTTCACCTGTTCTGCGTATTCGTCGTAGTCGATCTTCTCGCCCGCATCCTGTTGCACAAGTTGGCGTAGGCTGGAGAATTGTTTCACCGTTTCTTTGTAATGGCGTCTATCCTGGTCGCTAAAGCTCTTGTCTTCAAAGAAGGTGGCTGATTGCAGCGCTACCTTGAGGCAACTGGCGAAAGCCGTCAGGGCTTCGTAGAAGTCCTCGCGTACTTTCAGGTGCACATCGACAAGCTCTCCTCTTTCTCCCGGCGCTGATGGCTCTTGCTCTTCAATCTTCGGTACCAGAACCTGACGCAATTGCTCGATGTCGTTCTTGTTTTTCACGCCATCGAATATGGCCCATAGCTGCTTATAGAGCTGTGGCAGGCGCTTGTATTCGGTACTCATCTGGTTGTAGAGGCCAGCAATATCATTGATGTCGTAACCGCCCTGAGTACGCGAGGCCAGATCCTGATATTTTTGAATGGTTGTATCCAGTTCGGCCAAAATGCCGCGATAGTCGATGAGCAAGCCAAACTTCTTCTTCGGATGCAGACGGTTTACCCGTGCAATCGCCTGGATCAGGTTGTGCTCTTTCAGGGGCTTATCGATATAAAGCACTGCGTTTTTCGGTTCATCAAAGCCGGTGAGCAGCTTATCGACCACGATCAGTATCTTCAGTGAATTATCTTTGTCGAAACGCTCAATCAGTTGTTTGGTGTAACCCTGTTCGTCCTGGCTGCCAACATTGTTTTTCCACCACTTGGTAACTTCCGGAGTGGTGGCTTCATCCACAGCGGTGTTGCCTTCACGGCTATCCGGTGGGCTCATCACTACGGCGGATTCAAACAAGCCAGCTTCATCAAGGTACTTTTTGTACTTGATGGCAGAAGCTTTGCTGTCACAAGCTAACTGGCCTTTTAAACCTTCGTCGATGTTCTTCACAAAGTGGTTGGCGACATCCAAGGCAATCAAGCGAATGCGGTCATCCGCACCGTATACCTGGCCTTTTTTGGCAAACTTGCGTTTTAAATCGGCTTTTTGGTCTTCGGAAAGCCCCTCAGTAATACGCTCAAACCAACTGTCGATGGCACGTTCATTCACATCTAGATCGGGAATACGCTCTTCATACAGAAGTGGCGTAACTGTCTGGTCTTCCACGGCGCGTTGCATGGTGTAAGCGTGCACAATGGGGCCAAACTTATTGGTGGTCTTGTCGTCTTTTAACAGTGGCGTGCCTGTGAAGGCCACAAAGGCGGCATTGGGCAGCGCTTGCTTCATACGGATATGGTTTTCACCCCCCTGGCTGCGGTGGCCTTCGTCAATCAGCACTATGATGTCAGAGCTATGGTTCACGCACTCCGGCATCTTGGTGGCGGTATTAAACTTCTGGATCAGCGAAAAGATAAGCCGCTCAGTGCCTTTGCCAATCTGTTCGGCCAGTCGTTTACCGGAGGTAGCCATTGCTGCTTCTTTGTCTTTTTTACCGGCCAGCTCGCCGCCAGAGGCAAAGGTTTTACTGAGCTGGGTTTCCAGGTCTACGCGGTCGGTGACCACCACAATACGGCATTGCTTTAGGCTTTCGTGCAGAATCAACGCTTTACTCAAAAACACCATAGTGAATGACTTGCCCGAACCTGTGGTGTGCCAGATCACACCGCCTTCACGACCACCGGTGATGCTGCGAATATTGATGCGCTCGATCAGTCGCTTGATGCCGAACACCTGCTGATAACGGGCGACGATCTTGCCAGCCTTCTTATCGAACAAGGTGAAGTAACGGGTCATCTCCAGCAGCCGGGCAGGGCTTAACAGGCTGATCAGCAGTTGATCCTGGCAGGTAACAGCCAGCTCGCCCGCAGCGGTCAGGCTCTGATACCAATCCAGATCTTTTTTCGGTCGGTGGCTGAACAGGCTTGTCAGTTGCTCGTCTTTCAGCTTTTTGTTTTTGATGGCATACATCTCGGCGTCGGAGATATCTTCTTCACGCCACGCGGACCAAAACTTAGCGGGAGTGCTGCAGGTACCGTAACGTCCTTTGTTGCCATTAATGGAAAGCAACATCTGGCTATAGGCGAACAGCAGCGGGATTTCATCATGGCGCTGGTTACGCAGGCTTTGTGAAATACCTTCGTCAATTGTGGGGCCTTTCTTCACATTGCCATCCGGGCGCTTCGCCTCAATCACAACCAGAGGAATACCGTTTACAAAGCATACAATGTCGGGTCTGCGGCTTTCTACACCACCCGAGCGGGTAACGGTAAATTCTTCGGTAAACACAAAGCTGTTATTGGCTGGGTTCTGCCAGTCAATCAGCGCAATCGTCGGATTGGCCTTTTTGCCATCCACAAACTCAGTGACGGATATGCCATACAAAAGGTGGTTGTATAGGCGCTCATTGGCAGTCAATAAGCCCTCATTAAGTGCAGGGCTGCACACCTCGGCAATCAGGTTATCAATGGCCTTTTCAGACAGCGGATAGCTATTACCAGCAAAGATGAAGGTACGCTTCTGGAGCTCACTGCGCAGCAGCTGTCGTAAAACCACATCATAGGCTTTACCACCACGGGCGGCTAATGCCAGCTCAGGAGAGAGGAACGACCACCCTAAGTTGGTCAATAACGTCAGGGCTGGTAACTTGGCACTATATTCTTCCTGAAATTTGGGTGTGTATTGTGTCATTTGTTATCTCTCTTCAACCCCTGATACCTGAGGTGCAGCTTCGGGTTATGGCTTTGTTCTGTTTTGCCGGCGCATGTTTTCTACAGCCAATGCAAAATCGGCATTGGTAACGTCTTCTTGCCAACGAGACCAAAAATCTATTGTTGCACTCAATGGCTTTTCAGTAGGTGGATCAATTTTTATTCTGCTAGGCAGAAGTACCGAGTCACCGACAACCATAGCTTCCCCAACATCCATGATGGGTAATGCTTCTAAGAGACTTTCGAGGCTTTCTGGGAGCAATTTTCGGACAGTTGCTTGGTCATCCGCATTTGTTAAACGCAGTGATATGATGTTGTTACACTGGCTGAGAATGGTGGTACTCACATCTGAGGGGCGTTGGCTAACAATCATTAGTGCAACACCGTATTTCCTACCTTCTTTAGCTATCTTCTCAAATGCTTCGACCGCTCTACGCTCAACTGGGTTACCTTCTTTTCTTGGCAGGTAAAGGTGCGCTTCATCACAGACAAAGGCTACTGGTCTGCGACTTTCCGGATTCGTCCAGAATTGAACTTGATAGATGATGCGAGCAACCAAACCAATGATTACTGGCAGTATGTCGGCAGGAACCTCTGAGAAGTCGATTACTTTAATACTTTGCTTTTGATTTCCAAAGCCCATCAGTTTTTCAGCAACCATGCTCAAAGAATCGTATTGGTTGTATTTTTCCGGACTATTGAAGAGGAAACCATAGCGTCGGTCGTTTAAGCGGCTTGCCATGCGAACTAGCAGCCTAGAGAATTCGCCGTTGAAAGGGCCGTTTTTAGGGCCTCTTGAGCCTTCAACTTTTTCTTCATTTAGATATTTAAGCTTTCCAATGACTTTGTCCAAGGAATATGGAATTGGACTGTCGAGAGTAAAAGATTGCAACAGATCGGTTCGACCATTCGCTTGTAGGAAAGCTTTCTTCTGCTCAGTAATTGCATCTTGAACAACCACAACTTGGTTATGCGCACTGAATTCACTTCGATCAACGAATAATGACTGGATTTCTTCAGAATTTAGCAACCAATAGGGTAGAAAGAGCAGTGAATCATCATCGACATCGACCTCATCTGGTCCCGGTATTCTCAGTTGTTTCGCATAGGAAAGTTCTTTATATTCACCATGCAAGTCAAATACAACGAGGTTTGAAGATGGTAGTTGCGAGCTTCTTTCCAGAATCGAAGCAACCGTCCATGATTTACCAGAGCCAGTGCTGCCAAGTAGAGCGGCATGCCGCTGGAATAGTTTATTGCCATCAACATAAGCGCGTGCATTCTCATTGAGCTTATAAGAACCCAATTCAAGCGAGTGCTCTCCATCGCCACATTCAGAAATCACACGCATGAATTCTTCCAGGTGGGCGTCTTTTAGAACGTAGCAGGTCGAGTCGATTTCAGGGACGTGATCAAGAGATCGTGAAAACTTATATTTTTGAACGATTGCATCCCAGCGGGCTGCACCCATCAACGTGATCTTGACTGTATTGACTACGCTATCTTCAAAAGCATCTATCTCGTCAGCACCATCTTCTGGCACTTCCAGAGTAAGTGGCTGAGTGACTACCGCTTTGATGACCTTATCAATCATGCCAATCAGCCAACATTCAGTAGCACCGCTGAGTGGTACGGTTACAAGCTGTCCAACTCTGGCTTTACGTAGATCTTTGTCACTATTGACCAGAATGGTTACTTTTCGGGTGTCAACTTCACGGATGTTGCCAAGTGTGTAGCTGTCATCATTGAAAGTAAAAAGAGCCATGTTACACTCCTAAAAATTCGTTGGTAAAAGCGTCAAAACGCCATAATTCCTTTTCATCTATATGTAGCCAGTTTTTAAACTTTGAGTTATAGATTCTGCTTTTATCTGAGTCAATCTGTTTGCAGATAAGCCACATGTTCGGACATTTGCCCAGCCACTCTTCGATTCTTGGATTCGAATCCCGAGTAATCACCAATGCACGGCAATGGTCTTGCTCAAGCTTTTGTCTAAATGCATTGTTAACAAGCTGAGAATCATTAAAGCCAAATCCCAAAAATAGAAAGCTAGTATGGTTTCCGACAGCGGTGTCGTATTCAGCCAACTGCGCTCTGTCCTTGTGCAGCCGTTGATACTTGGCCGTGCCAGGAGTGATCATGGCCCGCACAACGCCTTCAGGTTTGCTGAGTATCCAGCTATTGCACTCAATAAGCTGTGCTTCCCATTCAAATGTATTTAACGAACCGTGCGGTTTGTGTAGACGGACATGCTTGCATTCAACTATTCTTAATGGCGGCCTTGTCTTACCAAGGCCTTTCTGAATAGATTGAACTGACTTTTTCGCTTCACTCCAGTCGTAGCGCCGAAGGAATCCACCGTGAAACCCGGTAATGTAGGGAATCTTGTGCCGGACTAAGGCGTATTCAGCCAGTAAATCGTAATTTGGCGTAGCGACGTGAAGTTGTTTATCGGCCTGCGGTAAAGCTTCAACCAGCTTTTTCACTAGTGAGCCAGCGGGCCATTCGCATGAGCCAGACATGATTGAATGAGCGTAAGCGTTATCGTGGTTCGCAACAAAGCTGGCAGTAAGTTCGACTATTCGATTGGTCAGTGCCTCATCCTTGATGAAGTCCATTGCGGATTCAAAATCATGACTACCCTCATCGAGTGCAGACATAACTTGCTGCCATTGCTGTGCTTGTGCTTCGGTCATTCCATGTGCCAGTTCGGCTCGAAGGTGGCGTTCAAGAGCTGGCATCCCAAAATTCAGATCAAGCGCACATGATGTTCCTGTGCCAAATAATACAAACGGCTTGTCGGTAAAAAACTCAGCAATCGCTTGATATGCATCATCCTTTGTTAGCTCCACGTGCAACCCCCTTAGCTCACCAAAACTCGTCGTTTACCCGTTAACAACTGCTTCATCAGCGCTTTTTTCTCTTGCTTTAACGCTTCCAACTTCTGTTGTAGTGCGTTTATCAACTCATCGCTACTATTGAGAACTTTCGCAATTTCGACTTGCTCCTCGTAGTGAGGGCAATAAATACACAACCCTGAAACATCCGATGAGTTGATTGCTGGGTAGTTGGTACCAACTACAAGCGCATTGATTTGGCCTGTTATGTGTGAGCCAAATAAATAGTGGTAAACGTAGTCGCCACAGGTACCTTTCTTTGGAGTCAGGACAGCGAATCCCGTAGACGCAATACAATGTTCATGTTGCTCACTTACTTTCGCAAATCCTTGAAGGTTTGGCCGAACGGTTGCAAGCAAAATATCCCCAAGTGAAACTATTCTTCTTGCTCGACTAGGTGATGTTTTAAATGTGTGTCTTTCGAGGACACCAGAGATTGTCCCCGTTTCAACGTCAGAAAGAGATATATAATCGAATTCTAAATTTGGGTCAGTTTTCGATCCCAAGCTCTTCCGGTCAATTTCTAGTAAACCTGAAAAGTGGAAGCGCTTGAATTTTCCACTAAACCTAACCCCATTCTTATCCAGCAAGCGTTTTTTTCCGGTGAGCAGTTGTTGCATCAGGGCTTTTTTCTGCTGCTGGCTGTTAGCGAGCAGTTGTTCGGTGGTGGTGATGGCCTTATCCCAAGTGGAAAGGATTTGAGCGATTTTCTTTTGTTCGGTGTATGGAGGGATCGGAACTTGTATAGACTTCACGATCCCGCCACTGAGATTTTCTTGGCCGCCGCTGTTTGCCATTTCCCGAATATTTTCATACTGGCTTATGAGAAACTGGTAGTAATAATCAACGTCGTAACCAGATTTCAATATAATTGCCGCACATGCCTGATTCGTAGAAGCCTCAATGCCTAGCTTGGCTACTTGACCTCTCGTTTTACCTTGCCCATACATAGCCATAAGAATTGTGTCGACTGGGAACAGCTTAGCTGACGAGTTTGCAAGACCCTCTTCAGTGATCTTTTCAGCGGTATCTTCGATAACCTTAAACTGAACCTCAGCAGTTGTTACCCAAGGAATATTTCCATTCCAAAATGAATCATTTTTTCTGCTAGGAGTCCCGCCAGAAGAAACATTGGATATTTCTTCAATGGTACTTAACTTCCACCCATTAGGCACCATAACTCAACTCCCCCAAGTATTTGGCCATTTCGCCTAGCAGGGTTTTAAGTGGTTCATGTTTGGAATATTTACTCATTCGGATTATCCCCATCGCCCAGTGTGTCTGGGTTCTTCAGCGACTTCTTATCCGCAGAGGCTAAACGGCGCTCTACCTTTTTCACATCTTCTGCCGGTGGCAACTGCTCAGGGCGTATACCTCGGCTTAGCAGGGTTTGGCGTACTGCCTCGTTGTTGGTGACGTGCTCACTAGAGATTTGTTGCTCGCGGGTCATTTGTTGTGTACGTGCATTGTGAATGGTGATCTCGGTGGCGAAATCTTTGGCTTTGAGGATTATGGTGGGTGCAAAGTCCGCCAGTGGGCGATTATCTGGCACCTGCCATTGAGCCTTCATCGCTTTGGTGTTTCGGCCAAACAAGGCTGTATCACCTTTGCTGCGGATCAGGGCAAAGTTTTGATTGCCACCGGTTTGCTCAAAAATTACGCTAGAGAGTTCTTTTTCCGTAGCCGAGAGCTTTTGCCGTGCCAATACTCGCTCTGCTTCTAGCAAACGTTGTTCTATTAGCTCCGCTCTTCGGGTTTGCATGGCAAAGTAGGTTTGGGCAAACGCTATTTCCTGCTTACGTGAATCACCATTTTGAGCTATTAGATAGCAGGCGTAGCGGGTGAGCATGACATCGTCGATTTCACGTTGGCTGCCAGAACCCAACTCGACCATTTTCCCGACGTCGGCAAAATGGTCGGCAATGGCATGACCGCTGATTTCACAGGCGGTTTTGGCTTTTGAAATAACACTGACAAAGTTGTCCCATTTGCCATAACCCAACAGATGTTGCAGATCACGCGCAAGCCAATATTCAACGCCATTTTCGGTTTGCTGAGCATGACCTTCAAAGGTGGTTGTGAGAGATTGAATTTGCTGTTGTTCCATGGTGTAAGCTCCTTATTCTGCGTTGCTTAAATAGCCCAACTCAGCCAAATAGCTGGTCATTTCATCTTCTATGCTAGCTAATTGAGCTTTCAATTGCTCACGCTCGGCACGTACAGCCATCAGGTCAATTTCTTCCTCTTCTTCAAAGGTATCGACATAGCGCGGGATGTTCAGGTTGTAGTCATTCTCTTTGATCTCATCGAGACTGGCAACGTAGGCATACTTATCAACGTTTACTCTCGCCTTGTAGGTAGCGACGATTTTGGAAATGTTCTCTGCGGTGAGCAGATTTTGGTTTTTACTGGCTTTAAAGTTGCGTGAGGCATCGATAAACAAGACATTGTCGCCTACCTTTTCTTTTTTGAAGATCAGGATCGCCGCTGGAATACCCGTGCCGTAAAACAGTTTCTCAGGCAGGCCAATAACGGCATCCAGCAGGTTTTCGTCTATCAGTTGCTGGCGAATTTTGCCTTCGCTGGAGCCACGAAACAGCACGCCATGCGGCACTACCACGCCCATGCGGCCTGTTTTTGGCTTCAGGGTCTCAATCATGTGCAGAATAAAGGCGTAATCGCCTTTGGTTTTCGGCGGTACGCCACGGCGGAAGCGGCTGAATCTGTCGTGCTCGGCTTCGTCATGGCCCCATTTGTCCAAGCTGAACGGCGGGTTGGCGGTCACGATATCAAACAGCATCAGATCGCTATTCTTATCAAGTATTTTGGGATTACGGATGGTGTCGCCCCATTCGATTTTGTGGTTGTCTTCGCTGTGCAGGAACATGTTCATCTTGGCCAGCGACCATATGGAGCCAATAGCCTCCTGACCATACAGGGCGTATTGCTTGCTGCCGTGGTTAGCTACTACCTTGCGACCACATTTCATGAGCAGCGAGCCAGAACCGCAAGCTGGATCACAGATACTATCGCCCGGTTGCGGGTCGAGCAATTCGGCGATCAGATCACTGACTTCTGGTGGGGTATAAAACTCACCTGCTTTCTGGCCGCCGCTGGCGGCAAAGTTTTTAATCAGGTATTCGTAGGCGTTACCAATCACATCCAGGGTGCCGACTCGGCTGGGTTTGAGGTTCAGCTCAGACTTAGCAAAGTCTTCCAGCAAGTGACGCAGAATGGTATTTTTTTGCTTTTCTTCACCTAGCTTATCTGTGTTAAAGCTGATGTCCTGGAACACACTCTTACCGGCATCTTTTAACTTGGTGCCGTTGGCTTCTTCAATGGCGTGGAGCGACTGGTCGATGCGCTCGCCGTTGCCGGGCTCGTGACGGCGTTCATACAGGGCATAGAAACTGGCCGTCTTCGGCAGAACAAAGCGCTCATTTTTCATCATCTCTTCGATGAGTTCCGGCTCGTCGCCGTACTCGGCCTTGTAGCCATCGTAGTGATCCTGCCATACGTCTGAGATGTACTTGAGGAACAGCATGGTCAGTATGAAGTCTTTGTAGGTATCGGCACTGATGGTGCCACGGAAAGTATCGCAGGCGTTCCACAGGGCCTTATTAATGCTGTCTTGGTTGATTTTTTCGTTCGTGCTCATATTTGATTCGTCTCTTTGAGTAGTTGCTGAAACATGCCTTGCAGCATGGTTCCACGATTCTTTAATAGCGCTTTGGTAACCCGCTGTTCCTGTTCCCAAAGTCGAGTTAGTTGGACAATCTGGTGCTGAGTTTTTAATGGGGGAACCGATATCTTGAGCTGTTTAAGGGTTTCGGCCTTTAGCATAGGCATACTGGTACCCTGGCTTGATTCGATTAACGCTCTCTGCATGGAGGGTTGATTGAGAGACCAACATAAAAATTCAGCGAGCACATGCTTGTTTGGTGTAAGTACCAAAAACTGACTACTGACTACAACAGGCAGCGCAGTATCTTCCGTCTGCATTAAACAAGATGCTTTGAAATAGCCGCCTCTGGCAGGAAGTATTACAGTGCCAGCGGATACAAATGCTTTGTTTTTACCATTCCAACTGATTTGCGGGAGATGTTCGATGGCAAGACTATAAGATGAAGTATCTTCATGTACTTTTCGCACATCTTTTATCTGAATGACATAAGCATTACCACCTTGCTGCAGTTCTTCAACTTTTTCGCGAAAGGTAAATCCTGTGCGGATACTCGCTATTGTCGTCAAGGATTTCATAGTAGTAACTCGTTGCATAAGTTTCCCATGAGAGTTATAGCCATCCATGGCTATTGGGTTAGGCTGCTTGTTTCAACTGCTCTTTCAGCCAACTGTTTAAATTACTTCCAAGGTGTCGCCAAGCGGCTTCACTTTGTAATCGAGTTACTAGGAGCCCGTCATCGTTGTCCATTACAGATGCCAGAGTATCACGAATCTGAGTTGCTGATTGTTCCGTTACTATTAACCAGCAAGACTCTAATGGTTTAGCCCAGTTCCCATAAGATTTGATTTTGATGATTAAATCCTGGTAGTTGCGTTGGTTTCTCAGGTCATAATTAATTTGATATACTTTCATTGTTGTTTACCTCGTCAGTTAAATTGCTATTAGCTATGGGTTAATGACAGCAGTGGCAGGGGGCAACCTGTCACTGCAATCCTTGTGACTTATGCAGCATCAAAAATAACACAGTAGAATCTCTACGCATAAGGCAGGGTAATTATTGTGCAAGAAGATTTTAATGTCAATGTTTTTTTGCAGTACCTAACCTACTGTAAAAATGCATACCTCGTAGAATATGACAGCTTAGCAATAGCAAAGCCCTAAACCACTCCGTTCAAATCCAGTCAAGCCATAAATCGGAACCCCACGCGGTGGGGCCCCCTTGCTACGCAACCCTGCGGGCGATTTATAGCTGGACTGGCTTTTCTCTGCGTAGTGCATGTTGGCCATGTGGTATGGCGGGCCTTTAGGCGACGAGCGCCTAAATCCTCACCAACCACATTTGCCATAGGGGGCTAACATGACCAAATCTGAATTTATCAAAAGAGCTAAGAAAACAAACTTTGAACACATCATCAGGAGTGATGAGCCGGTTGGTCAGTTGCTGCTGGCTGAGGTTCTTTCCTCAGATCGTTGCTACTTGGTCCGGTCAGGCTATAAGCATCAGTTCTGGGTGACTCGTAACAAAAAACTTTGCTTGGTTATACCAACTTCCAAATCAAGATTTTGTGTGACGATCTAGCTGGAAAGGGAAGGGAACACAGGATGATATACATTAAGTAATCAATTTAAATAAATATTCCCTGTTTCCCTCTTTTCCCAACCCGATAATTATTGCCAAAGGCTGGGCAATGACTCCATTGCCTCTTTGCGTTTGCTCTCAATGATGTCGGCGTATATCTGAGTCGTTTTAAGCTCGGAGTGGCCGAGTAGCTTTGATACGGTATAGATATCTGCGCCGTTAGTTAGTAGTCTTACTGCAAAGGTGTGGCGGGCACAATGAAACGTAATATGCTTGGTGATACCAGCATGAAGCATCCAAATTTTAATAGTATCGTTAACGTTTGATGAGTATCTAAGGCCTTTGAATACCCTGCTCTCAGGTGCTTGCGGTTCACCCATGAGTTTTACTGCATCGCGTGGAAGATCCAAATATTGAAGCTTTCTGCTTTTCTTATGGTTGAACGTTATCCTGTTTACACTTTCACTTAAGAAGACATCCTGCCATTTCAATTGTTGGATATCACTCCAGCGTAGACCTGTAGTGCAGCCAAACAGAAAAGCGCTTTTAATCACTTCTTTGCGGCAATCAGTCTGATACGCGGCTTTCAGTTCATCCTCAAGTAAATACTCTCTCTTATTTTGCTCTGGCTTAATACTTTTAACTTCATTTACCGGGTTTCTGCGAATGATGCCCTCGTGAAATGCCTGATTTAGTGCCGCTCTTACCTTGTTAAAGTACGAAGATGCGGTATTAGATGACAACTCTTTACCTGACTTGGTAGTGGCTATCGTTGTCAGGTAAATACGGAAATCCTGCAACAATCCTGCGTCAAAGTTGGCAAACGATAACTGGTAGCCATCAGAAAATCGCTGTAAGTGAATCAGTACTGACTCCCATATGGACACGTTTGATTTGCTGTCAGTTTTCCTTTTCTCCTCGATAATTTGCTGCATATAGTCGATGAAGCTTTGTTGTTGCTTGGCCTCGTCTTCAAAGTGATATTTGTTATTGGCCAGGTCAACAATTGCTTGGGCTTGGATCCGCTCAGCCAGTTCTAATGTCTTTTTATTGTAATCTCGCTGAGACTTGTCTTTTGGCGTGGCATAGATAAAAAGATTTAAGGATTGGCGTTTACGCTTTTTAATACGCTTACCCGATTCATCGGTATAGGAACCATAGTTACGGGTTAACAGCAATTGTTGACGACCGGCACGGTCTGCTGGTTTTTTCTCAATAGATAACTTCATGCGTTACTCCTGTGTAGTGGGCCACTGGTGGCCCTCGCAAGCACAGCTGGTGGGCCATCCAAGGCCCACTTTTAGCAACTATCGGAAAGTAAAGAAAGGTATCACACCATTTAAATTAATGAATATATTAGAAATATTTCCTTTTGTTGGATGATTCTTTCCTTTGTTTTACCGCGCTATTTACCGATACAAAAGCTGGAAAAAATCCGGCCCAGCAAATCATCGGAACTGAATTCGC
>JAFIFR010000315.1 GCA_020831935.1 Alkalimonas sp.
CACCTTGCGGATTTTGTCTTCCGGCATTTGCATGCGCTCGGACAATTCTTCCGGTGTCGGTTCGCGGCCCATTTCCTGCAGCATCTGCCGGGAGATCCGGTTCAGCTTGTTGATGGTTTCGATCATGTGCACTGGAATACGGATGGTGCGGGCCTGATCGGCAATCGAACGGGTAATGGCCTGACGGATCCACCAGGTGGCGTAAGTAGAAAACTTGTAGCCACGACGGTATTCAAACTTATCCACCGCTTTCATCAGACCGATGTTGCCTTCCTGGATCAGGTCGAGGAACTGCAAACCACGGTTGGTGTATTTTTTCGCAATCGAGATAACCAGACGCAGGTTGGCCTCGACCATTTCTTTCTTGGCCCGGCGTGCTTTGGCTTCACCAATCGACATCCGGCGGTTGATGTCTTTGATTTTAGCGATGCTAAGGCCGGTTTCTTCTTCAATTTTTTTCAGCTTCTCAATACAGCGATACAAATCGTCTTTGAAGTCAGTCAGCTTGTCAGAATGCGTCTTTTTCGCAGCAATCTCAGCGTCAATCCAGGCGGTTGAGGTTTCATTGCCGGTAAAGGCTTTAACGAAGGCCTTCTTGGGCATTTTGGCGTGCTCGACGCTGTGTTTCATGATCAAGCGTTCTTGCACCCGCACCCGATCCATCATTTCCCGCATGTTTTTGACCAAGCGGTCAAATTGCTTCGGTACCAGACGGAAGCAGCGGAACACTTCGCTCAGCTTCAGAATTTCTTCTTTGGTGGTAGCGTGCTCACGGCCATTGTTAACAATGGAGTTGCGGGTGATGTCGTACTGATCGCGTAGCTCAGAAAATTTGACCCGTGCAACCTCCGGATCCGGGCCGCTGTCGCCATCATCGGAGTCATCGCTGTCGTCGTCATCGTCGCTGTCATCGTCGTCATCGCTGTTGGACTCTGGTACATCCGAACCAATGTTGGTGCCGATGACCGGCGCTTCTTCCAGCTCATTCGGATCGACAAAAGCGGTAACGATATCGCTCAGTCGCATTTGGTCGGCTTCGTATTTGTCCCATAATTCCAGCAGGTAAGTGATGGCTTCGGGGTACTCGGCGACCGAGGTTTGCACCTGATTGATGCCGTCTTCAATGCGTTTGGCAATTTCAATTTCGCCGTCGCGGGTCAACAGCTCGACGGTGCCCATTTCCCGCATGTACATCCGCACCGGATCGGTGGTACGGCCCAGTTCTTTGTCGACGCTGACCAAGGCTTGGGCGGCTTCTTCTGCTGCATCGTCATCGGCGGCAGCATCGGCCATAATCAAATCATCGGCATCGGGGGCAGATTCAAAAACCTGAATCCCCATGTCGTTGATCATGCGGATGATATCTTCAATTTGCTCCGAGTCGATAATGTCTTGTGGAAGGTGGTCATTGACTTCGGCAAAGGTGAGGTACCCTTGCTCTTTACCTTTCAAGATTAGGAGTTTGAGTTGCGACTGAGGACTTTGCTCCATAGAGGCTGTTCTTCCACTCAAGTTAATGATTAAACGAATTGCGAACTTTCAATTATAGCAAACTGCGGCATTTCTAGCCAGCAATTAGCTGGGGGCCGTTCGCGGTTTTCTGCTTTTCAGCGCGGTTAACAACAACAGGTATTCTTGCTGCTCAGCCGGGGTCAGCTTTTGCAGCTTGGCGGTACGTTCCAGCGCTTCCAGTCGCTGTTGCAGGTATTGATCTTCGATCGCTGCAAAGGTGTCGATAAACTCTGGCTCAATTTGCTCCGGATCCAGTTGCGGATCCCAGACTGCCAGCTTATTGAGTATTGTGTACTCTGGACTATCGCGCCAGTGCTCCAGCAATTGCGCGGTGCGAATGCCAGGGCTGTCGATGATTTTTTGTTGCAGGGCCAGCAGCAACTCAATACCTGGCAAACTGGCGCCGGCCAAATCCTTGGCTTGCACAATGGCGTTGGCCAGCATCGGGTATTGCAACAGCAAAGCAATGGCGCGGCGCATCGGTGTCATCGCTTGAGCTTTTGGCAAAAAGCGTGCGCTGTTGCCTTTGGCTGGGGCCGCTGTTGGCGCCTTGGCTTTGCCTATCAGGTTGTGCAGCTTATCGCTGAGCTGTTCGCGATAAAATTCGCTGGGGATCTGGCCCAGCAAGGCTTTGCCCTCTGCCAGCAAGGCCGACTTGCCGGCATCGCTGCGGACATCGTGCAGCGACAGCAAGTGTTCAAAAAAGTACTGCTGCAAACTGCTGGCGTTGGCAATGCGCTGTAAAAAAGCGGTTTTGCCTTCTTGCTGCACCATGCTGTCTGGATCTTCGCCATCGGGTAAAAACACGAATTTGAGTTCCACCCCATCCTTTAGTTGCGGTAAGGCATTTTGCAA